>JANYCC010000343.1 GCA_025360495.1 Verrucomicrobiota bacterium | reverse complement strand
CTGGTGAGCCAGTTGTTCACAGCCTCCCGTTTGAAGGTGTCGTCGAACTTGCGGCGGGTCTTGGAGGGGATCTCTTTGATGATGGGTTTCATGGTACTCCCTCTCCTCTCCTCACCGTCCATCAATTCGAAGCAACCTCATTTCGTACATGAAATCGCAAAGAATCTTTCGAAACTGGCGAAATGGGTTCCGGAAACGGGTTTGGAAAAGCGTCAAACGGGAACCCAACGCACTACGGAAACGACTGAGCGAAGGGCCAACTCTACCGGAGACTCACGGCGTATTTCCACGACCCGACGCACGATGCCAGCCGAGATGATTGGCGGTCTCTCGCCCATCGATCCGCGAAGAAGAGCCCAACCGAAGGAAAACGGCGCCTTTGGACTTGGGCCTCCTCAGCAGAATCTGTGGGTGAATCCTGAAGCAATTCGCCTGGAACAGGCATGCCATCAATGCATTACAGCGCACATTTGGCCTCTGACGACCGACTACTGGTCCCGCCGAAGGCGGCCAAGCTTTCCAGCGGCAGGCAGGCGAGCGGCGGCCACGGGCTTCGAGCCCCCAGCTCGCGTTGCCGCCGGTCGCCACGCGTAACGGACTCGCCTGCCTGCTGCTGGAAAGCGCCTCTTTCACCCACAGATTCTGCTGAGGAGCCGGACTTGGGTTGTGCTCGGGAGCCTCCCTTCCCGGCATGGACTGTCAGCGGCGGAATGAAAGTGGGCTAAAGATGGCGGTTTGAAATTCCGCTCTCTTCGGTTCGATTTCCTTCCGGCACTTCACCCAAAAGCTCTTCTTCCTTCTTTCCATGGACCCTCTCAACCGGCTTGGAACCGTTATCGAGAAGCGCCAGGCACCGGACGAGGGATCGGCAAAGCGGGATCCGAGAGACGGGCAGTGTGCTGTCTATCGGCAGCCCCATCCTCAATACCCGTCACTTACCGTCTTCCATCGTCGGCATGGTTTCGATGGCGGTCTTGAGGGGAGGGATGTTGAACTTGGTGTAGCGGTCGTTCATCGACCAGGAGGAGTGGCCGGTCAATTTACACCGAATTTCCGGGCTCACGCCGGCATTCGCCAGTGTGGAATTGAAACTGTGCCGGAGCGAGTGGAACGTCAGCTTGGTGAACATCCGGGTGCCTTTACCCTGGATGATGCCCTGATCGATTCCGGCTTTGGTGGCGATCCGCTTGAACCCAACGCTCAGACCATCCTTGCCGCCCGATCCCTTTTGCGATAATTCGCCGCAAAGAGGCCCTTCTTGCACGAATTCTTGCAGCCAGCAGAGGCGTTCGATCAGGTCCACGTGCATCGGCACGACCACCTCCTTGCCGGTTTTCTTCTGGGTGTACTGGATGACCTTGCGGTCGGGATCGACGTTTTTCCACGTCATGGCCGCGCAATCGCCCAAGCGTGCCCCGGTGTAGTAACCGATCATGATCAAAGTGCGCCAATCTTCTGAGGAAGCGGCAATGATCAGGCGTTGGACTTCCTCGTGGGTGAAGAGACCACGTTCCGAGGAGTCTTCGTCCGGCAACTCTACGACCAGGAAGGGATTCTTGAGGATGATCCCCAATCGTTCGGCCCGGTTGAACGCCACACGGAGGGTCTTGAGGTCAACAATCGCGGTTTTTGGAGCGACGCCGCCTTTCAGGCGGGCCTTCAGGAATCCTTCCACGTGCAGCGCTGTGACCCCCGCGACCCGCATCTGGTTGCCGTTGCCCAGGAATCTCAGGAACAGCCTGACCGTGTGCGAGTATCGCTCGATGGTTGAAGCCGCATTGTTCTGGTTACGGCTTCCGTCCAGCCAGTCCGTCAGGAATTCCTGGACGGTGGGCATCTTGAGGCTGTCGCCGGTGACCTTCTCGGCCAGTTCGTTGACCACCTTCTGGAGTTGGATGGTGGTCGCCGAGCCCTCCTTGGCGCCCCGCTCCATCTCCTCGAACTCCAGCGCCACCCGCTGGGCCTTGTTGCGGTTGGTGAGCTTGGTCGACCGTTTGACCTGCTTGCCGTTTCGGTTGGTGTAGCACGCGGTCCAGAACCGGGATTTGGGATGCTTCCAGACGGTGGCCATGGTTTTGGTTCAATTTCACCCGACTCTCGTCAGGTAAGAATAAAAGTAAGAATGAAGAAAGCCCAATGAAACGCGAGTGTCCAGAAAAAGACCTCGAAAACACGCGTGTTTTAAGGGTGCACGTGAAGCGAGGGTTCGATTCCCTTCACCCGCTCCAACTGTTAATAACGTCGGACGAAGCAGAGCTTCCGGCCTCTCTGAGCCCTCTCATAAGACCAAAGGATGAATGAAACTGAGAATGGGGTGCTCTCGGGAGGGTGAACTTCGTCACCGAGGCTCCTGCAAACGGCGTTCTTCATTCTTACCGTCCCTTTATCTCCCATTTCCGGGCCAGTTCGGAGCTGTCTGTCTGAGGTGCCGGTCTTGGAGCGTGTCACCCAAAAGGTGCAATTCATTGGTTCGGGGGCGCAATTGACCCAGATGTGCCGAAGGAATACTTCGCGGAGGGGCGCGATTGCCCTTTCAAGGATGTGAAGTGGGACTCGTGTAACTCGTTCCTCCGAGGGTGGGGTGGGACTCGTGGGACTCGCCGCTCCGATCGGTGGGGGATCGGGTGAGCCAGCGGGGAATGAGCGGCGACTCGGGGTCGCTCCGATTCGTTTGGGCTCCAATTGCTTGGCTTGACGCCTGGCTCATCCCTCGAAATCATCCGCCCGCACTTTGCTGGTACTCCCTTTGCCGTCACGGGTGAACGTGTGCTGTTCACCCACACCGCAATTCACCGCCTCGTTTATCGGAAAATGTTCATGAATCCCAAGCATTTGATCGCCGCCGGATGCCTCGTTGCCGCTTCCCTGGGCGTCGCCAGGGCCGGCACTTTTGCCTTCACCCTCAGCGGCTCCGGCATCAGCGGAAACCTCCAGCTGACCTACGCCCCCAATCCCAACACCGGCACGCTGCCCGGCACTTCGCCCAACCCGGTCGATCCCCTTGGCTCCTTCATCGTGACCGGCATTTCCGGCACGTTCGCTGATTCCAATATCGGCCTGAACACCACGATCACTGGCATCGTGCCCAGCAATCCCGCCAACCCGGAGCCCTTGAACCTGCTGGCCCCGCATAGCTTTGGATTCTTTGTCGTCGCCCATGGCGTCCAAGGTCCCGACGCCGTCGCGCCCGGCTTTTCCTACGACAACCTCTATTACCCGGGTGGATCGCCCCAAACCGCCAGCGACTATCCCTTCCACGGCGGCTATTTTGACATCTACGGTCTGGTGTTCCACACCGCCAGCGGCGATTCCGTGAACCTCTGGAGCAACGGCGACTTCGGCGGCGGGCCCAACTACGGTGTCGGCGTGACGGATGGCACGGATGTGCGCGATTACGCCGGCGGAATCATCGCGGTGCCCGAGCCCGCTGCATGGTCCCTGGTGACCGGAGGCTGCGCCCTCGCCTTTGCGGCCATCACCCGTTTCCGGGCCCGAGCGCGCAAGGCCGCCTGATCATTTCCGGGTCTTTAGGTCGCGGTATAAGGATGGGCCCGTTTCCGCCTCAATCCCGGGTCCGGACCAGGTCAAAGAAACTGCTGTCCGCCGACGCGGGAACCTCCACGGACTGTAGATAACCGTCGCCCGTCATTTCCCTCACGGTTTCCGGCGCTGCGCCCAGGGAACCGCGACGCCGAATGACATAAGTCGTGTAAGGCTGGGTGGCCACCTCGAGACGGACAGTGCCTCCGACCTTGGCCTGCGCGTTCAAACGCAGGTCGGAATCCGCCGGAATCCGGACCAGACCCGGGACGTTCCCCGAAATGGGGGTGACGTAGATCAGCGAGCAACGGGAGCAAGCTGAGCAGACAAGCAGCCGGGCGGCGGAGGCTTGAAGGTTTCATGTCTTGGTGGGAATGCGACTGGGAACCAACCGGCTCAGACGAGGGAACGGGAGGAATGTCACGAATCCGTCCGCTTTTTTCCCAGGGGATACCGCTTCGAAGGCGCGGAGGTTCTGATCGAAGAGCACCTCGCCTCAAGAAACGGATTCACCGGCCCACAACCAGAATATCAAGCAGGGATGGGCCGCCGCCGCCGCCACCGCGCCCGCCACGCCCCTCCCCACCGGGTGGGTTCGGCGCCGTCGGCGGGGTTGGCGCGGCCCCGTTCGCGGTGGCCGGCGCCGGTTCGGTGGTGATCAGAATGATCTGGTTCTTGAGGGTGTCCAGCGCACAGGTCTTCGCGCGCGACTTGGTTTGCAGTGTCTGCACCACCTCGAAATCGGTCGGGCTGTTTTCCTTGATGATGGTCAGTGTGCCATCGCCCTGGGAACTGAAGGCTTCCATCGTGGCGGGATTGAATCCGCCGCCGTCGGTGCCTTTGCCAATGGGCAGGGTGGCAAGGATTCTGCCATCGTCCGCGTTGAGCACGACACAGGTCTGCGGATGCTGGCACATCACGAAGAGAATGTGGTTTTTCGCATCGAGACCCAGGCCCCCGGGTCCGCCCCCCTTTCCGCCCAGGTCGTGGTGCGCGGTGACCTTGAGGGTCCGGACATCCACCACCGCGACATTGTCTTTGTCTTCGATGTCCACATAGACATGGCCCTGCCCGTCGCTGGCCGCCTGCTCCGGTGCGCCGCCGAGGTCGATCGTGCCGACGACCGACCCATCCTTGGAGTCGATGACCGTGGTGTTGGGTTGGCTGTGGCTGAAAACATAGATCCGTTCCGTCAATGGTTCGAACAGGATGCCGTCCGGTCGGCCCTGGATGGGAATGGTTTTGAGGGTCTGGAGGGTCCGGGTGTCCCACATCACCACCGGGCTGCTGCTGCAGAATCCATGGTGGGACTTGGGATCGACCGCTGCGCCCCGAGCCCGGGCATTGGGAATCGCGCCGACCGATTTCAAGGTGTCCAGGTCGAACACCAGGACCTGCTCCCCCCGGGGGACATAAATGCGGCGGCCATCGCTGTCCGTATAGACATAGTCAATCCCGCCGGTCCCCATGGTTTGGGCGGTGTTGACGATCTTGTACGGGGTGGCCGCCAGGGGCTTCTGCGGGAATGCGCCGAAAACCAGCAGGGCCATTCCCGCCACGGGCAGTGCGCGGGAGAGAAAAGGAGGAGGATTCATGTGTTGTGTGTGTGTGTTTCTTATATTTATTCATCCTCGGTTCACGGCACGGGCGCCTGGCTCGTGAGACGTGCGAACCGATGAAAATCTGCCGCCGGCAGGACAACCGTTCGAAGGTTGCCGTTCACCGTCGGGGCGGGTCCGGGTCCCCAGGCCCCGAGTGGCGGGAGGTCATCGGCCAACTCGAGATAGAAGTCCCCGCCGTGGGCCAAAGCCCCGTCAAAAGTCCACGAAACGATCACCGAATCATTTTGTCGGACTGCGTCCAGGGTCGGGGCCGGACCGACCAGGCTGTCGATCCACGCGGACAACAAATCGGCTGCCGCCGTGTCGACTTCATTCCGGGCCAGGGGCGGCATCCTGACCAGCGGGGTGGTGGTCTCGACACGCCGGAGCACGGCGGAACGAAGCCCGTCACCGGGGGTGATGACATGGGTGCCCGGCACGCCCAGGTCGGCGATGACCGGTCCATTGATCAGATGCTGTTCCGAAAGCGTCGTCGTGAATCGGGCATCGAAATTGGCCCGGACCCCACCGGGTTGATGGCAATAGGCGCAGTTGACGTCGAGGAATGAGCGGGCGCGCAATTCCAGGGATGCACCGGTGTCGCCCACCGCAACCAGGCGTACGTAAGAGGCCAGGACCGACTCGTCGAGCGCCGGATAGAAGAATCCGACGGAATTCAGGGTGCGAAGTTGGTTATCGGTCTCCCCGCTGCCGGGATAGGTCAGGTCACCATTGAGTTGACGCGTCTTGGAGGCACCCAGCACCCCTCCGGACTGGGCGGTGTGACAGGTGATGCAGTCGGTGCGGCTGGGATAATACCATTGTTGGGTGCGCACGCCGCTGGCGGTCTGGATGGCGATGTCCTCGGTCTGGCTGCTGTTCACCAGGTCGGCGTCGGCATAGTCGGGCCGCCATCGGTAGGTCGCGCCGAACACAATCCCATTGGTCGTATAAACCAGGAGCCGCGTCTCCAGTCGTCGCAAGGAGCCGGGGTCCAGTTCGTTGGTCTGGAGATCAAAGTGCTTCACGAACACGGTGCCGGTCGGGAAGATCCAATCGCCCTCCGCCGAGAACTGGATCTGTTGCGCCGGCCGGATCGCACCGCCGTCATAAGGCACGGCGAACCACCGCTGTTTGGCCGCCCGATCCGACCAGAAAGGCGAGTTGATCAGGTAGGGAATCAGTCCCGTGGCGGGCGCCAGGGTGGCGACATCGGCGAACGCGCCGGTTTCGGAAAGCAGGGCGGGCAGGGCACCGGAACTGTCCGTGGGCAGGTTGAGGAACGCCTGGCTCTGCGGCCGGACGGTGAGACCGAAGCGCCGCCCGCTTCCGGCGGTGACACTGATGTCCACGCCCGTCGACTGGGTGGCGCCCCCGCGGTCATCGGTCGCGATGGCACTCACCGTATGAGTGCCGACCGGCACCCGGATCCAGGTCAGAACATAGGGTGGGTTGGTCAGTGTGCCGAGAAGTGCGCCCGAGTCATAAAAGGCGACTTTGACCACCGTCCCGTCCGGATCGGACGCAGTCGCGCTGAGGGTGACACTGGCGGGACCAGGGACGGAAAATCCCGGCAACGGCGCAGTGAGTGACACCAGGGGTGGTTGATTGGGCAGATAAAGTTGGCTGCGGGGAATGATGGCCTGCGACGTCGACGGGCTGCGCCAGGCGAGCTGCGCCACGGCCCCGCCGCCGTTTTCATAATACTCCATCCGCAGGTCGTAACGTTGTCCGGCCTTCAGCGCGATGGTCCCGGTCCAGGAGGTCGGTCCCTGGTCAATCCATTCGTCGATGATCTTCTGCCCGTTGACATACAGCCGTACGCCGTCGTCGGTGGTGGTCGTGAAAGTATAGGTTTCGCTGAACTGGGGCTGCACCTGTCCGGTCCATCGCACGGTGAAACTGTCCGCTGAGATCCTCGGGTCGGGGGAACCGTTGCCCCAGTCGAAATTCACCGTCCCATCGGTCCGGATCAACGTGGGTGTGCCGGTGAAGGTCTTGACGTGGTTGGAAAAGTATTCGCCCCGCAGTCCGGTGCCGGCCCCGACGGAGTTGCTGTTGAAAAACGTCGCCGCCACGACCTCGCTGTCCGCATAACCGGACTTGAACGCCCTCACCTTCAGGGCGGTGGTCTGGGTCAGCGTGATCGGCCCGGTGTAAAGTTCCGACGCGGCGCCCGGGGTGCTGCCATCGGTCGTGTAGCGCAGTTCGGTTCCGGCCGTCGGGTCGGCCAGGGTGACCTGCACCGAACCGGTGAACGTCCCCCCGTCGGGCGTGATGGTCGGTGCGGCGACCCATTGGCCATGGCCGAAGACCGCCAGGCTGCCCGCCGTTCCGACAAAGACTTTGCCATTGGCGACGGTGGGGGTCGTGAACTTCACCGCCGGGCCGGGGACGTCACGGGTGCCGGTCTGGGCGCTGTTGTAAAGTTCCCGCGCGAGATTCTCGGCGTCATAGGCGTGAAGCACCGCCGGACCGCGGCTCCCATAGGCCCCGGCATCGATCACCCACGCGATCCCGTTGGTGTTGCCGTCCGCCGAAAGGCTGGGTGTACCCGCGGGATAACCGAAACCGTTGGGTGATTGGCTCTGCACCACGCCGGTCAACTTTCCACTGGCGAAGGGCAACAGCTTCAGTGCGTCTCCCGAACCCACATAATAGAGACGTTTCTTGTAATAGGAAGGTGTGCCCCAGGTGCCGGCGATCAGCCCGGCCAGGGATTGCACGATTTGGGAATCGTTGCCCGCATGGAAATGGCCCAGGTTATCCCGGTCGAGCAGATAGATCTTCCCCTCCTTGCCACAACCGACCATCAGATGCGGATGGGCCACACTGCCCACCTCGTCGGGCAGGATGACCACGCCGCCGGAACCGAGGTCGGCATCGGCCTGGTTGAGTGCATCCTGGTTGAACGGTGTGAAATAATCGGCCAGGGCGAGGTTGGTGCCGCCCGTCGTGATCTTCAGGAAACTGTCACCGTAGTTTTGCGAAGCCGGGTTGAACGTGCCGTTGCCGGTGATGACATAGAGATTGCCGTCAGCATCCAAGGCCGGCCCGAGACCCCCCATCCAGATGCCTCCGAGCCCGCCGTTGGGCGTCGTGTTGTAGACCTGCACGAGCTTGAGCGTCACGGCGTCATAGCCCAGCACCCAGCCGTGATAGGGTCCGTTGTCCCCGTGTGAGGCGAACGCGATATAGACCAGCGGGTTGCTTTGGTTGGCGGGTTGGAAAAGGGTCAGTCCGGGACGGTTCATCTGCCGGAGCGAATTGAAAGGAACCGACCCCGAGCCGTTGTTGCCGTCGCCCGAGCCCTTCACCGTGGCGGTCAGAACCACCGGACTGCCCGGCCGCTCCTGTCCACTCGTCACGTCCAGCGCGTGCAGGCGATGCACGTACTTGCCCCCGGACTCCCTGGTCTTCGCCTCGACAAAGATGGTGCCGGCCACCGGGTCGATCGTGGGCGTGCTGGTGATGCCGATCTCCGGGACGATGTCCCCGCTGCCCACGTCGCCGGTGGGCACGGTGGTGATGCCGGCGGCGGCATTGAGGAAAC
>JANYCC010000333.1 GCA_025360495.1 Verrucomicrobiota bacterium | reverse complement strand
TCGCGTCCCAACCCGCACAGGTGCTGCTGTTTGATCTCAGTTGAAGTGGGGATCCAAGGCCGCCCGGGACGCACGGACGCACGGACGCATCTGGGCATCGTGGGAAGGCGGATAAGAAAACCCGCCCCCCCCGGAGCTGTCGCGGCCGCCCTGGGAGGACGGGTTTTCCTACCCGCCCCGCTTCTCCCATTGCCCGGCTTCCCACGATGCCCAGATGCGCCCCCATTGGGCCCGACGCGGGCGTTTTGGAATGGCAAAAGGTCCGGCGATGAAGTTGATTCGGGACCATGAGCATTTCCCTGACGCGACGCGATTTTGTCTCGGCGACAGGGGTTGCTGCGGCCGCCTGGGCCGTCGCGCCGGCTCATGCATGGGGTGAGGGCGTGGTGAAACCTGGGCATAAGATAATCGGCTTCACCAAACCCTTCCAAGGCCTGAGCCCGGAGGATATCGCCGACACGGTGGTGGAGATCGGATGGGATGGCGTCGAATGCCCGGTGCGGCCCCAGGGCCAGATCGAACCGGAGCGTGCCGCAGACGAATTGCCGCGGTGGGTGGAGTTGCTTCGGAAACGGGGCAAGGAACTGACGGTCCTGACCACCGCGATCAACAGCCTGGCGCAACCTCACTCCATTGATCTGTTGCGGCTGGCGTCGAAATTGGGGATCAGGAAATATCGGCTCGGTTTCCGGCAATATGACCGCACCCGGTCCATTCCGGATCAGTTGGTGGAGATCGGTGCGGAATTGCGGGATCTGGCGGAATTGAACCGGGAATTGGGGATGCAGGCCGGGTTCCAGAACCATTCAGGGAGCAACCAGGTGGGCGCGCCCGTGTGGGATCTCTGGAGCATGATGAAGGGTGTGAACCCGCGCCAAATGGGGGTCTGCTTCGACATCGGCCACGCGACCCTGGAAGGCGGCCTGTCCTGGCCCACGCAGGCGCGGTTGATGGAACAACAATTCACGGCCGTCTTTGTGAAGGACTTTGTCTGGCAACGCACCGCCAAGGGTTGGGAATCGAAGTGGGTGATGCTGGGGGAGGGGATGGTGGACCGGAAGTTCTTCACCTGGCTCCGGACCACCGCTTACACGGGTCCGATCGTGCAACACCACGAGTATGACCACGGGGCGGGAAAGCCCATGATCGCCAAAATGCAGAAAGATCTGCAGGTCCTGCGGGATTGGCTGGCGGAGTGACGGACGGTAGCCGAGGTACGAGGCGGATCCCCCGTCTTGTAGCGGCCGAGGTACGAGGCGGAACCCCCGTCTTGTAGCCGCCGAGGTACGAGGCGGATCCTGTCGTATGCATGAATCCGCCTCGTACCTCGGCTACGGCTTCGGAATCCGCCTCGCACCTCGTCGGCTACCTCGTCGGGGGGGGCGCGAGATGGGCGCGGCCCCACTTGGCGGGTGCAATGCCGGAGGCGAAGGGATAATCTCAATTGTCGCCCATGAAAACGCACTCACCTTCCGCAGTTTCAGTTCCCCCGGGTGGGCTGTCCCGCCGCCGCTTCACCCAGACGCTGGCAGCTTCCGCCACCGGTTGGTTGGCCGCCCCGGCATTGCTCCGCGGCCAGAATCTCAACAGCCGGCTCAATGTCGCCGTCATCGGGGTCGGAGGACGCGGCGCCGGCAACCTTGCCGAGGTGGGGAAGACGGAGAATATCGTCGCCGTCTGTGACGTGTCGGACGCCGCGGTGGAGGGTGCCTTGGTGAAGTTTCCCAAGGCGCGACGTTTCACCGATTTCCGCAAACTATTCGAGATCGAGCGCGAGTTTGACGCCGTGGTGGTCAGCACGTGCGAACACACGCATGCGTTTGCCACCCTGCCGGCGTTGAAACTCAGGAAGCATGTCTATTGCGAGAAACCCCTCAGCTATAATGTCTGGGAGGCCCGCGTCATCCGGGAGGCCGCGGGCCGGGCCCAGGTCGCCACCCAGATGGGCACCCAGATCCATGCCAGCGACAATTATCGCCGCGTCGTCGAGTTGGTGCAGGGCGGCGCGATCGGACCGGTGCGCGAGGTGCATGTGTGGGTCGGACGCGCCTGGGGTTGGCAGGATCCGGAGGCAGCCGCGCGGAACCATGACATCGTCAGCGTTCGCGAGCGGCCCGCGGGATCATCGCCGGTCCCGAAAGGTCTCGATTGGGACCTCTGGCTGGGGCCGGCCCCCTATCGGCCGTTCCATGAAGTCTATTATCCGGGGCCGAAATGGTATCGCTGGTGGGATTTTGGCAATGGCACGATGAGCGACCTCGGCTCGCATTGGAACGATCTCCCGTTCTGGGCGCTGAAATTGCAGGCGCCGCTGAGCATCGAGTCGGGCGGGCCGCCGCCGCATCCTGAGATCGCCCCGGCGTCGATGCATGCGGTGTATGAATATGGCGCGCGCGGGGATCTGCCCCCGGTGCGGTTGACGTGGCATCAGGGTGAGGATCGGCCGGAGATCTGGACCGCGGGGGGCATCCCGAAGTGGGACAGTGGGGCGCTCTTCATCGGCACCAACGGGCGCATGTTGCTCGCGGATTATGCGAAGTACGCGTTGCTGCCGGAAAAGGATTTTGCGGGATTCACCGGGCCGGCCCCCTCGATCCCGAAATCGATCGGGCATCATGAGGAATGGATCCACGCCTGCAAAACCGGGGCGCCGACGACTTGCAACTTCGGTTATGCGGGTTGGCTGACGGAGGCGAACCATCTGGGCAATGTCGCCTTCCGGGTGGGCAAGAAACTGGAGTGGGACTCGAAGAAACTCCGGGTCAAGAACACCCGTGCGGCCGATGGATTCATCCGGCGCGAATACCGCACAGGGTGGACGTTGGTGTGACCTTTCCCGACCCATGGCCATTGAATTCAAAGACTATTACACCACGCTCGGAGTCGCGCGGGATGCCACGGAGGAGGACATCAAGAAGGCCTTTCGCAAGCTGGCCCGGAAATACCATCCGGACGTGGCCAAGGACAAGAAGGGCGCCGAGGAAAAGTTCAAGGAGGTCAATGAGGCGAACGAGGTCCTGAGCGATCCGGTCAAGCGCAAGAAATACGATGAATTGGGGCCGAACTGGCAGGATGAGGCCCGGGCCCAGGCGCCTCCGGGCGGGGCGGGAGCGGGTCGGCCCCGCGGGCCCGCGGGCCCCGGCCAGGAATTCCATTTCGGCGGCACGGGCTTCAGCGATTTCTTCGAGCAGTTCTTCAGCGGAGGCAGCCGTTATGGGATTCCGTCGGAGGATGGGGGCTTCAGTCCGAACCCATCGTCCGGTGCGGGTCGGGCCCGTCGGGGAGGTGATGTCGAGGGCGACGTCCTCGTGACGTTGGAAGAGGCGATGACCGGCACGGTGCGGCCGATTTCGCTGCAGTTGGTGAATTCGCAGACCGGCCAGACCGAGACGCATATGTTTCAGGTCCGCATCCCGGCCGGGGTGACGGAGGGTCGGCGCATCCGGGTGCCGGGGCAGGGTGAACCGGGAGGCGGCGGTACGCCGGCGGGGGATCTCTACCTGCGCGTCCGGCATGCGGCCCATCCCGATTTCCATGCCCGGGAGTCCGACCTGTATCACGAGCTCGAAGTGGCCCCCTGGGAAGCGGTGCTGGGGGCCGAGATCGTGGTGCCGACCCTGGACGGAACCGTGAAATTGCGGCTCGCCCCCGGCACGGCGAATGGCCAGCAATTGCGCGTGCGCGGTCGCGGCCTGCCCAAAGGGAAGGACGCCGGGCGTGGTGATTTCCATGTCATCGTCTCGGTCCAGTTGCCGACGAAGCTCAACGATGCCGAGCGGGCGCAATGGGAACAATTGCGCACGATCTCCACCTTCAATCCCCGAACCGCGCCCACCGTATGAATGACCGGGAACAACCCGCCGGCGACCGGCCGGTCTTTGAGCCGGATTTGGAGGCCACTTATACGATTGATAGGGTCGTCGAAATCACCGGGATCACCTCAACAACCATCCTGCATTTCCAAGAACAGGGATTGATCCGGCCCGTCGCGGCCGGAGGATCGGGAGCGGCCCCGGGCCGGTTCGACGACGAGGCGTTGAGAAGGCTCCGGCGGATCGAGCATTTGCGGACCCAATGCGGGATCGAAGGGCCCGGTCTCGCCCTGCTGGTCCACCTGCTGGATGAGGTGGAACGTCTGCGGACCGACCTGCGTTCGCGGCACGGACACTGACATGACCCTGCTGCCTGTCGTCGGCCGTGAACTGCGGGTGGCTTCGCGCCGACCGTGGAACTATTGGGGCCGTGCCACCGCCGCCGCCGCCGCCGTCATTGTCTGCGGTTGGATCATGATCTTGGAACCCGGCTCCAACATGACCCACCTCGGGGCCGAGCTGTTCGCCGTCACGACCTTCCTTTCTTTCGTGTTCGCCCTGTTGGCGGGCGTGGTTTACTGCGCCGATGCCCTGGCGGTCGAACGTCGGGAGGGAACCCTCGGCCTGCTGTTCCTCACCGACCTGCGCGGGCACGACGTCCTCCTGGGCAAGCTGGCGGCGTGTTCCCTGGGCTGCATCTTCCAACTCGGCGCGGCTCTCCCGGTGATCGCCATGTCGATGCTGCTCGGGTCGGTCGGCGTGAACGAGTACCTGCGCATGATCCTCGTCTTGGGATCGACCCTGTTCCTGTCGTTGTCGGTCGGGATGTTCGCCTCGACCCTGAGTGCGGACGGCAAACGGGCGGCCGTCCTGGCCGTGGGATTGTTGGTGGCGGTGTGCGGGCTGATCCCGGCGTTGGGCGGGTTGGGGGTGTGGGTGGGACACAAGCTCGGGCATGACGACAACCACCTGGGACTATTATGGCAATCGACCTGTTCCTGGGAAACGCCGGTCCCGCTGTATTGGCGGGCGTTTGACGACGGTTTCAAGGGGTCGGAACGCCAGTTCTGGCAGGGGATCGCCTTTGTCTGGGGCGTGGCGCTTGTGAGTCTCCTCTGGGGCAGCCTGCGGTTGCCGCGCCTCTGGCAGGAAAAGGGGCTGAGCCCGCGTCGCCGGGGTCCGACGGCCTGGTTGGAAGACTGGCGTTGGCCCACGGCCGGGCATCGGGTGGGATTCCGCACGCGCCTGTTGGAGACGAGCCCGTTGGTCTGGCTGGCCGGACGCCATTGGTCGCGCGGGGTGTCGGTCTGGGTGTTTCTCGGCGGCGTGGCAATGCTGTTTCTGTTGATCGGCTCGCAGGTGGGGAGTGACTGGTTCGAATTGCCGACCTTCCTGACGGTGTCGATCCTGGTTCATCTGGTGTTCAAGCTTTGGATTTCGGCTGAGGCCCCGCGCCAGTTCATGGACGATCGTCGGAGCGGCGCGATGGAACTGTTGGTGTCAACGCCCCTGACGGTTTCCAACCTCGTGCAGGGCCGGATGCAGGCCGTGCGGCGTCAGTTCGAGGGACCGGCCCTGTTGGTGCTGGCGACCGATGTCGTGTTCCTGTTTGCGGGGTTGCACAAGTCGGGTGGCGATTCCAAGGAATGGGTGGCGGTCTGGGTGGGACGGATGCTGTTGTTCGTGGTCGATGGCTATGCGTTGGCGTGGACGGGGGTCTGGGTGGGGATGCGCACCCGCGGGGCGCGCTCGACGCTGCCGGTGTTCTTCCGGGTGATCGTGCTGCCGTGGCTCCTGATCCTGGTGCTGTCGACGATCGCGGCATTGCTGGCCAATTCCAGCAACGCCACGTTCAACGGGATGGGGCTCACCGGTGCGGTGGTCCTGTGGTGTTGCATCGGGGGGGTCACCGATGTGTTCTGGATCACCTTTTGCCAGCAGGATCTGATGCGGGGCTTCCGCGAGTATGCGCGGCTGCGTCCGGGGGAGAAAAAATTGCGGGCGAAGGCGGCGTGACGGGAGGTGGCGGCGTGGAGTCAAAAGGGCATGCGAACCGTCTGGCCGGTATTGGAGCGGGAACTGCGGGTCGCATCCCGGCGACCGGCGACTTGGCGGATGCGGTTGGCGACCGGGTTGGCGGGGGCGGCGTTGGCCGCCTCGTGTTTCTGGTTTTTTGGCAATGTGGGCGGCGGGATGATGGAAGCCGGGGCGATGCTCTTCACACTGCTCGGCCTGGCCTGCGGATTGTGGTCCATGCTCGCCGGTTGCCAACGGACGGCGGACAGCATCGGGCGGGAGCGCCGCGATGGGACCCTGGGATTGCTCTTCCTGACCGATCTGACGGGGTGGGATGTGGTGCTGGGGAAAATCTGCGCGGCCGGTTGCGAGACGTTTTATCAATTGATGGCGGTCGTGCCGGTGCTGGCGATCCCCCTTTTGCTCGGAGGCGTCACGTTGTCTGCCGTCGCATTGTTGGTGTTGGCCTTGATCAATGGCTTGTTCCTGTCCTTGTCCTTCGGACTGGTCGGATCCCTCTGGGCACGGGACCCGCGACAAGCCGTGGGATTGGCGGGCGCCCTGTTGCTCGCGGTCACCGTGTTTCCGTGGGCCGTGTTCATCTACCTGGTCAACCGCGAGCAGGCCTGGGCGCCGGCGGAAGCGTTCCCGGTCGTGCTTTTCAGTCCCGCACTACCTTTTGTGCAATTGATGCCCTCGCTGCCCGTGGTCCCGCCGGCCAGCCTGGCATTCACGGCGATGCTGGTGCAGATGCTCCTCGGTTTCGGGGTGCTGGCCTATACCGCCCGGCGGGTGCGCACCATCTGGCAGGAGGGCACCGGCCGCGGTTGGCGCTGGTGGTGGCGCAACCTGGTCGATCGGATCCGCTACGGGCCCCCGGACGTGCGGGCGCGGCGCCGGGCACGGCTGTTGGAACTGGGCGCGTGGGTCTGGCTGAGCCGGAGGGAACGCTGGAAAAAGTCGCTCCCGTGGATCCTCGTGGTCGGATTGTTCGGGATCGAACTCTGGATCCATCTCAGCCTCGGATTCCGCTGGGTTGCGGGCGAGGCGACCACCCTCATACCACTGCTGTTCCACGGGTTGATCCGGATGTGGGTCGGGGCCGAATCGGTCCAAACTTTGGCGGAACAACGTTCAACCGGGGCGCTGGAGCTCCTGTTGACCACGCCGTTGGGACCGAAGGAAATCCTGGGCCAACAGAGGCGTTCGGTGGTCGGTCTATTGGGCGGGCCGTGGCTGGCGCTGATGGCGAACGACCTGTTCCTGATCCTCTGGCTCTCCCTCAATGGCGAGGCAGCCAATTATAGGATTCCCTGGTGGCTGCATGGGGTCGCGATTGTCACGTCGCCGCTTCATGCCTATGGGATGCGGTGGGTCGCCACCTGGCATGTGGTGGCGGGCCGCCCGGCCAACCAGGCGCTGGGCCGCGCGATGAACAGCGTCCTGATCCTGCCGGGCGGGGTGGGTGCGTTGGTGGCGATGGCGGTGGCCATGGGGGCCCAGCATTGGGACGTGGAGGAGGACAGCCGCATCACCCTGTTCATCTGCATTTGGATGGCAGTGCAGGTCGTGTGGGTCGGGGGGTGGGGTTGGTGGCACAGCCGACGGGTCGGGAACGGCTTCCGCGAATTGGTGACTTCCGGGCGGAGGGTGAGGGAGCAGTGACTAATGTCATTAGTCCTTGCCCCGCCACCCCCCACCCAACGCCTTGATGAGGGAGACGCTCGCAGAAAGACGGTCGGCGCCGAGTCGGACGACGCTCTGTTCGATGGTGAGCGCGGCACTGTGCGCGGTCGCCACTTCAAGATAGGTGCTGACCCCGCCCTTATAACGGAAGTTGGCGATCTCCACCGTGCGTTGGGCAGAGGTGAGCGCGCCTTTCTGGGCCTCGTATTGGGCCAGCAACAAGGTCATGGCGGCGAGTTGATCCTCCACGTCCTGGAAGGCGCCGAGCACGGTCTGGCGATAATTGGCGACGGTCGAGTCATAGGCGGCCCGTGCCGACGCCAGTTGCGCCCGGTTGCGTCCGCCGGTGAAAATCGGGAGCTGGATCGAGGGGCCCACCGCCCACACGCGGCTCGGCCAATCAAACAGGGTGCCGGTGTCGATCGACTGGAACCCGGCCATCCCGCTCAGCATCACCCGGGGATAAAAGGCCCCGGTGGCGACCCCGATGTCGGCGTTGGCGGCGGCCATGCGATGTTCGGCGGCGGCGATGTCGGGCCGGTGTTCCAGCAGGTCGCTCGGGAGCGACACCGGCACCCGCGGCGCCCCTTTCAAGGCCGTGTTCGTCGTGTTGACCTGAAACCCGGTCGCCGGCCGTCCGCACAGGGTGGCGAGAACGTGGCGGAGATTGGCGCGCTGCAGGTCGATCGCCGGGAGTTGCGCTTCGGTGGTCTTGAGCTGCGTCTCGGCCTGCGACACGTCGAGGTCGGTCGCGATCCCGCCCTGATGCCGCGTCTGGGTCAGGTCGAAGGACCGGCGGTACGCATCGATATTGGTCTGAAGCAGGACATTTTGCGCGTCGAGCGAACAAAGGCTGAAATAATCCATGGCGACCTCGGCCTGCACCGAAAGTTTCGCCGCCTCCAAGTCGTCGCCCGCGGCGGTGAAACGTTCCTTCGAACCCTCGACCTGCCGTCGGATGCGACCCCACAGGTCCAGTTCCCAACTGGCATCGGCCGGGAGGGTATAAGTCGTGAAGGTCGAAGCCGCCCGGTTCGTGGCGCCCCGTTGGGTCAGGTTTTCGCTGATGCGCTGGCGGGAGGCGTTCGGGTTGGCGGAAACCTGCGGATAATAATCGGCCCGGGCCACCTTCACGAGCGACCGGGCCTGCTGGTACGTGGCGAGGGCGGCGGCGAGTTGCTGGTTGTGTTCGGTTGCCAGGGTTTCCAACCGATCCAACTCGGCATCGTCGAAAATGTCCCACCACTTGCCACGCGAAAGATGCGCGGAGGGTTCGGCGGTCTTCCACGCACCGGTGTTGGTGATCGCTGCGGCGGCTCCGTCAAAGGTGCCGGGCATGGGTGCGGAATTCACCGGGTCGGGCCGGTGATAGTCCGGACCGACGGCACATCCGGCGATCCACGCCACCAGGATCACCGTCGCCACGAGGGCCGTTTGGATGCGTACGTTCGGGGAAATCATAGATGGGGTCCGCTCGTGGTCGCGGTCGCGGTCGTAGTCGTAGTCGTGCCCACGGCCGGGGGCCAGTGTTTGCGGCGCCACGATTTGATCCGCTGACCGGTGTTTTCCAACTCCAGGTAGATCACCGGCGTGGTGAAGAGGGTCAAAGCCTGGGAAACGATCAACCCGCCCACCACGGCGATGCCCAGTGGGCGCCGCAATTCGGAGCCGGTGCCGAGGCCGATGGCGAGGGGGAGCGCGCCGAACAGGGCGGCCATCGTCGTCATCATGATGGGACGGAACCGGATGACGCAGGCCTTATAGATGGCGTCCCGGGGCGTGAGGTTCTCGTGTCGTTCGGCATCGAGCGCGAAGTCGATCATCATGATCGCGTTCTTTTTGACAATGCCCATCAGGAGGATGATGCCGATGAACGACACGAGGGAGAGATCATAGCCGAAGAGCATCAACGCGAGCAGGGCGCCCACACCGGCGGACGGCAGGGTGGAAAGGATCGTGAGCGGATGGACGAGGCTTTCATAGAGCATGCCGAGCACGACATAGACGGCGAAGAGGGCCGCGGCGATGAGCAGGGGCATGTTCGCGAGCGAGGCGCGGAAAACCTGTGCCGTCCCCTGGAAACTTCCCTGGACGGAGGACGGCATCTTCAGGTCGGCGGCGGCCTGTTCGATCAGCTTGGTGGCGTCCCCGAGCGCGACCCCGGGCGCCAGGTTGAAGGAGATCGTGACCGCCGGGAACTGGCTCTGATGGTTCACCGAGAGGAAGGTGTTCACCCGCTTGAACGTCGAGATGGCCGAGAGCGGGACCTGGATGCCGTTGGTCGAGCGCACATAAAGTTTCTCAAGCGACGACGGATCCAGGAGGTATTGCGGGGCGACTTCCAGGATGACGTGGTGCTGGTTGTATTGCTTATAAAGGGTCGAGACCTGGCGCTGGCCGAACGCATCGTAAAGCGTGTTGTCGACCGCGGCGGGCGAGATGCCGAGGCGCGCCGCCCGATCCCGATCGACCACGATCGCGCTCTGGAGACCCTGCGTCTGCTGGTCGCTGCTCACGTCCTTCACCACCTTGTCCGCGTGGCTCATGACCTCCATGAGTTTTGTGGACCACGTGTTGAGCTCGTCGAGATCGGCCGATTGGAGGGCGTATTGGTATTGCGCCTTGCCGAGGCGACCGCCGACCCGGATGTCCTGGACCGGTTGGAGGAACAGCCGGATGCCGGGGATCTGGCCGAGTTTGCCGCGCATCCGGTTGATCACCGCGTCGGCGCTGACCTTGCGTTGCGCGAGGGGCTTCAGGGTGATGAACAGCCGGCCATTGTTGACGGTGGAACTGCCGATGCCGCCGCCGATGAAGGAGCCGAGGGTGGCGACGGCGGGATCGTCGAGCACGATGCGTGCGACCCGTTGTTGCAGTTCCGACATGGCGGCGAACGAGATGTCCTGGGAGGCATCGGTGACGCCCATGAGGATGCCGGTGTCCTGCTGGGGAAAGAATCCCTTGGGAACCATCTGATAGAGCCCGACGGTCGCGACCATGGTGGCCAGGGCGACGACCAGCATGAAGGCCGGGTGCCGGAGAACCCATTGCAGGCCCACCTCATATCCGTGCAGCAGCCAGTTGAACCCCCGCTCGGAAGCGCGGTGGATCAAGCCGGGCCGGCCATAGGCGGATTCCGGCTTTAGAAACCGCGAGCACAGCATGGGCGTCAGCGTCAGCGAGATGACCCCGGACACGAGGATGGCGAGACTCACGGTCACCGCGAACTCGTGGAAGAGTCGCCCGATCAATCCCCCCATGAACAACAGCGGGATGAACACGGCGATCAGGGAGATGCTCATCGAGATCACCGTGAACCCGATCTGCCGCGCGCCGACCAGGGCCGCATCCATCGGTTTGTCGCCCCGTTCGATGAAGCGATAGACGTTCTCGATGACGACGATGGCATCATCCACGACGAAGCCCACCGAGATGGTGATCGCCATCAGCGAAAGGTTATCGAGGCTGTAATGGCACAGGTACATGATGGCGAACGTGCCCGCGAGCGCCAGCGGCACGGTCACGCTGGCGATGAACGTCGGCCAGAAACGCCGCAGGAAGAGGAAGATCACCATCACGACGAGCGCGATGCTGATGAGCAGCGAATACTGCACGTCGTCCACCGACGCGCGGATGGTGGTGGTGCGGTCGCTGACCTCGAAGAACTTGATCGACGGCGGGATCCAACGCTGGAGCTGGGGCAGGACCGCGCGGATGCGATCCACCGTCTCGATGACATTGGCGCCGGCCTGTTTCTGGATGATGACGAGGACGGCGCGATTGGTGCCCGACCAACCGGCGGTGCGTCCGTTCTCCACGCCCGCCACGGCCCTTCCCAGGGCGCTGAGCCGCACCGGGACGTCGTGGCGTTGGGTGAGGATGAGCTTCTGATAGTCGCCGGCCTCGAGGAGTTGGTCGTTGGCGACGATGGTATAGGAACGTCCGGCGCCTTCGAGGGTGCCCTTGGGCAGATCCACGTTCACCTGGCCCAGGAGAGAACGGACATCCTCCAGGCTGAACCCGCTCGCGGCGAGTGCACTGGGGTTCATCTGGACGCGCACCGCCGATTTGTCGGCGCCGCCGATGAGGGCCTGGCTCACGCCTTCCACCTGGCTCAAACGTTGGCCGATGATCGAATCTGCGAATTCAAAAACCTCCGTGGTCGGCAGCGTCTCGGAGATCATCGCCATCACCATGATCGGCGCGTCGGCCGGGTTGATCTTCCGATAGGTGGGCGGCGCGGGAAGGTTGAGGGGCAGGTCCGCCGCGGCCGCATTGATCGCGGCCTGAACGTCCCGGGCCGCGCCGTCGATCTTGCGCGACAGCTCGAACTGGATCGTCACCGAACAGCCGCCGAGCGTGCTGACCGAGGTGATTTCGGACACGCCGGCGATCTGGCCCAACCGGCGTTCGAGCGGTGCCGCCAACGACGAGGCGACCGTGGCCGGATCCGCACCCGGCAGGGAGGCGGAGACCATCATCATCGGGAAATCGACGCGTGGAATAGCGGCCACCGGCATGAACCGGTACGCCACCAGTCCGACCACGAAGAGCCCGATCGACAGCAGCGAGGTCGCGACCGGGCGCCGGATGAATGGACCCGACAGGTTCATGTCACGGCGGGTCGGGGGCCGGGAACCAGCGCCGGCGTCCGGCGGGTGAATTTCCGTCGCGTCCAGATCCCCATGCGATCCAGGTAGAGGTAGATCACCGGCGTG
>JANYCC010000331.1 GCA_025360495.1 Verrucomicrobiota bacterium | reverse complement strand
GCCGGCCGGCAACACTTCGTTGGCGATGTGCTCGCGCTGCGTCACACGGGCGACATTGAATCCCGCCCACATCAGACGGGCCGGGACACCCTCGGGCCACAACAGGCGCAGCCAGGTGATGACCCGTTCCTGCTGGGCGGTGTCATCGAGCGCCGGCGGGAACAGGTCGGTGCCGCCCTCCAGGGGATCCAGGTCTTCCCACAGGAAAAGCTGCGCACGTTCCGGCAGGGGGATTTCCATCACTGTCGGCTCGGTCGGCAGGGCCATCGTTTGGAGGGTGCGGTAAGTGGGCTGGCGGTCGGGGGGAAGCAGGCGATTACCGGCCACGTTGGGCAGTTGGATCTCGATGACGCGATTGCCGGCCGACCGCCCGGACCCACCCGGAGTGAGCCGGCGTTGGGCGTCGGCAAAATCGAGTTGCGGGACGACCCCCAGGCTGAGCGTGCGGCGTTGGATGACGTCCCGAATCGCCGCCAGCGGGTCCGCCGCCTGCGGAATCGGATCGCGCGGGCGCGCCATCAGTGCGATCCACAGCGACCGATCAACGGCTTCGGCACCGAGATCCACTCCGGTCGCACTCCGGGACTCCAGCGGTGTGAGCTCGTACAGTTCCAGTTCGTCCCCGGCCGTGTCGTTGCGAAAGGATTCGTAGAGCTGTTCGTAGAGTTGCCGCTCGGCGCCGGGTTGTTGCGGGAGGCGCCGCTTGAAATAGGCCTTCGCCTCGAGCGGCAGCACATCGAGGCCGTGAAGCGTTCGAAAGGGCATCTGTCCGGCCCGAACCTCCACCCCGGCGCTCAGCGTGACGGTCTGCAGCAGGCCACCCTCGTTCGTGAAGGTGACCAACCCGGAGGCCGGCGAGGCGGGACTCAGCGGCACGCCCAGCAGTTGCAAAAACTTCCGGCGATTCCGTTCGGGCACCTGGTTGGCCCGATACAACATCGACTCGGTCAGCCACGCGAACAACTGAAGCAGGGTGACCCCGGGATCGCCCGGGTTGAGATTGGTCCATTCGCGGGTGTGCACCGGCACCCGGGCCAGCAATTCCTCATAAAGGTCCTGGAAACGGCGACGATCGAGAACGGGGGTTTCGATGGGCATGAAAGGACGGGGAAAGGTGCGCGATCCCGCTCAGCGGCCGATCGGGACGGTGAGGCTGACGCGTTCGCGGGCCTGGGTGGCGACGAGTTTGTAGTGGATCGTGGCAATCGCGGACTCGGCATCCGCGGGATCGGGCTCGACGCGGATGTTCTCGACCGCGATCCGGGGCTCCCAGGTGGCCAATGCCCGCTGAATGCGATCCGCCATGAGGTGGTGGGTTGTCGGGTTGTTGGCCTCGAACAAAAAAGCGTCCAAGCCGCCGCCGAATTCCGGCAGGCGCACCCGTTCGCGCGGATTCGTGAGCAGGATGATCTGGATCGATTCGCGGACGTTTTGTTCGCCCTCGGACCACGCCAGGCTGCCATCGGGACCGACGTGCGGCGGGAAGGCGATGCCGCGCCCATAGATGTCTCCGGCATTCATCACTTCTTGGCTTTGAAGTTCGGCAACGGGAAGCAGATGATGAAAAAGGGCAGCCAGCTGAAGATGATATCCAGAAGGGTCACCATGATCATCAGCAGGATGAGGGCGCAGATCGTGATGATCGGGATCGACAGGGAGCAGATCATGCCGAAGTTGGCACTGGGACTGCCGCACGGCTTCATGTCGGCGACGGGCAGATCCTGGTGGAACGGCCACGGCAAAACGGAGAGCACCAGGTCGACGAAACCCAGGCTCTTCATCTTCTGCACCTGCCCGCACAGGATGTCGGACATGATGAAGGCCGTGTTCTTGTCAAACTTCCGCAGGCCGCCGGGCGTGGTGTCGATCGGCAGGCCGATTCGGATCGGCCGGGCGGGAGCGTCCGGATCAAAAAAGCCCGCCAGTTCGAACGGCTCGCTCGGCTCGCTCACCACGTCTTCGTGCAGCGGGCCGCAGGCGGGCCGTTCGTAGACGCAGCGGATGCGGAACAGGGCGTTGGCGGCGTCCGCCGGGACCAGCGCCGCCGTGGGAATTTCCGGCGCCGGCGCGGAGGTGCCGGGGCTGGACTCGGCGAGGGCGCGCAGGAGGAGGACCGCGAGCTTGTCGATCCGCGCCAGCAAATCCCTGGTCTGGTGCAGCGGGTCGTCGTTGGGCGGGTCTTGGTCGAGCGGGAAATCAGTGCGCTCGTCCGGGCCCAACGACTGCAGATCCAAGTCCGGTGGCAATGGGGCTCCTAGTGTCGCCACCGGATCCGCCAAAGGGAATAGGAAGTCGGGCCAGGCGCTGCGACTGAGTGCTGAATTCCGATCGTAAGGTTGATCGACCGACTCCAGCTTGCGCTTGACCACCTCATTGATCCGACCGGATGCCGCATCGCCGAACTTCCCCAAGGCCAGCCGCAGCGTTAATACTGCCACGGAATCCGGCATCCGGACGGCATCGGCAAGGGGGCCGGGCATCCGGGTTTGGTCGAGTGCGGCATAAGCCCTGGCCAATTGGCTCTGACTGTCGCCGGGAGTTGTGCCGGAGACGACGGCCCGCCACAACTCGGGGATGTAAAGTTGCAGGTATTCCGCGAAGTCCAGGAGGATGAACCAGGAAAGAACCTGCGCCTTCTCGCGGGAGGTCTTGATGCTCACCTGTTGCTTCACCAAGTCGGAGAAGATCCCGCGGGACCCGTCATTGTTCACCACGACCCCATTGCTTCCCCCCGCACTTCTCACCTGTCGGATCAACGTCTTCCAAGGCTCAATCACCTGCTTGCGGAGAAGGATTTTTCGCGCCGTGAAGCGCGTGGTTCCCGGTGGATTGTCGCCGGCAGCCGCGCTTTTCTGCGCGCCGAGATACGCCTCGCGCCGTCCCACGGGGATCAGCCCCGCGAACAACCGGCGGCTGCGCTGATCGTCCTCCTGGAAGGTGCTGGGAAAAAGCTGGAGACGCTCCTCTTCGTCCAGCACCACGGCGTTGTCGGTCCGGGTCGGGCCCGCAACGATTTGCCAGGCATAACCGGCCGACGTTTTCACCCAGGCGTATTCCTCCCAGTGGGTGACGTCCTCGGGGTCCGTCCCGGCGGTGGCCACCGTGGGTCGGAGCAAACGTCGCATCACGAACCCGACGCGTTCCTGCTTGCCGGTCTCCACTTTGCGATCCGGCATCCCGAAGACCTGGCAGTTGAGACAGGCACTGATCAGGTAATAGCGCATGTGCGCCGGCTGATAGAGCTTCAGGTGGGGCAATTGTTTCGCGTCATCCAATTCACCCGTCTTGTCGCCCGTGCTGGCCGTGCGCAGGCGGCGGCTGCCCAACCGTTGCAACTGCAGAGCGAATGCCTTCTTCGGCGTGGGAATGGTCGGTTGGCCCACCCTGCCCCGCCACGTCTCACGCACCGCCCGGAATTCGCCCAGCCTGCCGGGGTCGGTCGCCAGCGTGTTGGCGAAGTCCTGCATGAAATCGTCCGTGGCGAACCGCAGGATCGTCGGGGCGCCGAGGGCCGCCCGGCTTGCGACATCGCCGGCCGCAGCGAGCTTCGGCCAGAGCGGCGAAGGCGCGTTCCACTGGATGGCGTGACGTTCCATGCGCTACCAAATGTTGCCGGCGCCGGGCGTGTAGGTGGTTCCCACCACCGTGGTGGCAATCAGGGTGTCGCACTGGACGACCCCGCTGAATTTCGACATGCCGGCGTTCACATTGACCATACCCGCGGTGACGTTGACCTGTGCGCCGGCGTTGAGCGTGACCTTGGCCGAGGCATTGACGGTGATTCCCGCGGTTTCGAGTTTCACCGAATTGCCATTGGAATCCTCGATCTCCACCGCGCCCGGGCCATCCTTGAGCGTGATCTTTTGCCCGCCCGGGGTCTCGACTATGAACTTTTCCTGGCCGTCCTGGTCATCGAGCGTGACCATCACGCCGTTCCGGGAACGCAGGATCTTCTTATAGTTGTTGCCGGCCCCATCCATCGACCCCGGCGGCTTGTCGCTGCCATTCCAAAGGCCGCCCAGGACATAAGGCCGCCGCGGATTGCCTCCTTCAAAACTCACCAGCACCTCGTCGTTCTTGTCGGGAATGAACCAACTGCCCCGGTTGTCCCCCCCCATGAAGGTCGCCACCCGCGCCCACGCCTCGTAGCGCGCCCCCCCGGTGTCAGGCGAGCCCGGCAGTGTCACTTTCACCCGGCCCTGGCCATCGGGATCCTTGATGTCGGAGACCAGGGCCGGATAGACCCCATACCAAGGTCCGCCCAGTCCCAGGGGCACCCGGGCAGCCATCACCCGGTCGTGATCGTCCGTGTCAAACATGGGGAATCTTGCCCGGGCGCGGCCCGGACGGCGGATTCACGGGTGACCGAGGCCGGCCCGCTCCGCGGTGAATTCCGTGCGCAATCCCTTCGTGGAATCGAAACAGTGCCGGCAGTGGGTCACATAATATTTCCCACTGAACAGGGGCCCGAGGAGTTTGAGATCGGTCACCGCGCCCACCCGGAGTTTCGCCTGCGTTTCGGCCACGCCCCGACCGACCAGGAAGCGACGGGCACAGCGCTTGAAATGGGATTCCGCGACCGTGCGGGCCTCCTGGCTGTTCCACGGAACGGTGTGGGCCAGCGCCTCCTTGCGATCCCCCAAAGCGGACTTCAGAATGCTCGCCCCACTGGTGTCACCATTGAGTTCACTGCGCACCACCGCCTCGTCCGCCTCCTGCCGCAGCGCCGACTTGCTGGCGACATCCCAGCCATTGACGCTGACCTGGGTGCGTTGGGTCGCGAGGTCGGCCGTCACCGTGAACGAACGCAATTCATGGCCATGGGTGAGTTCCAGCGCCGTTCCCCGCCGGTGCGCCCGGGACAACGCACGCAACTTTGTGCCTTCGGTCCAGATCTCGCCATCGACGCTTCGCACCCGTTCGCGAAGAAAGGCCAGGTCACTCTGGTTCACCTGCGCGAGAACCTTGTGCTGGGGCCCGTCCATTTGCACGTCGGCCTGGAGGCGATGGTCGCCGGCGATCTGACGGACCACGTCGGCGTCGGAGACCTCATTGAAGGTGCGGGTGCGGCGGGTCATGCGCAGGTCTTGAAAGCGATCCTCCGCGAGCACGGTGATCTCCGGCGCCGAACCCTCCGGAAACGTCGCCTCGAGCGCCATGATCCGACCCTCGAACAGGGTGTCGGTGCCGAGTTTCACCAGAAACGCTTTCCCAAACTCGAGTGTCTGGCGGTCGAAATAGAGGAAATCAACACGCCCGGATTGGTCGCCCCAGTTCGCAAAGGTCGCCTCGCAATGATATAAGCCATCCGTGGTCTCGATGATCTCAAGCCGCTGAAGCCCCTCGGCCAGCGCCGACTGGTCGCGCCCGGACACAGTGATCGTCGGCCGGGCGGAATGGAGCCCGGGCTGGGTGTTGTCGGTGGCCATCGGGAGTGCGTCGGATCAATGGGCACGGAGTCGCTCCTGCCGTTCCCATTTTTTTTGGAGCCGGCGTTCCCACTCCGGTTCCTGCGGAGGCGGGGGTTCCTGGGTCCGCTTGGCGGGGGGCGGGGCGTCCGTCCCGGTCTCGGGTTGAACTTCAAATTCGTTGATGACGACCGGCATAAACGAGCCCTTTCAGAAAAGATCCACCGACACCTTCACCGGGTTCAAATTGATGAGCTGTCCGGGTTGGAGCAGCCGCGGATTCTCTATCCCATTGGCCGCCGCGATCGACTGCCAATCCGTCCCCCCGCCGGAATCGTCCGCCATCGACTGCACCGACGATCCTTGGGCGGCGGGAACCACCGGTGAGGTCCCGGCGCGACGGCCCGACGTCGCCGCCGTGCCTCCCCCCACCAACTCGGCGATCTTCTCCTCCGCCCCGGCCTTGCGATTCTTGAGCTCCAAGGCCTCGATCTTCTGCTGCGTCAATCCCAACGCCATGCTGGCCCGGATCGGCTTCCCGTCATGCGACCAGTAATCCAAGGTTTCCTCGACGGATTCCATCACGCCGTCGAAATGAAACGTACCCCACAGGAACCGCACGGCCGGGGGGATGAACTTCTGGTCCTTGCCCTTGGACTCCGGTTGGGGGGTGATGAAGAAGCTGACCTGTTTGGTGAGGTCCCGGACATCATCGGCCGGGGGGTCCGCGGCGGTCAACCGGCTGACATCGAACCAGAGTTGGAGCGCCAATTTGGTCGTGCCCGCGCCCACATGCAGCTTTCCGGCGGTCCCCTTCTGGCTGCCGGCCCCTTCCGGGGCGACGATCTGGTTGGCGAAACTCACCTTCAATGAATCGGGATTGAACTGCACGGTCACCCGACGCCCCCCCGGTTTCTCCCCGGTGAAATCGGATTTCAACTCGATGAGCAGCGCGCGTTGCAATGAAGGTTGGTCGTCCATGCGGGGGCGGGTCAGGATGGGGGTACGAACCGGAGCGTCTCATAGGCGATCTGCAGTTCCTCGATCGCGACGGCACCGTCCTTGCCGCTCAGTGCGGGGGCCTTGACCTTCACCGGCAGACAACCACCCAGGACGAACGTGGCCGTCACCGTGTGGCCGTCCGCCGCATGCACCACCACGGTGGTCGTGGCGCGCAGGCCGGTCTTGCCGGGGAGATAGAGGGTTCCGAACCATTTCCAGAGGTCGAAGTTTGCGGTCATGCCGCGCTTCAGGGTGAGGGTTCCGAAATTCACCGGCCCCGTGAGCCTTGGTTGGCGCGTGTTGTTACCCCCCTCCCGGATGGTCTTCGCATCCATCGTCATCTCGATGCCATCGCAGTCCGCAAAGGCGGCGTTGCACACCTCCTTGATCAGATCCGGCACGCTGATCTCCACGGCGAAGTTGAACGCCGTGAAGGGTTGGATCACCGTCTCGTTGGCAGCCGTGGCCATTTAGAAAACCTCCGAGACCAACCCCTGTTCACCCCACTGCTCGAGCCGCACGGTGACAAACACCAGGGGCAAAGCGGGCGCCACCCGGAGGTCCACCCGGAATTGACCGCGTTGGCCAGCCTCATCCGTGTTGATCGTCTCATCCGTGACGACCTGAAAACTTCCGGACCGGGTTTCTCCGGCAAAGGCGCCACGCAGGAACAGCTGGTCCAGGAGCGCTTCAAAATCCCGTTGCACACTCCGGCGCAGGGCGGGTCCATTGGTCTCGAAGACATAATCCATCCCCTGCCGCAGGGCGGCCCGGCGCAGCAGGATCAAGAGTCGCCGGACACCGATCGGGCGAAGTTCCGGCGTGTTGCTGAGCGTGTCGGCGGACAACGTCTTGAATCCGCCCGGGGTTTGCCGGACCAGGTTGATCTGACCTTCGAGGAGATCGGCCTGGCGGTCCGGATCCATCGCGGGCAACAGGGCGATCACCCCCCGATACACCTCGTTCGCCGGCGCCATCCAGGCTCCGCGTTCGATCGTCCTTCGCGCGATCATCCCGCACGCCGTCCCATCCGGGGGCACCTGTTGCAATTCACCGGACATTTCTTCCGGGCCGACCCACCAAGGATGGTAAACGGCCCCAAAACTGAGCACCCCGGCCTCCCCTTCACCCAAGGGCTGGATCCGGGTGTTGTCCGCCCCGGGCGTCAACCGGCGTCTCGACGTCAGACGGGCCACAAACCTCAGCGCCGCGTCGTCCCGGAATGTCTCGGGCAATGCCAGGACCGCGAAAAGATCCCCACGCGCCCCGCAAAAACGCAGCAATGCCCGGTGCACATCGAGCAGGATTGCCCCCTCGGAAGCGGGGTCGGGTGTCACCTCATAGCCCTGCGCCACCGCGACCGTCACCACCCTTCCTTCCGACCAATTGCTCGTTTCCCCGGCGACCTCTGCGAGAACCCTATAATAATACCGGCCCGGTGTCCGTCCCCGGCAGGTCAGATTGCGATCCGATCCCCGGTGGATTTCCACCGCATCGGAATAATCCGGCCTCGTGGCTTCCTGCAGGACAAAATCCACCTCGGTGTCGGGACTGTCCCAACTCAGTTGGAAGGTGCCGGTCGCGTCCGGATCCCCGTCAACCGTCAGGATCGGGGGTGCGATCACCTTCAGGTCGCAGGCCAGGAATCTGTCCCAGCGCGGCGAAACCCCCGTCGTTGCCGGAGCCCCCGCATCACAGGAATCGGCCAGGGCCCACGAGGCATGCGGCAGGGCCGGATCGAAGGCCGGAGGCGACACCAAGGGCACTTCCGTCCGATGCCAGCCCAATTGAACGGCGTCGGGTACCGCGATCAATGTCGCCTCCTCAATGTCCAACGCCGCGTGGATGCCGATCAACCGTGGTGCGGTTTCGGCCAGCGATGCCGACGGCGCCGGCGTTCCCATCGTCGCGGCTTGCCGGTTGAGCAGAAATCTTGCCTCACTGATAACGGAATCCGTCCCGACTCCCGCCAGGTGGGGGTCCACGAACAAGTCCGAACCGAACTGGTCGAGCCCGTCCCGTCGCAGGGCGGGGTCCGACGAAATGCGCGCCCTCTCGAAAAGGTCCGGCACGGCCCCCATCCCCCGGGGCAGGAACACGTCGTCCCGCGCGCCATCGCCGGCCAGGGGAAAACGCCGCGGCTCCATCGCGTCGCGCCACAGGTCGGTGAAGGATTCGGCCTTGGCCTCGCGAAGGACCCGCTCCCAATCCGGCAATTCGAAAAGTTTTCCGTCCACAGGCAGGGCATTCCAATAGCGCGGATGTGCGGGGGCAAATCCGAGTCCCGAAAGCCGCGCCAGATCGCCCGTGCCCTGACGGACATGCAATTCGAAGGTGAGTCGCTCGATCCGCGGAATCATCGACACCACCTGTGCGGGCACCGGATCCAACGGGGTACCGAAGACCTCGTGGACGTCGTGTTCACCCGGTTTGGCGTCGGCCGAAGGCGGGATGACCAAATTCACCACGAGGAACCATGGGGCCGGAGGATTTCCCGCCGTGAGTCGCAACAGGTCACCCGGCACCGGTTTCCCGCCGGCGGGCAGGCGGATCCGGACCGAGGTCCCGGTGCCATCCGCCAGCGGCAATCCCTCGATTCCCTCGGCGCTCAATGCCGTCGCCACCTGGAAGCGATCAAACCAGCTTCCCTGGGATCGGGCGTGGGCCCATGCCGGTTCCTCGACAGCCCCCCTCGAACGCACCAAACCGGGAACCTGAAAGCGGGCGGCCGGACGACTGGCGGCGACCCGCACCACCCAACAACGTCGTCCCCCGTTCCGGAAAAAGCTCCGGACCGCGGGGCCTAGATTCGACCGTTTCACTTCGAGCCGGACCGGATCCCACGCCAAGGGGACATCATCGCCGAACACCGACTGGAAGTAGTCGGTGTTCTCCACGGCAACGGGGCGATGGAGCGGGCCGGCGGAGGCAAATCCCACCAGGATGGTGATGTCCATCCGCGGAAGGATCTGGCTCAGGGCCGGGGGTGCGGCCTCGAACCGGAAACCGGCCAACCGACGACGGGAGACAATCGCCATGGGAACCTTCAGGCGAACTCGACGGTCAGGCGCTCGTAGACGATGGTGAACTCCTCCAAGGCGACGTCCGCCCCCTTGGCGCTCAGGGGTCCGCTGACATACTTGGTGATCCGCGCATTGGAGAGCAGCCAGGTCTGCACCTTGGCGCGGTCCTCGGCCCGCAACTCGATCTTGACCTGTTTGCCGCCGGCATTCTGTCCCTCCCGGGTCTGGTCAAAGAGATTATAGAGCGCGTTGTGGCCGATGATCCCGCGCTTGAGCGTCACGTCGGCCGCCTTGTTGAGCATCGTGATCTTGCGGACATTGTTGGCCTTCTCATTGCCGTTCCGGTACTCGGCGACGGCCACTTCAGTGCCGATCGCACTGCATTCCTGGAATCCGGCGTAGGTGTCTTCGCCGTTGTCGTAGGCACCCTCGATGGTGACGAGGAAGTTGAACTGCGGATAAGGACGTTCGCGTGGCATAATGATTTATGTGTTGGCGGTGGGATGGAAGGCGGCCGGGGACGGATCGTCGGCCCGTTCACACTTTCCGGTCGGCTGTCCATTGGCCGATCCGGAAGATGACGAATTCGGCGGGCCGCAGCGGGGCCACGCCGATCAGACAGATCAGGCGCCCGTTATCGAGGTCGTTCTGGGTCATCGTCGAGCGGTCGCATTTGACGAAGAAGGCCTTGTCAGCCTTCTCGCCGAGCAGCGCGCCGTTGAACCACTCATTGAAAAGGAATTCCGAGATGGTCTGGCGGACATTGGCCCAGAGTTGCTCACCATTCGGCTCGAAGACGGCCCACTGGGTCCCGCGGTCGATCGACCTTTCGAGATACGCGAAATAGCGGCGCAGGTTGACGTACTTCCATTCGGGATCGGAACTGATCGTGCGGGCCCCCCACAGCCGGAAGCCGCGACCTTCGAAGAACCGGAAACAATTGATCCCCTCGGGATTCAGGACCTCCTGCTGCGCCCGGTTCAGCAGGACCTCGAATCCGATCGCCAGGTTGACCACCTCGTTGGCCGGCGCCTTGTACACCGCACGGTTGATGTCATTGCGCGCATAAATTCCGGCCACATGTCCACACGGTGGCACATGGATCTCCTGCCGCGTCACCGGGTCCAGGACGCGGATCCACGGATAATAAAGCGCGGCATAGGACGAATCCACCTTGGCCCGCATCGACCGGACCTGCGAGATGCTCTGCCCATCCCCGCTGTCCAGCACGGCGATGCGATAGCGCATGCGCGTGCAATGGGAGATCAGCAGGTTGTTGATCGTGGAGGCCTCCGAATGGAACCCGTTCTCAAACCCGAATGTGGCGCCCGGTGCGGCAACGATGGAAATATCCTCCAGGTCTTCGAACGTCTTCAGACCCGTCTTGAAGGTCGCGCGCGGATCATCGGTTCCGGCGTATTCCAGAGATTCCGGGCGCAAACCGTCGTTGGTTTGTCCGGACAGCTCAAGGTCCACGGATCGTTCCACCGCCGTGGCATCGTCCGTGATCAGGTTCCTGAGGAGTTCCGCCCGGGAATTCAACAGGACTTCCAAGACATCCAAACCGTTCCCGATGGATACCCCCGGGGTGATCACGATGGGCAGGGTCCGGGCCTGGTTCAGATTCGCCGGATGGGGGGTGAACTTGTCGAACACACTGTCCGGCATGCTGCCGAGCTTGTGACCGGGATCCAGCGGCAGGTTTTCCCATACCCGGGTGAATCCACTGTCGTCACTGGGCTCGACGGTGACGGTCAACGTCACCACCTTCACGATATCCCCCGGTGACCTGCTGTCCGGAGCCGGGCTCAGCGCACTGAGCGGGATCACAATGTCGGGACCGGAAACCGGACGTCGGAACCTCCAGGTGACCTCCTTCGTGGTGGCATCGGTGATCCGGTCCGCGATATAGAAATCTCCCGAGCCAGGCGGACTGGAGATGGGGCTGGTCACGTCGCTGACCCAAACAATGTCGGACGGCTGCAGCGACCGGACGATGGGTGTCAGGGGCGCTTCGGGCACGACCCTTACGCCGCTGAGCACGTTCTGCCCGAGGCTCAGGGTGAGTCGCACCCGGGCATTTCCCGGCAACCCCTGGAACCGAGCCCGGAAATGGAGCGCCTGGGGCAGGACGTCCTCGAAAGTTTGGTCGGGAGGGAGGGTGGCCGGCAGCGTCAAGGTTGGCGGCAACACACTCCGGGCGAAGCCTTGGGACGGGTCGTCCGGATCGGGCCGGTAAACGCGTGCGACATAGAGCCGGCGCCCGCCCTCCTCGAAGAAGGCGCGCACGGCATGCCACATCCAGTTGTGCATCGGGTCCTGGTCCTTGAACCGAAGCTGTTGGCGATCCCCATACGTGAGTTCGAACTCCCCCACGCTGGTGATGATCTCCGGTTCCAAGTCCACCGGCCCATAGCGGGTCGGACCGATGAGACCTGTGGTGGTCGTGCTGACCCCCTCGATGGATTTGCTGCGGAACGACGTTTCTTCGACATAAACGCCGGGAGCTAGGTACTCTGGCATGGCTGTTTCCTGGTTGTGTTAAGGCGGGGAGCCCGCCGGAGTGAGATATAATTCGCGCGGCCGGAAATCCCCGGCACTTCGCTCCGGCAAGATGACCTCGCGATCAAAAAGCAGGTCGGCACCGTCGACTGGATTCCCGGGTGACCCGCCGTCCGTCAGCCCGTCGGAAACCCGATCCAACAGTGACAGCAGGCGATCCAAGTCAGCCCGGTCCGCGGATGTGGGATCGAACGTGTCCCACACCTTCAATGAGAAAGGCCAGCGTTGGTCCGTGAGCAATTGCGGGCCCCCGCCGGGCGGTGAATCCAGACTGAGGTTTCCGGGCGCCGGATAGGGTGCCATGATGGTCAACCGCCCTTCCTGATCCGCCATCCCCAACCCGGCCACCGGTCGGCCCCGGCGACGACCCCGTTCGATCACCTCGGCCAACGCCCACGCGGAGGGCGCACCGCTCCCTGCCCGGCGGATCTGCGCCCGGATCACTCCAAAACCCGGTGGCACCCCGCGGCCGGGCGCTGGGAAAAGCGGTATCGCATCGCCCCAGTCCCAAGGCGGGGAGCGAAGTCCCAAGTCTGCCAAAGTCCACAACCCCCGGTGCGGCACCATCGCGACAAAGCGGATCGGCAGGTAACGGCTGTAGGCATCGGTGACTTCCACCACCACGCGCTGTTCCAAGGGCGCCGGATCCCAAGGATCGTCCCTTTCATCCTGCTCGAAGCCCGACAACCCCGGCAGGTGATGCACCACAAAGACCCCGCTATGATTCGTCTGGGCCGTCACCCGCTGCCGCGGGGCCGCCTCGGGATACACCTCGACGCCCAGACCGTCCCCGATCATCGCCCGGGTCGCGACATCCCGAAAACGCAGCCCGAGCGGCGCGATACGCGTCAACCGTTCGAGCTTAAGGTACGGTGGGAGGGAGAGATCCACGGGATGCCAGCGAGGCCATGTCAAAACCCCTGGTCTGAACGCCCGGCGCTTCGGTGAGGCGGACCTCGGAATCCAGGTGGACCGCACGGGCGACATAAGGGATCGACGGTTGTTGGTTGCTCTTCACGACCTCCCAAATATTGATCAGGTCCTGCATCGACAGGATCTCCCCGACCAGTTCGACCGTCTCGTCGTCCGCAAACACGGGCGGATCGGTTTCGCGACCCCCGGCAAAATTGTTCAACAGGCCCGCCGGCAGAATCGGGCAGTCCTGCAAGGTGCGGATCGCCCAGCCCAACAATTCCTGCTGTCGTTCCGGATTGTCGGCCCAAGCGGTGATCATATAACCCAAGTCGACCGGTGTGGGCGGGCGGTAACGGATGCCATCCAGGCCGACCCGGGGCGGCAGACTACGGCGGGAGGTGTTAAAGGTGACCCGGTGGAGGTATACCGACACGCCCCGGGCCATCGGGGTCGAGGAGCTGAAATCTTTGGCCTGGAAGATCCGAAACTCGGCGCCACGCAGTTCCGGGGGACAACCATTGACCAACAGTCCACGGATTGCCAGTGAGGTGGCAACGATTGCACGATAGGAAGCCATTCAAAGACGGAACAATTGACCGGCCCTTGGCGTCCCGCGCATCGACCTTTACTGCCAGGGTGCCCGGACTCCGGGTGCGGGCAGGCTGCCGCCATCGACGCATCCGTGCGCCCTGCCACCGGTCCGCCTTCAGCGGCTCACGCCGTCGCCAACACCAAGTGCCGACGTTCCAGGATCAGCGTCGCCCGCTGCAGCGCCTCCAACAGGATCACCACGCGCGAGCGGTCATCCAACTCACGCTCGAAGATGCCTTGGAATCCCGCGAACGGACCCGATTCGATCTGGATGCGATCCCCGCGACGGAATCCCGGTTCGTCCAATTCCACGATCCCCTCCGCATCCATCCGGTCGCGGCAGGCGGCGATCACAGCTTCCTCCACCGGCACAGGTTGGTTCCGTGTGCCCACCACGCGCACGACCCCGCGCGAAAACCTGACGGGATGGGAATGCCGCCTCAGGCACAGTCGTCCAAAGAGATATCCGGGGAACAAAGGTCGCCCGGCCGGAATCCGGGCCCGCGTTCGGACCCGTCCGATCCAGCGCACCCTGGGCAATAACACCTCGATGCCCAATGTCCGCAATGAATGTCCGGCCACTTCTTCCTCGCGCGGCTTCGACTGGATCGCAAACCAATGAAACGGGTCGGACCCATCCAAGGCATCGGCAATCCCATCCACTGTCATCTCGTCCCTCATGCAGGCTGTCCTTCATGGGAAAGCAGCCGTGATGCCAACGGGGTTTCAGCCGTAAACAGGGCATTCAGGCCGGCAAGTCGGACAAAAACATCCATCATAATTATATCCCGACAAGCCTTCGACGAATGGATTGAATTGCCGAACCCGTCCGGAACCCGACGGAATCCTGACGGGGCGCCGGTTTCCATCTGACGCCATGGCCAGGAAAGGACGAGCGGCCGGAAGGACCGGCCGCAGAGGAGCCCGGACAAAAATGTCCGGATCAGTCCCCCGATTGTCCGGCCCACTCCGGTGGAACAAAATCGCGACCACTCAGGCCGTGACGGCGGAGGAGTTCAAAGAGGGCCCGGCGGTTCTTGCCCGCTTCGACTGCCGCCCGGCTGACGTTGCCGCCGTGCCGGGCCATCAGGGCGGAAAGGTATTCCCGCTCAAAACGCCGGACCACGCGGGCCTTCTGCTCGCGCAGGGTGATCCGAACGGAGATCTCCTCCTTAAGCCCGTCGATCGCCAGGTCGGCCGACTGCAACTCTGATCCCTCGGTCAGGAGGACCGCCCGTTCAATCACATTTTCCAGTTCGCGCACGTTGCCGGGCCAATGATGTTGGGCAAGGAGTGCCAAGGCCGATGGGCTCAGGGGCCGCGGTGCACGGCCGATGGCGCGGGCATATTTGGTGGCGAAATGCCGCGCCAACAGGGGCAGATCCTCCGTACGCTCGCGCAGCGGTGGCAGGCGCAGGGGCAGGACATTGATCCTATAGTACAGGTCCGCCCGAAACCGATTCTGCCGCAAGGCCACTTCCAAGTCGGTGTTCGCGGCCGCCACGACCCGGACGTCAACGCGACACGTCTTGCGGGAGCCCAGGTGCCGGTATTCCTTCTCCTGGAGCAACCGTAGCAGCTTCACCTGGGCCACCAAGGGCAGGCAGTCCACCTCATCCAGGAACAAGGTCCCCCCGTCCGCCTCCTCCACCAACCCGGCCCGCGAGGAGGTGGCACCGGTGAACGCCCCCGATTCGTGTCCGAACAATTC
>JANYCC010000324.1 GCA_025360495.1 Verrucomicrobiota bacterium | reverse complement strand
CAGCCAAAACCAAACTAATTCAGCCGAGGATTCGCCCGCCGCTCAACATTTCAGGATTTCACTTTGGGAAGACCCCGCCAATTCCATCGAGAATCGATGGGAAACGGGAAGGGATTTGCCTGCTATGGGACGGCTCTGGACCAGTTTTATGCATGGTGGTGGGAACATCTCCCGAAAAACGGGGGCGGGCACGTGGCGACGGACCTGGGCACGGGTCGTCAGACCACGCTCCTGAACACCTGGTGGCCTTATGTCTTCGATATAAACACCTTCACCTCCACCCTTCCCGCGCCGGACATCCTGTTCCCGCCCGAGGATGTCCTTCCACCCGCCCCGCCCGATCCGGTCCTGGGAATCGCTCTCGGAGCCTCCCGGATCGGCCTCTCCTGGACCGAGCCGGCGGATGACGTCGGCGTCACCCGCTACGCCGTCTACCGCGATGGCGTCCTGATCCGGAAGACCGTCGTCCCCTATCTGACGGACTCCCGCCTCGCACCGCGATCGCATCATACCTATGTGATCCGCGCCTGCGACGGATCCGACAATGAATCGGCACCGTCCTTCCCGGTGGAGATCACGACCCTCGCCAGCGAGGTTCCGGGACAGGTGATCAATGGCGGGTTCGAGATCCATCCGGGCGCCTCAGGCTGGTTCACCGCGGCCTATCGGGCGGACCAGGTGCGCTTCGGGTGGGAACCCCCGGGAACGGCGGGCAACCCGACCCGTTGCGTAAGCGTGGAAGGATTGCAATCCACGGACGCCGGTTGGCAACAGCAGGTGGACGGGTTGGTGCCCGGGAAGTCATACTGGCTGACCGGACGGATCCGTGGCGAAAGGATCGTCCTCGATGAAGGCCGCGGCATCGGAGCCAACCTGTGTCTGGCGGGCACCTGGGATCACACCGGCGAACTCCTCTCGGGAACCTTCGATTGGCGACGGGTGACGTTGCCCTTTGTCGCGCCGGCCTCAGGGACCGTGACCGTCGGGGCACGGCTGGGCTACTGGGGCAACATCGCGTCGGGGAAAGCCTGGTTCGACAACATCGCCGTCATCGGACCGCAAGACATACAACTCGGGGCGTCCGGGTGGCGGGACGACGAGGGGTTCCGCTTCGAACTGATGGCGGCACCGGGACGGGGCTATAAGATTGAGCGATCCGCAGATCTGAATTCCTGGCAGGAATTGGAACATCTCACGCCGGTGGATCCGGTGACCGAAATCAGTGACCCCAATTCGTCCGGTGCCGGGATGTTTTACTATCGGGCGGTCCTGGAGTGACCCCCACTCAGCGTTTCCAACGCCGCCACAACGCGAACCCCACCAGCGCGACGCCCGCCATCGAGGCCCATTCCGACGGCTCCGGAACCGCGACACCCTGGACGGACCACCCCACGAGTTTACCTTCCCCTCCCGGCGCCAGATCCGCCACGAACAGCACCCAGTCGCCGTTCGGATCTGTCCCGATGAGTTCGTGCAAACCCGCCGTGCGCGGGCCCGTGTCCAGGCTCACGCCGGGATCCACGTTGCGACCGTCCGCCTGCCATGTGCCCGTGATCGCTCCACCCGAAGGGTCCAGGATCGCCCGATAATCATGGATGTCTCCCAGGCCCCCGCTCGGAACAAAGGAAACCCCAAAGCCCGAATCCGGATACCCGTCCGGATTCAACGCGGTCCGCCCGACCCGGTTCAGCAGCACCGCGAAGCTCCCCGCATGCTCGAGGTAAGCATACAGGTCACCGTTGAACGTGCCGGTGATCTCCAGGTTCACGGTCAGGGATTTGATGACGGTTCCCGGGTTGGACAGGTGGAACGAGGTGGCGAGGCCCGTCGGGTCGTTGTCGCGGATGGTGAGGCCGCCCGCAACAACGCCGCCGGTGAAGGCGAACGATTGTGCTGAGGCGTGACCGGCCTGAAGGACCAGGACGAACACGATGGAGGCCAGTTTTTTCGAAGGGTTCATGGGGGCAGATTCTTCAGGAATTCCGATGAATGTGTCGTCGGCTGTCCCGGCTCAAAGTCCCAGCGTGCGATAGAACCGACTCGGCGGCCGCGGTTGCTCCGTGTCGACCGCCACGACCCTGCCAAGATCGTCTGCCACAAGCTCCATGAAGTCCGTCCACGGCCCCGTCGGATCGGGCGACACTTGAATCACATAAGTCCGGCCCGGGATTCCGGCGAACCGCACCCCGACATTGCCGTCCGCCAACAATTGCGGGGGCGACAACTGGTTCTGTGCCGGATCGTCCGACGACCTCACGGAGACGGAGACGGTGGCAGTCGCGACATTCCCGGCAGCATCCGTGGCCGTATAAAGGAATGAATCGCTGCCCACGAATCCCGGTGCCGGTGTGTAAGTCACAATTCCAGCGGCCAGCGTGACGGTGGCACCGGCGATACCCGGCGCAGAGACCCCGGAAAGTTGGAGCGCCAGACCGTCCCGGTCCGTGTCGTTCGCAAGCAATCGCGACGAGGCGACACTGGTCGGATGTCCTTCCACCACACCCAGGGTGTCGGCCACCGCATTGATTCCAAGCCGGGCAAAGAAGCTCTCGGCCACGCCGATCGCGGCGGTGTAATCGGTGTTGCCCGCCTGATTCGCCAGCACCGTGATCAGACCTGAGCCGGTCACGGTCAGGACACTGCCCGCCACGGTCGCGGAACCCTTGGTGACGGAGTAACTCACCGCCAACCCGCTTGATGCCGTCCCCGTCAGGATGATGGTTGTTCCCGGGGCAAAATCGATATTAGGCAACGCCGCGAACGTGATTGTCTGCGTTCCCGTGACGATGTTGATGACCAGATCCACCGGGTCTGCGGCCGAATGGGTCGTGTCACCGGACTGGGTCGCCTCGACCGTCACCGGACCGACGCCGGTCACGGTGAGGACATCGCCGGCGACAGTGGCCGGACCGTCGAGCACAGCATAAGTGACGGGCAAGCCGGTCGATGCGATGGCGCCCAGTGTCACCGTTCCACCCTCCGAATAGGGCACATCGGCGATTGTGGGAAAATCGATCGTCTGCCCAGCCTTGGCTGCCGTGAAGCTTACGGCGCCGGACGGTGCCATTTCAAAATAGCCCAGGTAAATCGATGCACCGGACCCCGGACGAATCTCATAGAGATCAGAGCGGATGACGGTGGTTCCCGAGGAGAATCCCACCGGCGCGACATTCTCCGCGTTGCCTTGGAAAGTGCCCTTGAAATTACCCGTGCCAAAATAGGTCGAGTACCCGTTCGGGTTCGAGGACGGGATCACCGTGGCGGTGGCGGTGTTATCCACGCCGACGGCAGTCGCTGCGCTGTACACGGCCACCCCGCTGCCAATGCTGGAAATCCTGGTCGCTGTCGTGCCCAACGTCCCGGCACCCTGACGTTTCCAAGGGGTCGATTGAACCGTCGGATCCGAACGTTTCGCGGCGACCCACAGGGTTTGAAAGGGGCGATCCGGATCGTCCGTCACCCGCATGGCCGCGAAGGCCGCCAAGCCGACCCCGTCGGAAGTTCCGAACGCATCGGAGAACTGGGTGGACGTGAAGTCCGTGATCCCGAAGGACCCTCCCGGCGTGGCGTTATAGAACCGGTCCACCGGCCCGAGGTTCACGACCAACTCCGATGCTCCGCCCGACTTGCGGAAACAAAGAAGAAGGTTCGGCGGTAGGCTGGACGGATCGAAATCGAACGCTGAGACCACGGAACCCGACACCAAGAGTGCGGCCGAGAATAGCAGCCGGAAAAGCTTGTCCATACGGTTGAATTGCAGCCCGGCGAGACTGTCGGGCGCGCCCCATTCCCTCCGTCATTCTCTGGCCACGGCCTGACCTGAACCGGCCATGCCTTGGCCGCCGGGTGGTTGCCGTCGAAGGGGCGTCAATGCCGCCCGAATGGCGACCTCGAAGCGGCTGTCTCAGCCTGTTCGATCGTCCAGCGGGCGATCGAAACCTCATTGTGACGCCTTGCGACTCCCCGAAGTGGAGGAATGGGGATCGGGACCGGGGATCGCCGGGCGTGAGGTGGCTCCCGGCTCATTTGAAGAAAACCGAGGGCGAAGTCCGGAGGCAATGTGCCGTTCACATGGCATTCGGGTGACATGAAGGTGCCGCCCCCCTCCCGATCTTGCTTCAGGATCCCCCGACAGCTTATGCAGTCCCAGGCATCGAGCCGATCCATGGAACCGTCATCCGAATCCAAGAATCCACCGCCCGCCAAACCCGAACTCCACCTCGGCAGGTTCGTGACGCACGACCCGACTCCCGCCGGTGAACCGGAAGGGGCGACCATGATCATCAAGCGCGCCGCAGTGGAAACGGCCCGCAATGCCGAGAAGACAGCCGGGCCCGGGGATTCCGAATCCGATCTGCCATTGAGCGTGATGCTCGGCCTGATCAGCTATTGCTATGCGCGGGGCATCTTCCGCTCGGATGACATTGCCCGCCGCCTGCAGGAACAACCGGAACTCGCCGCGGCTTTCGGCGGAAATCTTCCCGACGGCCCGGCGGTCCGGCGATTCCGCCGCCGGCATTCCGAAGAGATTGAGGAGACGCTGGAGACCCTCTATCGCGAACTCCCAAGCGACGCCCCGACGGACACCGTGCATATCCAGCGACAGGCCAAGGACCGCGTGCACGACGCAGCATGGACGGACAACACCAGCCGTTAGCAAAACGGCGGCGGCCCCGAAGGACCGCATGGTTTCCGGCAACCTGACCGGTGACGAGGAAGTTGCCGGCCACGTCGCGAATGGGCCGGTTGGTGTTCACCGCGCCGTTGTCGGTGAGGTTGACCCGCGGATAATTGGTGAGGACCGAGGTCTTGTCGAACGACTGCTGGGTGTCGTGGATGGGGAACGGGTTCGTGCGCCAGTCCTCATACCGATCCGGGTTGCCCGCATAGCCGATCAACATGCCCTTCACCGACTCCCGCTCCGCAACCGCCAAAAACCTGAGGCAACCGTGGCATCCCTGGTCACGACCCACCGATTCGTCCCACCCAGCGGGCCAACATCAATCCAATTGCCGGACGGAAGGGACTCTGAATGTTCGACGCGCCAGGCAACGCCGGACCGGACTCCAGCTTCGAGAACATAGGCGTCGCCCGAGTTCTTCAAGGTCAGGACGGGTGGCAGAATCACGGGCAACGGAATGCCGGCCCAGGACGGCAGCCCGGAATCGGTCGACCCCGTCCCGTGATATCCGGGGGTGGGGTCGGGGCCGAGATCGCCGGTCGGCGCAACGAGCCCGGATCCGGACACACCGGCACCGTTGTCCACGGAATCGGCTGCTGAGAACGGGCTGCCGACCGTCGCTGTCGCCGTCGTTTCCCCGCCGGGGGACGTCGCCGCAGGGAACGTCCCCGCCGCGCCCTCCATCGCGGACCGATGACGTTCCTGGAGAAGCTGGTTATAGGCCGCATAACCATACTTGCTTCTATAGGCCTCGTCCTCGCGTGAAATCGCGGAAATCCGTGGCCTCGCGTGAGACGGGGCTTCCGCATCCGGTCCCGCCGAAGCCCATGTCGCGCCGGATTTGATCCCGAGTTCCAGGGGATCATTTGGGTGGTCCACGGTCCCGGAATCATCTCCAACGACCCGAGCCTTCCCCTGGAGCGGGGGGCGGGCGGTTAGGGAAGCCGCAGTCCGTTGGCCCAACGCATCCGGCTCCGAAGTTGCGGTTTCCCCGAAAGTCCCGGGCCCGTGGTTTTCTGACGTCTCCATCGCCGCACCCCTCCCGCCGGCCTCCATGAGCGTCCGCGCATGCTGGCCGCCCGCCCCCGCGAGGCTCCCGCGCTGCCGAGGCGATGCGGCGGCCCCCGGGTGCAGTACGACGGCACCCACCCATCCGGCGACGGCCAATGCGGTGACGACGCATGCGACGGAACATTTCACAAAAGCCATCGTCCCGGCTGGCGGTTCCCGGAACAAGTTACATGACGGCGACGGATCTGCGGGGAGTCCATCGCCGCCCATCCGAAGCAGGCGCGACCCGAAGGCGGGGCCCGAATTGCGTGAGTGGGAAAGGTTGACCGCAAACTGATGAGTCATGGCCGCAAACCGCAAGTGTCCGGGACGGGTGCCCACCTAGTGTCAGGTCCTGTGCCGTCCACAATGAAAACGTCCACCATCGCTGCCCTTGTCATCGTTTCCGTCGCCGCACGGCTCGCCGCCGCGCCCTTCGAATTCGCCGCCACCAATTTCCCGCCTGACTTGGTCATCGGCCTTCGCAAGACCGGCGGCGCCTCGGAACTGGTCGTGGATCTCGGTTCCGTCGCCCGATTCTATGGGGCGGGTGCCGGGGTCGTGATCCCGGTGACGGAATACACCGGCACCCAGTTCACCGACGCCTTCAGCACGTCCGACGACGTTGCCCTGGCCGCCTTCGCCGCCGTGCGGGTGGATGGGGATGCCGACCACCCATTCCAGACGATTTGGGCGACCCGCAAGCGCACCGACATCAGCTCCCAGTCAGTGCCCTGGCATCGCCAGGGGGCGGGAACGCTGGGCACCACCGCCAGTCGCATCGCCAGCATCGGGACCGGGGTCGCGACCTATAGCGGCAGCATCAAGGCGGGCGATGACAACACCGTGACCGCCGTGGTGATCCCGTCATCCAGCGCGAATGGCTACACCACCTATGTCGGCACCGGCAATTTCAAGGGAACGTTCCAAGGCAACGTCGAAAACACCGCCCCGTCCGACTTCTCATCGGGGAGCGACCCGATCCGCTCGGACCTCTATGAAATCGTGCCGGGATCGGGCGACTCGAAGTACCTTGGTTATTTCGAGCTCACGCCGGCGGGTGCACTCAGCTTCCACGCGCCCGGTGGGGTTCTCCCCTTGCCGACGCCGCAGATCACGAAGACCGAGCGGGTCGGCAGCACGACGACCCTGACGTTCACGGCCGAGGTGGGCGCCCATTACCAACTGCTGCAGGCGCCCGCCGGAGGCTTGCTGGGACCGGTCACGGGCTGGGCCGCGGTGGGCAACCCGGTGGCGGCGGGTGGAACCACCCTGAGTCTTTCCGCGGATTCGGGTGCTGACACCGGTTTCTATGCGGTGACGGGAAGCCGCTGAACATGAATGGCAATGACGAGCGATCTCGTGATCGGGGAATCGCCCCCGTACAGCACGTCATCCCCCAAATTGGTTACCACTCCGTGACAGGATCGGCGTGGGGCACGCAACTGCCGCACGCTGGGCGAAAGTCGCTGGTAACAGGGAGGCGATGGAGGCTGACGACAGCGGCGGGAAACTGCCGGTGGGTGTCCTGCAAATGGAAGTGATGAAGCGGACCGATCTATAGGGTCGGGGCGCTTCGGAGCCGAAAATCCCGCTGCCAAGATTCCGCGACAACCACTGATCCCATGAATCGAATCCATCTAAACACCGCCATCGGCGCCTTCGCCGTGGCCCTGTTGGCGGCCCCGGCCGCCCTCGCCCAGAGCTTTGCCTATAGTGACCAGGACCTCTTGATCGGCTTCCGCCAGAGCGGTGCGCCGGACACCCTGCTGGTCAATGTGGGCAATATCAACACGCTGATACTCGCCTCACAAACGGCGAACCATGCAGTGGTGATCGGTGATGCCGCGCTGTTGAAATCCACCTTCGCCAACCTGGGCGGACTCAAGTTCAGTGCCTCCGCCGCGAACAAATTCGGTGCCACCCCGGCGATCAACACGCTTTGGGTCTCGCGCGCCTCGTCCGACACCGTGACCGAGGCCACCCCGTGGAACCGCCAGGGCGCCGGAACGTTGGGAACGACCGCCAACCGGATATCTTCCCTGGGCAACGGCGGCGTCACCGTGGGAAGCATCACCCCGTCCGACGTGCTCGCCAACGGGATCGTCATGATCCCCTCGGGCAACAACAACACCGTGGGCCGTTGGGTGGGCAGCAACCCCGGTGGCGGCGGTTCGCTGGGTAATTTCAACAACACGTTTCAAGGGAACGCGGAACAGACCACGCCCAACACCTTCACGACCGGTATGGTGCGGGAGGATCTGTTCCAGATCATCCCCGGCACCGGTGACAGCGAATGGGTCGCCTCCCTGTACCTGGACAGCCAGGGGAAACTCCAATTCCGCGCCATTCCGGAGCCGTCCACCTATGCCACGATCGCCGGGTTCGCGCTCGCCGGCTTCGCCCTCTGGCGTCGGCGTTCCGTCACCCCGAGTTCCGCCATCAAGGCCTGATTTTCCTTCACGAAGGCACCTTCACAAAACCATCCACTAACACTTATACCCATCATGAAGTCTCTGCAGTTGCCGCTCTTCCTTGCCGCCGCCGCCCTCGG
>JANYCC010000321.1 GCA_025360495.1 Verrucomicrobiota bacterium | reverse complement strand
GAGGCTCTCGGGATTGAGCGGGGCGTCAAAGGTGAATTCCAAGGCATCGACCCGGTTGGTGGCCGGGGAGGACGGGCTGAGGCTCAGGACCCGGGGCCCGGCGTGATCGATGACGAAGCGGTTGGTGGAAGGCAGGCCGCCCACGAAGGGATTGCCGGCCAGGTCGAGGATGTCGGGACCCACGATCGCGGTATAAGTCCCGTCGGTGGACAGCGTCGGCAGGTCGATATAATAACTGCGGCTGTCGCCGACCGGTGCGACGGTCAAGCCGGCGGTGGGGATCGGGCCGGCGGGGCCGGTCAGGACCAGATCGGCGGCGGTGAACGTGGCGGGTCGGATGGGTTGATTGAACCGGACGGTGAGGCGGGCGACGTTGGTGCCGACGGTTCCGGAGGGCAGCATCCGGCTGACGAAAAGGCCGGATTGGCCGCAGCGACCGCGCAGGCCGGACTGGAAGATTCCGAGGATTTCCTCCGCGCGCAGGGGTCGGGCATGGATGCCGGGTTCGTCCACAAGGCCCTTGAAGAAATTTCCTGCAGCGGGTTCCCCACCGATCCACACGCTGGGATAGGGATCATAATTGGGATCGCTCGGGGCGGTTCCGACCCGGAGACCGTCGATGAAGAGGCTCACGTTCTGCCCATCGCAGATTGCGGCCACATGATACCAGTGGCCGAGGATGACATCGGTGCCGGAACGCAGCGTGGCGGTGCAGGCATTGGGCGGACGGTATTCCACACCCCACTGGCCGTCCTCGATGACGAGGCCCCAGTCGCGGCAGCCGTTGGCAGACCCAAAGGCGGTGCGCCGACCCGCGGGGGCGCTGGCCGCATTGAGCCAGGCGTCGAGGGTCCACTGCGTGCCGACATTCCACGTCCCCAAATCCACGTGCGCGCCATTGCCGTCCAAGGAAAACGCCTGGCCGACGACGCCCGGGACATAGGTGACCGAACCCGAAAGGGTGCCGGGATGATTCCCGGTGGCGTCCTCGGCGTTGCCCTCACCGGGCCACCAACCGGCGAGACCATTGGCGATGCAGACATCGTCGGTGATCCGGAGGGTGATTCCGGTGGGGGACAGATCGGTGGACCAGTTCAATCCCGGCGGCAATGCGGGCAGGGTGGAGTCATCGAAGCCGTTCTGGCGGGCGACGGCGGAGACGATCGGGAAAGCCTGGTCGACTGACGGCGTGAATCCCGGGGCAAAACCCACGGTGAGTTGACCCGCCAGCGTGAGAGTGCCGCTGTCCATCAATGCGGTTCCGGGCAGGGTGAGGCTGACGATGGAAGTCGGTCCCAACACCGTGGCGGAAGGGAGGCGGATATGACCGGTGTTGACCGTGATCTGACCCGGCGACGACAGCGCGACGTTGCCGAAGGCGGCTTCGCCCGGGCTGGTGGAATGAACCAACTCGCCGAGATTTTCGAAGGATCCGCGCCCGCCACCGCAACAATACTCTTCAACGGTGCCATCGGCGGCGAGTTCCCAGCGGCCGCGGTTGACAATGCGGGCACCGGCGTAGGCATAGATGATGCCTCCACCCTGCCAGAGGACGGTGCCACGATTGCTGAGGATGGCGGGATGGGCGTCATCTCCGGACGTCAGTGTTTTCGTGTCCCCACCACTGATCTCCAGTCGACCCCCGGCCTCAATCTCGGGTTGGCCGAAGATCCGGCCCGCGGTCCAACGCACCAGGGACGTGCCGGCGAATTGCCCGTCGCCATAGATGTCGGCCCCGTTGAATTCCAGTGCCCCGTCGATCCGGATCAACCCGGTGAAGGTGTGGGTGCCCGAGGGCAACCGGACGGCGTGGGCGCCATTGATCTGGGAACCGGCCAGCCAGGTGCTCGCGACCGGGAGGTCAATGGGTCCGGTACCGGCGGTGAGGATGCCTTCCTGGACCAGGGAGACGTTGCTCAGTATCGTGGGATCGCCGCCCGCGGTCTTGATCAGAATCCCATGGTTCTCAAAGGTCCCGCGACCCCCGGCGCAACAGTATTCCAAGGCGTTGCCATTTCCCGCCAGTTCCCACCGGGTCAGATTGACGACCCGGCCGCTCGAAAAGATGTAAAAGGGCGCGCCTCCCTCCCACGTGACGGTGCCCCGGTTGGTGAGGATCGCGGGATTTGCGTCGTCACTGGAGGCGAGGAATTTTGGGTTTCCCCCGACGAGATGGAGGTGGATGCCGGGATCCAGCGTCACCTGACCGTAGATCCGGCCGCCACTCCAGACCAATGGTTCCGTCCCGGTGATCCGGAAATTGCCGATGAAATCGCCCCCTGCGAATTCCACCGGTGCGTCGAGATGGAAAAGGCCATCGATATGGGTCGCAGCGCCCGAAAACCGGAATTGGCCGGGGCCGTTCAGGCGACTGCCATCGTGCCAGTGGGTGTCGATGGAAAAGCTGATCGTGCCCGTGTCGGCCTCGAAGGTCCCGGAGTTGTCGAAGGCGATGTTGCCCAAGGTGGTCAGGCCATCGCCGGCGGTCTTGACCAACGTGCCTTGGTTGTCGAAGGACGCCTGTCCACCGCCGCAACAATACTCCAGCGGCGATCCATCTGTCGTGAGTTCCCACCGGGCGAGGTTTGCGATGTGGGAACTGGTGAAGGCGTACAGGGGTGCGACCCCCGTCCAGGTGACCGTGCCCCGGTTGGTGAGGCTGGCGGGATGCGCGTCGTCACTGGAGGCCAGGAATTTCGGACTCGTCCCCAGGATGAGAAGGCGGGCGCCCGACTCGATGGACACCTGGCCAAAGAAACGGCCCCCGGTCCAAACAATCGGATTGGCCCCGGTGAGGCGGATGTCGCCCGTGATGTCGGCCCCGGTGAACTCCACATGGCCGTCGAGATGGACCAATCCGTCGAAGGCGGCGATGCCCGAGGGAAAGTCGATCTTTCCCGCACCGTTGAGCTGACCGCCGGCCAACCATTGCGTGTTGCTGGCAAATTCCAAGGTTCCGGTGTCGGCCGTGACCGTGCCCGTGTTGGTGAAGTTCACGTCGCCGAACGTCGTGGTGCCCAACCCCTGGGTTTTGACCAGGGTGCCCTGGTTGTTGAACGTCGCCCGCGCACCGCCGCAGCAGTAGGTCAGGGACGTTCCGTCATCGGCCAGTTCCCATCGGCCGAGGTTGACGATCTGGGAACTGGAAAAGGCGTATAAGTACGAAACGCCTCCGCCTGCCCCCCAGGTCACTGTCCCGCGATTGGTGAGGATGGCGGGATGCGCGTCGTCACCGGAAGAAAGCTGTTTCGTGCCACCCGAGGTGAGGATGAGGTGGCCGGCGGGTTCGATGGTCACCTGGCCATAGACGCGACCGCCCAGCCACCGGAGCGGGTTGGGACCGGTGAAACGCGGGTTGCCCGTGATGTCGGCGCCCGTGAACTCGACATGTCCATCCAGCGTGATCAATCCGTCAAACGCCGCGCTGCCACCGGGAAACCCAATCGTGGCCAACCCCGCCAGATGGGAACCGTCCGACCAATGGGACGTCCCTTCAAAACTCAGGGTGCCAGTGGCCGCGGAGACGGTCCCGCTATTCTGGAAGGCGACGCTGCTGAGGACCGTGGTGCCGGTCCCCGCAGTCTTCACCAGCATCCCTTGGTTGACGAAGGACCCGACGCCGCCGCCGCAGCAATAGGTGTGGACCGTGCCATCGCCCGCCAATTCCCAGCGGCCGAGGTTTACCAGGCTGCTGCCGGAATAGGTGCTGATCTGGGCAACGCCAACCCCGGCGCCCCAAGTCACCGTGCCCCGGTTGATGATGCCCGCCGGATGGTCATCGCCGTCGGAGGCCAGGGTTTTCCCGATCGATGTCCGGATCGACATCTTTCCGACCGTGGAAATGTTCAGCGTGCCCGAGATGCGACCGGCGGTCCAATCGACCTCGCCCGCGATCTCCCAAGCGCCCTGAAGATTCCCGTCCACTTGCAAATGCCCGCCGGTGTCAACCCACCCGCCGGCCGTGGGATTCAGGGTGTGCCCCGCGAAGGTCACGGTGGCACCCGACCCGACCCGGATGGACGCGACAGTGGGATCCACATCGAGGATGACGGGATTCCCAGACGCCGGGATGAGGACGTCATCGCTGCCGGTCGGAACCGCGGTCGGAGACCAATTGGCGGGATTGCTCCACGCGGAACTGGCGGCACCGGTCCAACTGAGGGTCGGGGTGGGTGGTGGACTCGCCGCCCCCTGTGGGATGGCCCCGGCCAGGAGGAGGAGGAGGAAGGAGAGGAATCCCCAAGGCCGGAAACCTGCCCGTGAGACATGGCCGAGAAGGGGGAGATGATTCATGAAAAAAGGCGGACCACGGGTGATGCACGCAATTCCCCGTGCCTGAAAGCCCTTTGACGCTGGATGGCCGGAAATCGGCGGAACGGGAGGCTGTGGCGGGGCGCACCTTCCGGTTGTGGGTGGGAAGACGGCCGGAATTATGAACAACGAAGGGCACAAAAGGGCGCGAAAAAAGGGAGCCCCCTCCACGGCGGCGGCGTGCAGACGGCGCATTTCCGCGCCGTCAACCTTTCGCGGACTTGGTGGGCTTCGCACCCTTGGCACCCTTTGTTGTTCAAGTTTTCCCCGCCAGTCTCCCCCAACATTTCAAAGATGCGTCCGATCATTGCCCCCTTCACCGGGTCCCGGGTAGATTCTCCGCACCCGCATGGGCGGGAGATCCAGGATCCCACTTGAAAACATTTCCGTCCTTGCTTCGTGCCGCCTTGGTTGGGTGCGCGCTGTCGTCCGCCGCAGTGGGTGCCGTTCCCGAACCCAGTCTGTTCCGGGAAGGATTGGCCATCAACGGTGGCGGGCGTGCCGGCCGGACCACGGTCCTCATCGATGCCGTCGAAGCCCGGCGCGTCCGCGGTCCGTGGCATCTGCCGGTGGCCGGCGACTCGCTGTCATTGGGCGAGGGTCGGTCCGTGACGTGGAACAAAGTGGCGGTCGACACCAATGGCGCCTTTGCCGGGGATTGGGTGCGGGGCGGCCAATTGCTCCTCACCCATACCTCGCCGATGGATGAGATCCGGATCCTCGAGGCGAGCGGGCATGGCTCGGTTTTCGTGAACGGTGAACCCCATGCCGGCGACATCTACCGTTATGGTTATGTCCGGCTGCCGGTGTTGCTCCGCGCGGGGACGAATGAGTTTCTGTTCAATGCCGGGCGCGGTCCCATCAATGCCCGATTGGTCACTCCGGATGCCCCGGTGAGTTTCAACCCCGGCGACAACACGCTCCCGGATGTCATCATCGGTGAACGCGCCGAGGCTTGGGGCGCAGTGGTCGTGATGAACGCCACCACCAACCAGGTCGTCGGCCGGGAATTGGTCGTCGTGGTCGACGGATTGTCTCTGCGCACCCCGTTGGGACCGTTGCCGCCGCTCGGGGTCCGCAAGGTCGGGTTCCGCATCCCCGGTGTCTCCCGCGCCAAGGAGGGGACTGCGAAGGTGGAACTCCGACTGTCGCCCGATCGCCAGCATCCGGCCGACAGCGTCGTCACCAACTCGGTCGAACTGCGGGTGCTCCGCGCCGGCACCGCCCACAAGCGGACCTTCGTGAGCGAAATCGACGGCAGCGTCCAATATTATGCCGTGAATCCGTCCAAATCGACGGCCCGCGGACAGGCGCTCTTCCTCTCGTTGCACGGCGCCAGCGTCGAGGCGAGCGGGCAGGCCTCCGCCTATGCCCCCAAGTCCTGGGGCACGATCGTCTCCCCCACCAACCGCCGTCCGTATGGTTTCGATTGGGAGGATTGGGGCCGCCTCGACACGTTGGAGGTCCTCGAACTGGCCATCCGAAGGTTCGACCCGGACCTGACACGAATCTATCTGACCGGTCATTCGATGGGCGGACACGGGACCTGGAACATCGGCGCGCATTTCACCGACCGTTTCGCAGCCATCGGGCCGAGCGCGGGTTGGATCAGCTTCTTTAGTTATGGCGGCGGGGTGCGGTTCACCAACGCGACGCCGGTCGAGCAAATGCTCCTCCGGGCGGCGGCCGACAGTGACACGATGGCGTGGTCGACTAATTATATGTCGGAGGGCGTTTATATCCTGCACGGCGATGCGGATGACAACGTGCCGGTGCGCGAGGCCCGGACCATGCGGGAACACCTGGCGACGTTTCATCACGATCTGGACTGGCACGAGCAACCTGGCGCGGGCCACTGGTGGGGGAATTCCGACGAACCCGGTTCCGCCTGCGTGGATTGGCCCGCGATGTTCGATTTCTTCGCCCGGCACCGCCGTCCGTCCGACGCCGAGGTGCGCCAGGTCAACTTCACGACGTTGAACCCCGGGGCCTCGTCGCGTCTGCATTGGGCCGAGGTCTGGCAGCAGGAACATCCCCTGCAACCGAGCCGGGTCGAACTGCAGTTTGATCCGGGCCGCCGCCGTTTCCTGGGCACGACGGAAAACGTGGCCACGCTGTCCTTGGAAGTGCCCGGTGGGGATTCCCGGCAATCGGTGGTGCTGCAGATCGACGGCCAGAACCTGACCAATGCGGCGGCCACCCGCGTGTGGCTGGAACATCGCGACGGCCATTGGGGCCCGGGATCCCCGCCGGCGGCCCCCGCCAAGAACCCGGCCCGGAACGGCCTGTTCAAGGACGCTTTCCGGCACGGGTTCCAACTGGTGTACGGAACCCACGGGACGGCGGAGGAAAATGCGTGGGCCTTCGCCAAAGCACGGTTCGACGCGGAGCAATTCTGGTATCGCGGCAACGGATCGGCCGACGTGATCCCGGACACGCAGTTCGATCCGCGGCGTGAACCGGATCGCGGGGTCATATTATATGGCAATCGCGACCAGAACTCCGCGTGGACCGGACTCTTGGCGGACAGTCCGGTGCAGGTCACGCGCGGAGGCGTCACGGTGGGTGGGCGGAAATTGCAGGGCGAAGACGTCGGATGCCTGTTCACACGCCCGCGGCCCGGGAGCAAGACGGCCTCGGTGGGCGTGGTGGCAGGGACCGGCCTGGTGGGATCGCGCGTCACCGACCGGTTGCCTTATTTCCAAGCGGGGCCGGGCTATCCGGATTTGTTATTGGTCGGCCCGGAGGCCTGGGAACACGGCACGGCGGGGATCCGCTGTGCGGGATTCTTTGGCAATGATTGGTCGGTCGAACGGGGTGAATGGGCGTGGGGCCGTGATCAGTGATCAGAAGTCAGTGGTCAGTGATCGGAAATCAGAAGTCAGTCATCAGAGGTCAGAGAGGGGAAAATGCCGCGCATTGAAATCACGACGATGATCCGGGCCCCGATCGCGGTGGTGTTTGATCTGGCGCGGAACATTGACGTGCATCAGGCGAGCCAAAGTGAGCATCGGGAGAGAGCCGTGGCCGGGCGCGTTTCCGGGTTGATCGAGGAGGGGGAAGAGGTGACTTGGGAAGCAGTGCATTTCGGGATCCGGCAACGTCTCTGCAGCCGGATTGTGAGCATGAGCCGGCCCCGGCACTTCCGGGATTCCATGGTCACCGGCGCGTTCAGACGCTTTGATCATGATCATCTTTTTGACGAGTCAGCGGACGGTGTGACCGCGATGAGGGATGTTTTCGACTATGACTCACCGCTGGGGATTCTGGGCCGGATCGCGGACCTCCTTTTTCTCAAGCGTCATATGATCCGCCTGCTCAGCGGTCGGGGGCGCGTGATATCCCAGATGGCGGAGTCGATGAAAAACCCCTGATTATGTCCCGCCCCCTTCACGAAAAATCCACCCCCGACCAGATCCGGCAACGCTTCGACGCCGATGTGGAACGTTTCTCCAAGCTCGAGACCGGACAGCAGGCGGCCATGGATGCCACGCTCATCCTCGAAATCGTGGCCCGCTCGGCCGCGTGTCACGTGCGCCCGAATGGAACCGTGCTGGATCTGGGATGCGGCGCGGGCAATTTCACGCTGCGCGTTTTGGGCGAGGTGTCGCCGCTGGATTGTGTGTTGGTGGATCTGAGCCGGCCCATGCTCGATCGCGCCGAAACGCGGGTGAAGGCTGTGACTTTGGGCCGCGTGCAAACCCTCCAGTCCGACCTGCGGTCGCTGGCCTTCGCGCCCGCCTCGTTCGACCTCATCCTCGCCGGGCAGGTGCTACATCACCTGCGCGAGGAAGCAGAATGGGAAACGATGTTCGCGCGGTTTCATGACTGGCTCCGGCCCGGGGGGACGTTGTTCGTGGCGGATTTCGTGGCGTTCGACGACCCGGGCATCCAGGCGCTGATGAGATCGCGCTATGCCGAACATTTGGAAAAGTTCGGCGGCCCGGAATATCGGGACAAGGTGCTGGCCTATTGCGAGGTCGAGGACTCGCCGCGGTCGCTGAAGTATCAATTGGATTTGCTCCGGACGGTCGGATTCCGGGATTTCGACGTGCTCCATCGGAACGCCCTGTTCGCGGCGTATTATGCGAGGAAGACGGACCTCGGCTAAACCCGCCCGACGGGACGGCTCGGGCGGAGCACCGCCCTGTTACAGGAGTCGGCCGACCCGACGCCTTTGGTAGGGCGAGGTTCCACCCGGGCCGCCTGGAGATGCCAGGCGGGACAGTATCAAGATGCACCCTTCGCCCTCCGGGCGGTGGTTTCACGCTGGGAAAATCCCGTCGGGGCCGCACCTTCCCCACGTGCCGCAAATTGGAACTGTTTATCTGGTCGGGGCGGGTCCCGGTGACGCCGGCCTGCTCACCCTGCGCGGGGCGGAATTGCTCGGGCGCGCCGATGTCGTGGTCTATGACGCGCTGGTGAACCCGGAACTGCTCGCGCTCGCACCCGAGGGCGCCCGCCGCGTGTTTGCGGGTAAGCGTCCCCACGACCGCGCCATGTCCCAGGACGGGTTGAACCAACTGCTCTTGAAGGAGGCCCGGGCCGGCCATACGGTGGTGCGGCTCAAGGGCGGTGATCCGTATGTGTTCGGACGCGGGGGTGAGGAGGCGGCGGAACTCGGTGCCGCCAAGGTGCCATTCGAGGTCGTGCCCGGGGTCTCGTCCGTCATCGCCGCACCCGCTTATGCCGGCATCCCGCTCACCCACCGCGATTTCTGTTCGTCCTACCAGGTGATCACCGGACACGAGGATCCGGAGAAGCCCGAGCCGGCCCTGGATTGGGCGCAGATCGCGCGGGTCCCGGGCACGAAGGTGGTGCTGATGGGGGTGGAACGGTTGGGATCGATCGCCGCGCAGTTGCAGGCCCACGGGATGGACGCTTCCACGCCGGTGGCCTTGGTGCGCTGGGGCACGACCAGTCGGCAGGAAACGCTGGTGGCCACGCTCGCCACCGTGGCCGCCGAGGTCGAGCGCCGGAAATTCACGGCACCGGCGGTGGCCATCATCGGCGGAGTGGTGACCTTGCGCGACCGGCTCAATTGGTTCGAGAAGCGGCCGTTGTTCGGACGCCGGATCGTCGTGACGCGCACCCGGGAACAGGCGGGGAAGCTGTCGGTGCGATTGCGCGATCGCGGCGCCGAGGTGTGGGAGATCCCGACGATCCGGATCGCGCCGCCGGAAGCGCCCCAGAACCTGATCGACGCGATCGTGGGGATCGGCGGATACGACTGGGTGGTGTTCACGAGCCCGAACGGTGTGGACGCGTTTTTCGACACGTTTTTCAAGGCGTTTCCCGACGTGCGATCCATAGGGAACGTGCGCATCGCGGCGGTGGGACCGGCGACGGCGGACAAGGTGAAGGAGCGGCATCTGGCGGTGGACGTGATGCCGGAGAAATACCTGGCCGCGCAGGTGGCGAAGGCGGTCCACGCGTATGAGAACGTGGAAAACCTGCGGATGCTGCTGTTGCGGGCGGAGGTCGCGACTCCGGAGTTGCCGAAGCAGTTCGAGGAACTGGGGGCGATTGTCGATGACGTGGCATGTTACCGCACGGTGCCCGAGACGGCGGACCATACCGGTGCCGCGGCGCGGTTGGCGGAGGAGGGTGCCGACTGGGTGACCTTCACGAGCAGTTCGACGGTGGAGAACTTCCATGCGCGGTTCCCATTGCCGGAATTGATCGCCCGATTCCCGGGTTTGAAGACCGCCAGCATCGGTCCGGAGACGAGCAAGGCCTTGGGTGCGCTCGGGATCACGCCCACGGTGGAGGCCCGGGAGCACACGATCGAGGGGTTGGTGAAGGCGCTGGAGGCATGGTCGAGATGAGCTTCGGGAGCCAGAGCTTCAGAGGTCAGGGGTTCAGAATTGCCGAAATAAGAACCTCAAAGCCACGAGCCTCGGTGGATTGAGATTGATGGAACTGATGCTGTCAGAAACGGTAAGGAACAATGAATCCCAGGACGCGCATCATGTTGGTCGAAACATACAAACCAATCGCGCATTCAGTCCTTCAAGCCACAGCCACTTGGATCGCGGCAAGTCATCTCTGTGCTCTGGCCCAAGAGGTCAGCCCAAACTGGTTGAAGGAGTTCACCGGCAACCCGATGTTCGAACAGGCCGAAATGGAGGTATCGAAAAACATCTTTTTCCCGCCTGGAAGAAACGGAGCCGATGCCGAGGGCTCTTCCGTGGTCTCCATCACGTGCGGGATGGGCATAAATGGGTACAGAGCCGTCCCATAGCAGGCAAATCCCTTCCCGTTTCCCATCGATTCTCGATGGAATTGGCGGGGTCTTCCCAAAGTGAAATCCTGAAATGTTGAGCGGCGGGCGAATCCTCGGCTGAATTAGTTTGGTTTTGGCTG
>JANYCC010000407.1 GCA_025360495.1 Verrucomicrobiota bacterium | reverse complement strand
CAGGATGTCGACCGACCCGGCGTCCAAATAGTCCGCGAGTCTTGACCGGACATCGGGATCCAGTCTCCCGACAATCTCTTGGGGCGCGCAGAATTCCTCGTCCTTGAGGTTGCGTATCCAATATCCGATAAGGCGCATGCTGTGAAACCTGGCCATGGCGGTCGACGCCTGAGTTCTGCCATGGCCGGCACCACAATACCAAGCGGGGAATCTGCGCCTTCCCGGGTTGTTGCCAGGTGGGCGGTGGTGGACCTTTCCAAACGTCGGTGGCCCCCGAATGATGGACTTGGCGTGGCGGGACTTGATACACCCCTCCATCGGCTGGTTTTGATTCCAACAAGGGCCGATATGCAGATGACAGGCATTCCCATGACGACTCCATTCCCCGCTGAACTGCGTTTCCCCAAGCCACCGTTCCGGATGGACCGTTCTTTGGCGGAGTCCCAACTCCCGGACGCTGCCGCCGAAGGTTACTTAAACGATATCCGGGCTTGGCGCCTGGCCGTGCTGGAGTTTGTCGCCCGACCCGGGACCGGACCTCAGTCGGACCCAGATGGGCTGTCCGAGCGCGCACGCAAAGCCTTGGTCACCTTCCTGGCGGAAAGTTGGTCTGAAGCGACGAGCCTGTGGGCGGCCCAGTCTCCTTACAACGTCAGTGCTTTTCCGATCTCCGGGCTCGAAGCCGACAAGATGTCGACGGTGGATTCGATCCTGAAGATCCTGCGGTGGCGGGCCGGGTTGGAGGACTGCCTCAGCGACATTTGGGACGTCATCGGGGAGCCTGCGTTGGATCTGGACGAGTGTGACGCCATTGGGCAATTCCTCCGACCGGCCAGCGAAGCGAAACTGTGTTGCTTGTGCCTGAATGAATACGCCCCGGGCGATCTTCCTCCTGATCGACACGGATGCCTTATCCTTGGCATGTGCGGGCAAAGTGGCCGCCAATCCCGACGGCTTTTGTCAGGTGGGGCGCCGCAGGTGAAACAGGCTCCGTCAGCCCAGATGTTCCCGGGTGATGGGGCGACGAAGCAATGCCCCCGTCATGCCCCGGCGTCTCTGCACCGCTTCCCCCGAATTGCGGCTTCGTAGGCGCGGGCATGCGCGTCCATGGCGTTCGAGATCGAGAAGACCCTTTCCACGTATTGCCGCCCGGCCTCGCCAAGCATCCTCCAGCGGTTCCCATCCAAGAGTGTCCGCAGGCCTTCGGCGAGGTGACCTTCCCGCGCCAAGTGGCCGAATCGCGAGGCGAATCCATCCGGGTCCGTGAAACTAAGGATTGCGCAGCGGTGGGCGGCCGCCTCGATGAAAGTCGTCGGCAAACCCTCTCGCAGCGAGGAATTCACCAGGACCCAGCTTCGTCCGAGGACTTCGCCCCATTCCGGGGTGATGAACTGGTCGAGCACCCCGGGCATCCGGAGATTCGGTATCCTGCTGTAACGTTCCCGCAGGGCGCGGTCGCGCCCGGGATCGCGGGCGCCGCCGACCGCAATGAAATCGACGTCGGGACATTGTTCGGCCAGTTGGAAGAACAACTCCACCCGCTTGCGTCCCTCCCAGCGTCCCACGTAACAGACCGTGGGGCGATCGGCCTTCGGGGTTGCGGCGGGCATTTCCACCGGGGAAGGAAGAAAACCCGGTGGACGACGCAGTCCATAAAGTCGGTGGGTAAGTGCAGTCCGATTTCCTCCGTCATCCGGCCGTTCTGGCGCGCCCGCCGCAGATGATGGTAGCGCCAGGCACCGCGTCCGTAGTTGAAGTATTGCCGCAGGAAACCCGGGAACGTTCCGCGGTGCTCGTGGCGGACCCGGGCGTCAGGAAGGTTGACGAGCCGGCCGCCCGCGAGGCGCCAGCGGTCGATGAAATCGCGATCCTCCGCGGCCAGTCGTCCAAACCGGGGATCGCAGCCGTCGATGGCCAGATAGTGTTCGCGTTCCATGGCGAGGTTCAGGCCCGGAAGAAATCGAGGCTCCTGCCCTGGCGGATTGAAGAAAGCGTGCACGACTTCCGTGATGACCTGGCCGGCGGTGGCACAGGCGTTGTGGGGATCCGGATTCAACACGCTGCCACCGACGAGGGAGCGCGGACGGGCCTCCGCCTCGGTCGTGACGAGCTCCAGCCATCGGGTGTCCGCCACGCAATCGTCGTCGAGAAAGGCGACGATGGGAGCCGCGGCGCGTTCGACGCCGACGTTCCGGTTGCCGGCGACGCCGCGGTTCTGGATCGGGTGATGGATCAGATTGAGTCGTGGCGTGAAAGGGGCCAGGATGTCGCCGACCGGCGGCGTGGAAACATCGACGACCAGCAATTCGAATTCCTGCCGGGGCATCGTCTGGGCCACCAGCGATTCGAGGCATCGCAGGAGGGATTCCGGACGATTGAAGGTCATCACAATCACGGAGACGCGCAGCGCGATCGGTGGTGTTCGCGGACGGCACACCTTCGTCCCTCCTGTGGCGTCCGCCGGCGAATCGTCCGCCGTCCGGTTGCTGGCCTGGGATGTCGGCGTTGGCCCCACCGTGAAGAGGGTGTTGATAGGGTGTGGTTTTGCGGTGTGGCTTTTGGAGACGTCCGTGCACGGGGAACCGGCGGGATCCCCCCCTTGAACACCCTGCCAATGCGGGGTTGCGAGCGTAGCCTTGGGGTCATCCCTTGCGTCAAGCCTGGGGAAAAGGCCCCTAAGCCGGACGCGCCCCGGGCAACCGCACCGCGGCGAGCTTCGCCCGGAGTGTCGGGTCGAAATCCGAAAGCGCCCGGTTCACCCGATCGAATGCGAGCGGGTCGCAGACCTGAAGGTAGAGGTCCGTCTGGCCTTTGCCCCAGCCTCGTGAGCGGATGAACTCATCCAGGGGCGACGAAAAATCCTCGGTGGTGAACAGGTCGATGTCTTCGCTGAGGAACGCACGTTCCACGAAGAGTTGAAGCGGAGCGGACCCGAAGACGTTGATGTCCAGACGGGGTAGGGGAGGCAGTGCCGCCGCAAACCGGTCAAGCAAGAGACCTGCGTTCGATTGCCAGTCGATTTGCCCGACCTCGAATACCATGGATTGCCTGATCGATGAGCCGGGAAGTGACCCCTTTGTCGGCGGCCAGAACCGAGGCCAGCCGAACGTCACGCCGGGAAGTGATCCCCCGCTCCTGGCGCAACAGGATGCGCGCCGCGATGCGCGACTTGCGCCAGCAGCGATCCATCGTGTGACGGGGGTTCCCGGACATGTTCGGATCCTGTCAGGAAGGAGGTGCCGGGTCAAACCCGCAGGTCGGCGGGTGCCCCGAGATTATTCACCAACCCCAAGAGCCTGTCCGAGAATCGGGAGGGATCCTGGGGCTTCTGGTTGTGTCGGACACCAGCCCGATCAACCACCCGCCCGAAACATTCGTCCGACTGCGACAACGGCCATTCCGCGTTTACTTCCGGGCGTATCACGGCATGGGGAGGAGGGCACGGGCACCGGCGCTGATCCGTTCCAAGGTCTTGAGTTGGTCGGGATGGTTTTGGGTGAAGGTTTCCAGCAATTGCCGCGCTTCGGCGGCGCGTCCGCCGGACACCAGCACATCCGCCAGGCCGCCGATCGGTTCGGGGTTCCCGGGCCAGAGTTGCAAGGCCAGGCGATACGCCTCCTCCGCTTCGGCCGGGAAGTGATGGGCCGCCAGCAGATTTCCCGCCGAGACGGTGTCGTGAGAATACGATTTGAGAGCGGTGTCCGAGCCGACGGCGTCCGGATCCGCGAGAATCTCCCTGGCCCGGTCACGCAAATAATCAAGCGATTGGGCGGCACGCTCCGGGGTGAAGGTGTTCACCCCGTCCCGATTGGAGAGATCCATCAGGGGACCCAACGGCAGCGCGTCACGATAGGTGCCTGGGAGCGGAGTGGATTCCTGCAGCGCAAAATCGAGGCCCGGATTCTTCGCCATGAGGGGAGGCGGTGAAGTGGTGCAGCTTGTCGGCGACGATCTCTTCGGCCGTCGCCGGTGCGGCGGAAGGCAGGGCGCCATCGCCGGGCCGACCGGACAGAATGCCCGCCCATTTCGGGGTGATCGACCGGGCCGACCCGGTGGTTATCGTCGGCGTCGACGGCACCGGGCCTGGCGTTTCGTCAGGTTGGAAATGACGGTGCGCGATGAGGAACAACAGGAGAACCCCGGTGGCGGCCATGAGCCACACGACGGGTGTGCGGTGAGAAGGGACAGTGCGCTGGTCGGATGTCGGTGTCATGACCGTGATTTGCCCTGCATTTAGAAAGACACCGGGGCACCGCGCATTTGTATGACCGATGCCCGGGCCGCTTGACACGATCACTTCCGGCGAAAGGATGATGTATCCCTCCTCCCCCGAGCCCAAGATATCGGTGTGGATCACCTATCATTGGAAGGTTTTTCGGGCGCAGGGAACGACCGCGGAGTTGACGGTGTCGGATTGGCCGGCGGGGACGACCGCAGGGGAGTCGTTTGGACAGGAACAGACCTTTAATTTCCTGGAGATCCAGCCGTACCGGGAATAGCCCGTCCCCGGATAGGTGAGGCGTGCTGGTCTGAAACGAAGTGAAGGCGGGCGAGGCGCAGACTGGACTCGGGTCTCGGGCGCATCCGGCTGTCGGCCATTTTCAACGCGGCCTCGGTCATCCCGAGTTTGGCCGAGAGTTCGGCGTGGGAGACGGCGCGCTTCTCGCCGGTGAGAAAGATCTTCAATTCCTCGAAGAAATCCAGTTTGCCAGCCGTTTGGAATTCCCCCCGCAATTTGGCGACCGTCTGTTCCAGAAGCGTGATGGCCCACTGTTGTTCGAAGAGTTGAACGCATATAGCGGCCACCAATAGGTCCGGCATAATCTTTCGAGGGCGGCATGGGACTCGGAGGATGCACCCTCCCGCGACGCCAGCACCACGCTCCAATGGGTCGTGGCAAACACCCGGGCTCCACCCGGGGTCTCGTCACCTTCATTTCCCGGCGCCACCATGTGTCGGTTCCCAAGTTCCCCCGCAGTGGGGGTCAGGGCACGGAAACAGGAACCCGCCATCGGTGCAATGTGGAAGCGGGCGCCTCTGGGCATCGTGGGAAGCCGGGCCATGGGAGAAGCGCGACGGGTGGGAAAACCCGCCCTCCCAGGGCGGCCGCGACAGCTCCGGGGGGGGCGGGTTTTCCTACCCGCCTTCCCACGATGCCCAGATGCGCCCTGTGGAAGCACCAGGGGGAATACTGCATTGACAGCACGGGACCGGGGCCAAGAGTCGGCGACGAAAGGCCCCGGCGAAAGCCGGATCCCCCCGTTCGCGAAGCGTGAAGGGCGCACTTTCATAAGCGGTGTTCATCGGGGTGCGCAGGTGATGTCGGTCTGACGAAGCAGGTTCCACAACGATGAACACTCGAAGATATCCGGTCTGGGCCACCTTTCTGGCGGTGGGCGTTCTCATCCTTCCGGCCCTTCCCCGGTTGCGGAGCGATCCCCTGCGGTTTGCGGCGCCCGTCATTGCCTCGAATCACGCCGTCCAATTGACGCTGATGGGGCAGGCCGGTGCGGCGTATTCCGTGGAGAGTTCGGTGAACCTTTCCGACTGGTTCCTGCTCGCCTCCGGCATTGCCACGAATGGCTTGCTGTTCCTCCGTCATGACGACGCCACCAACTATCCCGCGCTCTTCTACCGGGCGCGGACCAACGATTCGCTGCCGCCGCTGACCGTGGGTTTGCCGAAGGATCCCCGGCTTAGCGTGAACATCTTGTTGAGCCCGGACGGGGGTTCGGGAGTGCTTTATGGTCCGGACGGCACCCGGGTCACGTTTTCCCTGCCCGGGAATTCCTTTCCTGATTCGCAGGTCATCACCCTGACCTTGTTGACCAACGTCACCGGCCTCCCGTTTGCCCGGGGAACCTTTGGCGCCGTCCTGATTGATCCCCCCGATCTTGATTTCTGGGGTGCGGCGGCACTGGAAATCAGCCTCCCGACCCACGCCGACCGCCGGGAGGTCATTAGCTATCATTGCCGGAATGACGGATCCTCATTTCAACTGACGCCGGATCGGGTGGGCAGCAATTCCGTGGTCATCCCGGTCCTGCGCTCGGGCGTTTTCGGTTCCAGCCTGGCCACCGGACAGGAACTGGCGGACGCCGTCCGCATTGGTGCCAACAGCTCCCCGTCGCTGATCCTGCCATTATCCGGCAACTCCCGCGGAACCGCCCGACTGGCATCCAGCACCTCCCAGTGTTTCCCTGCCAAACAGGCGGCCGCCGATGCGGTGAGGGGCCAGATCGACGCCGCCTATGTGGCGACGTCGAAGGAGATCGCCGCCCTGCTCGGCGCGGAACGCCAGAAACAATTGGCCGGTGCTTCCGACGACTCGTCCGCGGTCCTCGCCCAGGTCGTGGCCAAGACCTGCGCCTTTTATGACACGCAGATCGCCCCGCGCTGGCCGGCCGCCAACGCCAACTGCGCGCTCGGTGAGGTGCTCACCACCCATGCGTTGGGCCTGGGCCGACAAGGCCAGTTGCTGGGTGCCCCGGACACGTGTGCCCCCTTGTCTGACATCCCGTTCTGTTCGATCATCAGGAGTTGTCTCGATGATGTCCGCGAATGTTGCGCACTCGGGATGAAAGGCCCCGACAAGATCGCGGAGGTCTATGGTTTGCTGCGCCGGGACCAATTGCTGGGTTTGGATTGCCTCAGCATTTCCGAGGCCCAGGACGTGATCGACCTTTGTTCCCCCAGCACTTGGTCGGGCACCTTCTCGATGATCGAAAC
>JANYCC010000401.1 GCA_025360495.1 Verrucomicrobiota bacterium | reverse complement strand
GATGGAGAAGCAGGGACGGGTAGGAAAACCCGCCCTCCCAGGGCTGCCGCGACAGCTCCGGGGGGGCGGGTTTTCCTACCCGCCTTCCCACGATGCCCAGATGCGCCCCAGGTGGGACGGCAAACGTGACGATCGATCCATCTGGAGCGCCGGCTTTCCTTCCGGCGCCAGGACCCCTTAGAGTGGGTCCATGGTTCCCCGCCGACTGTGGCTGTGGTTGTCCTTCGGGTTCGCCTGTGCCATCGCCCTGTTCGCCGGCCTCCCGGCACAGGCCGAGTTGTGGTATGACGTCAACCTGGGTTCTTTGCCCGAAGCCCAGGGATGGCTCTATTTCACGCTCCCGACCGTCACGGCGACGCTGTCCGACGGGGCCGCAGTCTTTGACACCACGTCCGCCTCGGGGATTCGGGGCGGTTGGACCCGGATCGCCGATCCGGCCTTGGTGCGGTCGAATGGGGTCGAACTAAGGTTCACTGTTGAAGTCGTCGCTGAAACGCACACCTCCACCAACCGCGCCGGATTCTCGGTGATCCTGCTCGATGAGGATCGCCGGGGGATCGAACTCGGCTTCTGGACGGACCGGGTGTGGGCGCAATCGGACGTCCCCCTGTTCATCCATTCGGAGGAGGTGCTGTTCCCCACGACGGGACAGGCGGTTTCGTACCTCCTGACGCTGTCGGCCGACAGCTATGAGTTGTCGGTGGACCGCGCCACGCCGGACAACCAACACCTCCTTGGCGGCCCGGTGCGCGATTACACGGCGTTCAGCGGTTTCCCCAATGTCTATGCGACCCCCAATTTTGTCTTCCTCGGGGACGACACCACCTCGGGCGCGGCCAGGATACGATTGCAACGGGTCGAATTGACGCGCCTGTTGCCGGCACCGCCGTCGTTGGGGGTGGTCCGGGGAGCGGACACGGTGCAACTCCGCTGGTCGGCCGCCGCGGGCATTGACCGATGGGTCTTGGAATCAACCGCCGATCCCGTGGCCGGACCGTGGGCAACCGATTTGTCGGCCCGGACCTTGGAAACGGAACCGGGCGGCGGGGCGGGGGTGGTGGTGACGGGTGTGGCCCCGGCGGGGACGCAGCGCTTTTATCGTTTGCATTGACCCGGGGATATCATCGGACGCGGCGCGCGAATTCCTCGAGTTGTGAATAATCCTGACGCCAGGTGGTGTACATGAAACCGACGATGCCTTGGACACCCCGGGCCGATTCGATCCACCCGTCGAGTTCAGGCCAGCCGTTGTCGTAATAGCCGGCGATCAACTGGCGCTGCCCGCGGCCTGCGAAAAATCGGAGGCTGGCGTCCCGTTTGCCGTGGTTCCAGTTCACGACGACCACGTCTTTGGGCAGGTCGAGCCACGAGTTTTCCAAGGAACCGTTCACCAAATAATAAGGTCCCTTCACCGCATTGTGGTTCGGGTCAAACATGTCGCTCCACACGAACACCCGCGCCGCCGGATCGAGCGAATGGAGGAATTGGAACCCATCCCTGGCGTTGGCACCGATCCATTCACCCGGAGTCCTGCCCGAGACTTTCGCCGCCTCGCTCCAGCCCAACACTCGGATCTCGTCGTGCGACATCATGAAATTCGTCCCGCCGAACAGTGCGTGGACGCGACGGGCCTGTTCGTGGAGGAGATCCAGCGTCCGCGGTTCTGCGAGATCAATCATCACCTGTCCGTCGTGGACGCTCACGGCATGGGCGGCATCGAGTCGCAACTCGGTCCCCTCCGGCCATGTGCCGGTCATGCGGATGACCGGTGGTTCGTGCCAGACATCATAATCGCCCGGCCACTTCACCCGGCCCATGCGCGGGTCATGGACGGGTTCGAAGTCGGTGCCTTCACGGAGTTCCCGGCCGTCCGCCGTCCGGAGATGGAAGGGCGCGCCGGGTCGGCGGACCAGGTTGACGAGCGCGGTCTCCTCCAGCATGGCATCGTCCCACCAGAGCGTGCCGCCGGAGGTGCCCCAGACGCCGAGATACAGGTTGGCGTTGGTGTGATCGAGTGAGTGGAAGATGACGTGATGCGTCTGCCAGTCCTGGGTGGGCGCGACGCCCAAGGTGGTGAAATTGAGGCTCCGTCCCTCGGGGCCGGCCAGGATCTTGACCTCGGGTTCGCCCCGGAAGCCGTCGGTTTTCACCCGGACGCTCAGATGATATTGGCGCCAGGGCAGGAGCCGGATCTTTTGCACGATGCGCGCGTTCCCGCCTTTCGGGTCGGACATCCGTGCGGTGCCGGCGTCCGGGGTCACCGTGTCGTCCTTCCAATCCCATTGTTTGAGGTCGGCGAAATCCCCGCCGCGCAACCGGGGCGGGGCCTCGCTTTCCGGCCGGGCCACACCGGCGTGGACCACGAACCGGGCATCGCGGATGGGCGGTCCTTCGGCGAGATCCGGGTCGTGCCAGAGCAGGTCGTTGGAATAGCCGACCGGATACACGGCCGGCACGAGGGTCAGTTGGTTCCGGGCCGCGGCGGCGCGAATCCGGCCGACATTCGTGAAATAGGCCTTCGGCAAATCGGCAAGTCGGCAGAATTTGGAATCGGTCAGCAGGACATGGGTGTAACCGGCGGCGTGGGCCCGGTCGAAGAGAGCCTCCAGTCGCGCCACGCGCTCGGGGACGGCGAGGTTGTCAGCGGCATAAAGCCAGAGCTCCGCGGCCGTGCCACGCAGCAGGCAAAAGGTGAACCACAGGAGGGTCGGAAGCAGCAGTCGCATGGGATTCAGGGCTTGGCTGGCGGCGGGCGGAGGACGCGGTCGAGCACCTCATAGGCCTCGTTTCGCAGTTCGGGTGGGAACCGGTGACGGCTGTCGGGATGGCGCACCTGCAGGGCGTCCGCTGCGTTCAGGGCCGCGAAGGCGGGGCGCGCGGCGGCCACCACGCGATCCACGCTCTGCCAACGGAAATTGTCGTCGCCCAGCGGGGCATTGATGAAAACTGTGCGCGGTGCGATTGCCTCCAAAACATCGGGGAAATCGAAGGGGATCTCCCCAAGTCGTCCCGCATAGCCGGCCAACCGTGGCATATAACGCATCTGACACCAGCCGCGCCCGGGTCGCCAGACATCCGGGTCCCCGTCTTTATAATCGCGGAACGAATCGAAGCCGCAGCTCGTCACCACGACCCGGAGTCGCGGGTCGAAAGCGGCCGTGAAGAGACCGTTATGGCCGCCCAGGGAATGTCCGATCACCCCGAATCCATTGGTGCGCACATAGGAAAGTGACGTGAGCAGGTCGAGTCCGCGGATGTTGTCCCAGACGGCCTTCAACGTTCCACTGGCATAACCCAAGCCGTCGAGATCCGGGGTATAATCCTCCAGGTGTGGATAAGGTGGCGCCAGCACCACATAACCGCGTCGGGCCAGTTCCACACCATACTCGTCGTCCGGAGAGTTCCCGAGCCCGACGACGACCTTGCATCCGGCGGGATGGGTCTGGTGCAGGGCGAGGACGGCAGGGAGTCGGGCCCCCGGTTGCAGGGCGGCCTTGGGGACCAGCAGATATGCCGGGACACGTCCGCCGGGTTCGCTCTGATAGCTTATATCCCGGCGCAAATAAGTGCCTTCGTCCGATTCGGATTCCACCCGGACCTCGAGAGGGCAGCGTCGGTTGGGATCGGTGGGAAAGCGGCCCATCACCGCTTCCATCTGTTGGAGAAGGGCGGGACGGCGCGGGGAAACGGGATCGGCCGGGCGGGCAAGCGGGACGGCGATGAGAAACGATGCGGCGGCGAACACGGGGAGCCTCAGACCGGCATTGAGGAATCCGGGACGATGCCGGCATGGGGCGCAGCTCAAACTCATGATCACTTCCGGGGTTGGGCCAGGGTGGTGATGTAGGCCGCCAGATCGTGGATCGCGGCGTCATCCAGGTCTGTGTTTCCGCGCATGAGTTTGCCGTGAACATCGCGGGGATCGGTGCCGCGCCAACCCATGCGGAAATCGCGGATCTGGTTGAAAAGGTACCAACCGTGCTGATCCTGGATCCGGGGTGCCTGTTGCCGGCGGCTGCCCTCCCCGTTCACCCCATGGCAAGGCAGGCAATTGGCGAACAGTTTCCGGCCCCGCTCGGGATCGCCCTGCGGATGGGGCGGTACCGGTCGGAGGGCGCGCGTGCGGATATAATCAATGAGCGCCTCGGTGGCGGCTGACGAGAGCGAGGTCGCGACGGGATGCATGAAGCGCGTGCGATCCTCGGCGGGAAGCTGCCCGTCCTTCGGGTCTTCATACCCGCGTTGGAGTTCCCGGAATTTCTTCAACTGCCGGCGCAGATACCAGTCCTCACGTCCCGCCAATCGCGGTGCCTGGGAGGTCTCATTCCCTTCGGCGCGCTCCCCATGGCATTTGGCGCATTCGACGTAACGGCTGGCACCCTGCTCCAACCGGGCTTCGGCATCGGATTTTTCGGCCGCTTGGGTTGCCGGGGACGCCACCCAGTGCCACGCCAGCAGGACGATCACCGTGAGGGGGGAACGGAGTCGGGGGTTCATGGGGTGATCCAATGCCTGGAGAGGCGGCGGGGCAATCCTGGAATGAAGGCAGGGTTGGCTTGCAAACGCGGCAGAATCCCCGCCATTCGCCGCAAGAGAACACAAAGAACGCAAAGATGGGCGCATGGGAACCGGCATTTCCCCGCTTTTTGCCGGGTGCCCTTTCCGGTGCGGATGAATCTGCCGCTTCAGCGTTTTGTCCGCGCGTCCAATTCGTCCAAACGCAACCGGACGCTCACGACATAAGGTTGCTCCCCCGGCGTCCAATGTCCGTAAGTCGTGGTGACGATCGTGTCGTCCGGCAGCACCTCGACGCCCGGATACGCGCAATCGTATTGGTGATGGTTCTTCATCAACCGCACCCGGTATTGGCCCGGCCGTCCCCCGACGATGTTTTCATAGCGTCCCACCCAGGCCACCCAATCCCCTTTCGTGGGACTGTCCGCCGCCATGTCGCGGAAGGAGACGAACAACCGGCCGTCGTGCGTGTATTTGGCCGTGTGACGGTCACCGGTGAGCGCGGGTGGGAGTTCCCGGGGCGCGGACCACGTGCGGCCGTCGTCGCGCGTCGTGATCAGGAAACTGTTGTGACTCCGCGAATTCTCCCGCAACAGCACGGCCAGTTCGCGTCCGTCGGGAGAACGCACGGCGCCGGGTTCGCACAGATGGATATCGGAGCGTGAGAGGATGGTTTCGGGGAAGGACCAGGAGAGGCCGCCGTCGGTGGAACGTGTGGAAAGCAGGGTGAAGGTGGGCGGCTTGGTGGTGAGGGGTGCGGGCAGGAAATAACGGCCGTCGTCGTGGAACAAGGCGAGGTATTCCCCGGGGCGATGGGTGGGCACGACTGAAGCCATGGCGACAATTCCACCCCATTCGCCGGCGGGCATCAGTTCGGTCCAATGTCCACCGTCATCCTCGGACAAAGCGGTGCGGATCGGATGAAGGCCGGAGAACAGCACGAGGCGCTTGCGGCCTTGGGCGTCGATCACCCGATGAATTGTGGGCGTCTCCTTGGACGTGGCCCAACTGGCGGGGACCGGCAGGCGTTCAGACCAGGTGTGGCCGCCGTCGGTGGAACGTTTGAATTGGATCGCCCCACGACCGTGGCCCTTGGGATAGACGCACAGGATCGTGTGTCCATCCTCCAGCAGCACGGTGGTGGGATGACCCAGATACTGGCCGGGTTCGCGATCGACGACCGTCTGGCGCGCGGTCTCGGCAGCGAGATCGAGGGCCAGGGGAAGGTCGGCCTGAAGGCCCCCGATGGCCAACAGGCCTGCGACCACGGGCAGCAATTGAAGCAATCGCATCCTGCCTCACGAATTGGAACATACCCGCGGGGCCAATCACCGCCGCCGGATCAGAACTTGTTGTTCCGATACGCGCCCATGGCCGGGGCATCCGGGTTCACCTCGGGTCCGAAGTAACGGAGGCAGACCAGGGGTTCGGTGGTGCTGGTGTTTTCAAACGTCACGCCGGCCTTGGCGCCGTCCTCGGTCGCGAAATACTCGTCCTCGGTGAGTTCGTGGAAACGGATCATCTTCGGGCTGTTCAACGGGAGGCCGTTGATCGTCCCCGAGCCTTGCACGCAGATCAGGCCATAGGCGCCCGTGTCGCGGATCGTCGCCTTCTGGCCCGGGTCCACCGTGAGTTCCTTGGCGGTGAAAAGCTGCTCGCCATCGATCTTCCCATAGACCACCCAGCGATCGAGGAAACCCTCCTTGCGCGTGTCGGCCACGGGCACGGGTTCAAGGTAATGGTTGTCCTTGAAATTCGGGTCGACGTTCTTCTCCCAATGCAACTGGTCGACGATGAAATCGAGGTCGTGATGTTTGGACTTGGGCATGTCCTTCACGAGCAGCGACCACGGGACTTCGCGACCCTCGACGAGGCTCTGGTACATGCCAAAGACATCGCTGCCCCACTGCGGTTCGTAGGTGCAGAGCGAACCGGGCGCATGGAGGATGCACGGGTCGATGAGCCAACCGGAGCCGATCTTGAGCCGGTAGGCCTTGGACAAATCGAGGATGCCATTGTCGCCCTTGTTCCAATTCTCGAGGCACTTCCGCACCTGGGCCTTGGTGGTGCCGGGCTCGAAGCCCATGAACGTGTACGGGAAATTGTTACCCACGTTGTTGTGTTGGGGCGGGAAGTAATAGGACTCGGGCTTGCCTTCCTGCCGGACCAGTTTCGCCTGTTTGGCGTTCTGGTGCATGTGATGGGGAATCGGCCCCATATTGTCGAAGAACTTCGAGTACACGGGCCATTTCCCGTATTTCTTCCAGATATTCTTGCCGACGAGGGTGGCGCCGCCGTCCTCGACCGCCTTGGCCAGGGTGAAGCGTTCATTGCCGACGACGCAGTAGCTCAGGCCTTCGTCGGGCACACGGCCCTCGTTGGCACAGGGCGTGGTGGAGGCGAACCAGCGCTCGTCGATCCCGCCGCGGTTCAGGCCGTAGGCATAGGTGTCATCGGGATGCAGCTTGATGCGCAGGCCGGGTTGGAGGAAGGAGCGGGGCACCCACGCCGGGGCCAGTCGGAGCAGGCCGCCGGTGCGCGACAGCTCGTTTTCGACCTTGGTCCGGGTGGATCCCTTGGTGATTTTCAGGGCGGTGACGGTGTTCATGTCAGTCGGAATTGACGGAGGACAGTGTTCTCAGTGCGACGATGAGGACAAGGCTAACGAAGATCTGGGAAAGTCCGAAGCGGGAAAATCGGTGGCCGGTTCCGGCCGAAAGACCCCGGGGCTTTGAACAACAACGGGTGCCAAGGGTCTTTGCGGCTCCGCGGCTTTGCGTGAGTGAAAATCCAGTGCGGGGTCCGTCCGGGAGTCCCTTCGCGTTCTTTTGCGGCCAATCCCCGCTCCGATTCCCGGCCCGGCCCACATTCACCCGGAAGAACTCTTGAAAGCTGAATCCGAAAACTCCGAACTCCCCGCCGGATGCAGTTGCCCCCCCGAATCAATGTCCTCGGTGTCGGAATCTCGGTGCTGAACCTGGATACCGCCGTCGCCACGCTGGCCGCCGCCGTGGCGGAAAACTGCCGCGGGCATGTGTGTGTCACCGGGGTCCACGGGGTCATCGAATCGCAATCCGACCCGGAATTGCGCCGGATCCACAATCACTCGTTGCTGACCACACCTGACGGCATGCCGATGGTCTGGCTGGGACGTTGGGCGGGGCACAGTTCGATGGGGCGGGTGTATGGTCCGGACCTGATGGAACGGATGTTCGCGTGGAGCCAGGGGTCCGGGGCCACCCATTTTTTCTACGGCGGCAACACCGGGGTCGCGGAAGAGTTGAAAGCCCGCGTGGAACGACAGTTTCCCGGGATCCGGATCGTCGGGACGTACACGCCGCCCTTCCGTCCCTTGACGGGGGAGGAGGACCGGTTGCTGGTGGCGCAGGTGGCGGCGGTGCGCCCGGATTTCTTCTGGGTGGGGCTCAGCACGCCGAAGCAGGAGCGGTTCATGGCGGCAACGGGTCCGAGATTGCAGGCGAAGGTGCTGCTGGGCGTGGGCGCGGCCTTTGATTTCCACGCGGGCCGGGTGAAGCAGGCGCCGCGCTGGATCCAACGGAGCGGGTTCGAATGGCTGTACCGATTGGTGCAGGAACCACGGCGGTTGTGGCGGCGTTACCTGCGCAACAACCCGTTGTTCGTTTGGAAACTGCTCGGCCAATGGACCGGGTTGCGACGTTACCCGATGGATTGAACCGGCTTCATCCGTCATGCTTCATCCTTCGATCTTTCCCCCCGGGGTCATTCGGGCTATTGAGGGCGGCAAGAACGCATGAGTACACACGACACGGACGCCACCATGGCGGTGTTCCTAGACCTTGAGAACATCGCCTTGGGCGCCCGGGATGCCCGGTATCCCCGGCTGGACATCCAGAAAATCCTCGAACGGTTGCTGCTGAAGGGGCACATCGTCGTCAAGAAGGCCTATTGCGATTTTGACCGCTACAAGGAGTACAAACGCGACCTTCACGAGGCGGCCTTTGAGCTGATCGAAATCCCCCACGTCCGCCAATCAGGCAAGAACTCCGCGGACATCCGGATGGTCGTGGATGCCCTCGACCTGTGTTACACCAAGCAGCACGTCGACACCTTCGTGATCCTGAGTGGGGACTCGGATTTCTCGCCCTTGGTGAGCAAGCTGCGGGAGAATGCGAAGAAGGTGATCGGCGTGGGGGTGAAGAATTCGTCGTCGGACCTCTTCATCAACAACTGCGACCAGTTCATCTATTATGACGACCTGATGCGGGCGGAGCCGGAGAAGGCCCGGCGGCGGCATGCGGTGGAGGAGTCGGCGGGCGGTGGCGGCCGGTCGATGGAAGGCGAGAAGAAGGGGCCGCAATTGGCGGACGCGCTCGATCTCGTGGTGGAGACCCTCGAGGCGGTGACCGAGGAACGGGAGGCGGACGAGCGGATCTGGGGTTCGATGATCAAGCAGGCGATCAAACGCCGGAATCCCGGTTTCAACGAGCGGGCCTACGGGTTCCGGTCGTTCAATGACCTGCTTCTCGAAGCCCAGAAGCGCGGGTTGCTCCGGTTGCAGGCGGATGAGAAATCCGGCGGCTACACGGTGGTCACTCTGCCGGTGCCTGAGCCCGGTTCCCGGACGAGGTAATCGGCGAGGTGCAGCACCTCGATATCCCCCGCACCGGCCGCGATCAGGCCGGCCCGGATCTGCAGGAGACATCCGGGATTGGTCGTGATCACGGTGCGGGCGCCGGTGGCGAGGATGTGGGAAATCTTCCGATGTTGCAGCCGGGCCGCCATTTCCGGTTCGGTGAGATTATAAGTCCCCGCGCTGCCGCAACACACGTCCGCCTCCGGGAGTTCCACATAATCGGCACCGGCGGCCGCCTTCACGAGGTCCCGCGGGGTCCGGGTGATCCGTTGGGCGTGGGCGAGGTGACAGGCGTCGTGATAGGTCACACGGCTTCCCGGGGGATGCGCAGGCGCCGACGTGGGCATGGGAACGGGAAGCACCTCGGTGAGATCCCGGACCCGGGCGGCGAAGTCCTTGGCGCGTCCGGCCCAAGCGGGATCGTCGGCGAGCAGTGAGCCGTATTCTTTCAGCGTCGAACCGCAACCGGCGGCATTGACCACCACCACCCCGACCCCCGCCCGCTCGAACGCCTCGATGTTGCGACGGGCGAATGCGCGCGCTTCGTCCAATTGCCCCCCATGCGCGTGGAGTGCGCCGCAACAACCCTGGCCGGGCGGCAGCACCACATCAAAGCCGGCCCGGTTGAGCAGGGCGACGGTGTTCGCATTGGTCGCGCTGAACAACACCGGCATGGCGCATCCGGCGACAAAACCCGCACGACGCACGGTTCCTCCCGGGGCGACCGCGGTGGCCGGCGAAAACGGGGCCAATTCGACGTGTTCCCGGCGCGACGGCACCAAGGCCAGGGCATCGCGAATCGGTCCCGGAAGCCAACGTTCGATCCCCAGTGCACGCACCACATCGGCGGGGGCCAGCGCGAGTTCGAGACGTTCCGGATACGGGAACACCTGCTCAATGGCGACGCGTCGTAACAACCGTTGCAACCAGGGACGCCGGTACCGCTTCCCGATCTGGTCGCGGGTATGTTCCAGCATCGCGCCATACGGCACCCCGCTCGGGCACACGGCCTCGCACGCCCGACAGCCCAGGCAGAGGTCGATGGCGCGAAGGGTGTCGGCCTCCCACGGCATCCGGCCTTCCTCAAGCGCCCGCATCCGGTGGATCCGGCCGCGCGGCGACTGGTTTTCGTCGCCCGTTTCCAAGTAGGTGGGGCAGGCCGAGAGACAGAGGCCGCAATGGATGCAGGCGAGGGTTCCGCTCGGGTCGGGGATCGGGGAGGGCTTCATCACTGGGAACGGGTCAGGCCGGAATTCCCGGGAGAATCCCCGCCGGATCAAAGCTCGATTTGAGGCGTTTCTCAAGCCGTTCAACGGTCGGGTCCTTGGACTTGCCGACGACGCTTCCGGCCGGCAGATGCGCGATCCCGTTCCCGAGACGTGCGATGAATCGGGGCGGGTTGATCCCGGCGAGCGTTCTCACCAATTCGGAGGCAAGGATCGAGAGACGGTCGGGCAGGGAGTTTCGGAGCCGCGCGTCATGGGCCAGATCGGCGTCCCCGGACCAACCCAACGCCTTCGCCGCGGCGGCCTGCGACTCCACGGCTTCCCGGCATCCGGCGAATCCGATCACCGCCACGAGTTGTTCCTGCGGATTTGCGCGAAAGGCATCGGCCACGATGGGCGTCAGCCGGGTGCTGGCGATGGCTTCGTTCACGGATTGAAGTTCTTCAAAATCGCGGCAGGCATGGCGCAGGAACACTTCGGATTCCGGGACGGGCGCGACTTTGAAGCTGGCCTCCACGATGACGCCCAGCGAGCCGGCACCGCCGATGAAGAGTTTCATCATGTCGAAGCCCGCGACATTCTTCACCACGCGGCCGCCCGACAGGATGATCCGGCCATCGGCCTGCACGGCACGAAGCCCAAGGAGCCAGTCACGGGCGGTGCCGTGGCCGAGTCGTCGCGGACCGCTGAGGTTGAGGGCGAGCAATCGTTCCAATGGGAGCGCGTCCGCGTCGGGTGGGTCGAGCGGTAGCCATTGCCGGTGGACGGACAGATGACGCTGGAGCGCCCCCAAGGTCATGCCGGCCTGCACGGTGACGGTCAGGTCCTCGGGTTGATACTCGACGACGCGATCGAGGTGGGACAAATCCCATCCGGTGACGGCGTTTCCGGTGGATTGGGCTGCGGCCAATTGGGTGCCGAGTTCGATGGAGTTTTCCGGTCTGAGGATCATGCGGAGGCCTGTCGTCGGGGGACGAAGTCGGGGCAATGCTTCCCGGTGGGAAACATCTTATGAGGGTTGCAGCGTTGCTCCGGATCGAAGGCCAGGCGCACGCGATGCATCGCCTCAAGGTCGTCGGGCGTGAACTGGCGGGACATGAAGCTGATTTTCTCCGCACCGATGCCGTGTTCGCCACTGACGCTGCCCCCGAGATCCAGGCACTTGCCGAGGATGCGATCGCTGGCGAGGAGGGCGCGGCGCACCTGGTCCGGATCGCGTTCGTCGTAAAGGATCAGTGGGTGAAGATTGCC
>JANYCC010000254.1 GCA_025360495.1 Verrucomicrobiota bacterium | reverse complement strand
CTGGTGAGCCAGTTGTTCACAGCCTCCCGTTTGAAGGTGTCGTCGAACTTGCGGCGGGTCTTGGAGGGGATCTCTTTGATGATGGGTTTCATGGTACTCCCTCTCCTCTCCTCACCGTCCATCAATTCGAAGCAACCTCATGAACGAGTATCTAGGCCCTACTGTAGAGTTTATTGATCAGTGGAGAGTCCGGTCCAAGATCGATGAGCTTGTGTCACCGGGCCCGGCTGACACATTTGTCTTCATCTGCGAGCATCCCGATAGCATTTCCGCGGGCGTGTTCATAGTGCCGTTTTCTGCACCAAAGGCGTTTGGAGAGACCTTGATTTCCGTTCCCTCCAGCCATCACGGACGATCAGGCGTGATTTCTTTTGCCGACGGGCACGTGGAGAAGCACCAATGGAAGGATCCGCGAACGGTCTGGCCTTTAAGGCATGCGCGGATCCCCCCTACAGATTTGAGGATGCCGAACAACCCTGATCCAGTGTGGTTGCGCGAACGGACTGCCCGTCTCTCGCAGTAGGCTGATGTCAGGTTCGGGTATCCGCAATGGCCGGGCCGTTCCGCGAACCTCCGTTGCGGCGCCGGTATGTCGACTGTTCGGGACCGTCCTCTTTAGATCTCCTGCTGGGCCCCCAACTCCTTCGAGAAGCCCGGGGTCTGCTGAAGTTCCTGTTGCGGTCGTTTCGCCTGTTGTTGGGCTCCCAGCACGGCCGCTTCCTGATCCCGGATCATCTCGCGGCGGAACTCCCCCGTTGCCGGTGGGTGGCTGGGCAGATGTTAAACTCCGCCGTGCGGATGTGAGCGATGCCTTCGGTGACCCATCTCTTCCCTTGTCCCGGAATCCGATTGCTGGCACGCACAGGGCATGCATTCCGTCGCTGAAGCCCACCTGAAACGGGTGGACCGTGAACTCGGCCGGACCATCCGCCAGGTCGGTCCGTGCACCCTCAAGACCGAATCGGCCCGCACCCCGTTCCAATCCCTCGTCCAAGCCGTCGCCCACCAGCAACTCAATGGCACCGCGGCCAAGACCATCCTGAAACGGTTCCTGGTCCTGTTTCCGGGCCGGCGCTTCCCGCGTCCGGACGATCTGGCGACGGTGACGGACGAACAATTGCGCGCGGTCGGCTTCTCCCGCGCCAAGGTGGCCGCCATCCGCGACATCGCCGACAAATCCCTTTCGGGCGTGATCCCCGCCTCCCGCAACATCCGCAAATTATCCGACGACGAAATCGTGGAGCGGTTGACGGCGGCGCGCGGGGTGGGCCGGTGGACCGTGGAGATGCTGCTGATTTTCAAGCTCGGCCGGCCCGACGTCCTGCCCGCCGATGATTTCGGCGTCCGCAACGGATTCCGTCTGGCGTACGGACGCGACGAAATGCCCAAGCCGAAGGAGTTGCTCGAGTTCGGTGAACGCTGGCGGCCTCATCGGACGGTGGCCGCGTGGTACCTGTGGCGGGCGGTGGATCTCGCGAAGGTGGGGGCGAAGAAATAGGACGACTCTTTTCTGTGCGCCGGGGTGCATGGCCAGGAAGAGGAGGCCGAGAAATGGAAGGAAACGCTTCACGGAAACACCGCAGGTTTGGCCGTCGCGGGAAGGCGGGGCAACAGGGAAATTCAGTTCAGGGCACCCTCCGGTACACGATGTCGAAGGTCGGGCGCGCCGGGGATCCTTTCCGCGCGGCTTGCTGGGGTTCGCCCCCATCGTCCTTGCCGTCCGCCCCGATGCTATAAACAACAAAGGCATCACCGGTGCGATGGTAACGCAGTGGTTGGCCGTCGAAGGGGTCGGTGGGCACGGCGGTGAGGAATGCGGGAACCAATTCGGCAAGGGTCTCCGGAGGATGACCGGCATGGGCGAGGCGGTGGCGTTCGATGGCGCAACCGGCGATGGTGGTGCGGACGGATGCTTCGCAGAAGGCCTGTTGTTCCAAGCTGTGATTGAGCCCGTTCAGCAGGATCCCGGAGAGGTATTTGAATCGGACGGCGAACCCGGTGCCCTCCGTTTCGACGCGTTGGGCCACCGCTCTCGAGCGTCGCAAGGCGTCGGGGAACGGCAGCGCCGAGGCATCCAGGAATTCGCCCAACCGGTCGAGGCAGAAACGCTCATCCAAGGCACGGACACCGGAAGCTATATAAAGTGCGGCGGTCGCGCGGGTGCCCGGGGTGGGCTTGCCACCGGCACCGAGATCGTCGGCAAACCACACAGCCATTTCGGCGGGAGCAGACTCAAAGACGCCGGCCGCCGAGGAGATCTCGCCGATCAGGCCGTTCCGTATGCCCGTCGTCGTGGCGGTCGCAACCAGGGCCTCTTGCAGCCCCTTCCAACCGGCGTCATCCACCGTCGTCCGTGGCAGGCTGGTCGCGGCGGCCCCCGTGGCGATCCGGACGATCGACGCCCGCACCAACTGCGAAATCAGCAGCGGTTCAGCGTCGAGACTGCGGGCGGCGACGAGGATGTCTTCCACATGACGGACGGCCTCGGCAGGGTGGCCGGACTCGGCATCGGTGAGTGCGGCCAGGGCGAGGAATTGGACCAGTCGTTTCACCTGGCCGAGATGGGGCACGAGGGTGCCCGGACCGGCCCGGAGGTTGATCGGATACCGGGATGCGGTGCGTTCGCGTCCGCGGGCAAGGGCGTCGAAAACCTCCGTATTCTGGGCGATTTCAGCCTGCCACCGGGATAATGACTGCGGGTCCACCGGGTGGGATGGAACCTCCAGTTTGCCCGTGTAAGGCGTGTTGGTCAGGTCGCGGGTGGGCCGATACGCACCGGACGCATTGAGGATCGTGCGGGCCAGGTTGTCGGTCGGCGCGACCGGACGGTACCAGTTATCCAGTTCCCCCGGAGTCGTGGGCAGGCCGCGGGCGTGGAGTCGGGCGAGGGCGGTGTCGGCGGAGTGCCCGATGACGAGGCGCCCGAGGGTGAGCCCGGTGGCCAGCACGAGAACGGCGGCGGAGATCCAGCGACGGGCGGTCATCGGGTGTTCGAAGATCGGAGATCGGAGTTCGGGAATCGAAGATCGGGAATCGAAGATGGGGGTGGGGAAGGATTAGCGGAGCACCTGAAATGGGATGTCGTCCGTCGGGCGCGACTTGCCGGACTTGCCCGCAGGCGGTTGCTTGGCCCCGTCGTCATCCTCGCGGTTCGGCCCGACACTATAGACCACACAAGAGTCGTTGGTGCGGTGGTAGCGCAGGGGTTGGCCATCGAATGGATCGACCGGCACTTCGGCGAGGAACGCGGGGACCAATTCGGCGAGGGAATCGGGGAGACGGCCGGCGTGGGCGAGGCGGTGACGTTCCACGGCGCATCCGACGATGGCCGTGCGCAATGCGGCTTCGCAGTCGGCCTGTTTCTTGACGCTGCGATCCAAGGCGGGCAGCAGCATGAAGGAAAGGATCTTGGCGCCCCGGGCGAAACGGGTGGCCTCCTGGTCGACGCGTTGGGCGGCGGCTTCGGACAGGCGCAACGCCTCGGGGAACGGGTGTTCGGAGGCATCGAGCAATTCACTCAGGCGATCCATGCAAAAACGTTCGTCCACCGCCCGGATTCCGGAGGCTATATAAAGGGTGGAGGCAAACTGGCTGGCGAAAGTGGAGCTGCCGTTGGAGAGGTTTCTTGCCAGGTCCGCCGGCGAGGCGTCGAGGATTCCCGCGGCCATCGCGATCTCCCCGATCAACCCGTTGCGGAAGGTATTGGTGGCGGCCGCAGCGGCGAACGTTTCCTGCAGCCCCTTCCAACCGGCCTCATCGACGTCGGCCCGGGGCAGGCTGGTCGCGGCGGCCCCGGCGGCGATCCGCAGGATGGCGATCCGCACCAGTTGCGAGATCAGCAATGGCTCGGAATCAAAGCTGCGGGCCACGACGACGATGTCGCCGACGTGGCGGACGGCCTCGGCAGGATGCCCGGCTTCCGCATCGGCGAGGGCGGCCAGGGCGAGGAATTGGGCCAATCCTTTCATCTGCGCCAAGTGGGGCAACAGCGTGGCACCACCGGCCCGAAGGTTGATGGGATAACGGGACGCGGTCCGGTTGCGCCCGGCGGCCAGGTCATCGAAGAATTCCTGATTGTCGGCGAGTTCGGCCTGCCATCGGGCGAGCAACTGCGGGTCCACCGGATGCGGCGGGATCTCCATGCGGCCGGTGTACGGGGTGTTGGTGCCGTCGCGGGGGGCGCGATAGGCGGCGGAGGCGTTGAGGACGGCGAGGGCGAGGTTGTTGGAGGCCGGGACGGCCACATACCAGCGATCGAGTTCGACGGGATTGGTGGGCAGGTTCCGGGCACGGAGGCGGACGAGGGTCGAGTCCGCGGAGTGTCCGAGGACCAGACGCCATACAACAAAGAGGGTGGCCACGAGCAGGGCCACGAGGGGGATTCGAAACTTTCGGTGGGACATCGCGGGGTGCCTGATTGGAAGTGTGTGACGGATGAACTGTCACGTGCAAAACGCCATCCGGACCCGGAGGGACGAGTTACACGAGTCCCCAGCTGAGCCGAATGGGTATGGGACTCTCGGAGCTCGCCCCTCCGATCGGTCGGGGTGCGGGACTCTCGGAGTTCGTCCCTCCGGGGGGGGGTTATTGTCGGGTCGGCCGATCAGCGAACGATCCGGAAACCGATATCGTCGGTCGGGGTGGCCGGGTTGGAGGTCGGGCGGGATTCGCCGCCGTCATCCCGGCGGTCCGGTCCGACGCTATAGACGACATAGGTGTCGTTGGTATGCCGGTAGCGGAGGGGTTGGCCGTCGAACGGATCGATGGGCATGGCCGGGATGAGTGCGGGGACCAGGTCGGCAAGGGTTTCGGGCAGTTGATTGGAGTGGGTGAGGCGATGGCGTTCGATGGCGCATTCGACCACGGCGACGCGCAGGGAGGCGGCACTTTCGGCCTGGGGTTGAAGGATGTGTTGCAACGATTGGAGCAACAGCCACGAGACGAATTTGCCGCCCCGGGCCGGTCGCGCCCCTTCCTGCTCGACCCGTTCCCCGACCGAACGTGAGAGGCGGAGGGCTTCCGGGAAAGGATGCGTCGAGGCATCCAGGGATTCAGCGAGGCGATCCAGGCAGAATCGTTGGTCCGCCGCGCGAAGGCCGGACGCGACATAAAACAGGGCTCCGGCCTTGACGCCCAAGCCGGCCGGTCCCTTTGCGTAAAGGTCGGCGAGGTCGCCGGGAGGTGCCGCGAAGGCGATGGTGGACTGGACGATTTCGCCGGCCAGTCCGCTGCGGACTGTGTTGTGGGTGGTGGCGGCGGTGAACGCTTCCTGCAGCGTCTTCCACCCGGCCTCGTCCACGGCGGTCCGGGGCAGGCTCGTCGCCACGGCCCCGCAGGCAATCCGCACGATGATGCAGCGGATCAATTGCGAAATCATCAGGGGTTCCGTCTCCAGACTCCGCGCCAGCCCCAACAATTCCTCAACATGTCGGGCGGCCTCGGCCGGGTGGCCCGACTCGGCCTCCGTGAGGCTCGCCAGGGCGAGGAATTGGGCCAGGTTTTTCAGCCGGGCCAGATGGGCGGGGGCACCCCTTTCGGTCCGCAAATCGATCGGATAGCGGGATCCGCTCCTTCCCGACCCGGCCGCCAGCGCCGAGAACACCGCGGCGTTGTGGGTGAGCTCAGCCTGCCATCGCGCCACCAGCTGTGGGTCGGCGGGGTAGGGGGGGATTTCGAGGATCCCGGTGTACGGGGTGTGGGCCGGATCGCGCGGGTTCTGACAGGCCGTCGCCGCGGCCAGGATCGCAGTGGCTTGGTTGTCCACCGGTTCGACGAAGGGATACCAATGGTCGAGTTCGTCCGGGTTGGTCGGAAGGCCTTGCGCGTGGAGTCGGGCGAGTGCGGAGTCGGCAGAGCGCCCGAGGGCGAGGCGCCCGATGACCAAGGCCCCCATCACAAGGGCGGCGGCGGTGGTCCATCGGTGGCGGGTGGTCATGGGATGGCGGGATCAGTGATGACAGAAGGTGACTGGCGGCTTGGAGATGGGGGGAGTGGATCGCAACCGGCGGCAGAAGGGAAGCCGGGTTTATGGGCAGGGGAGGGGAGGCACTTCCCGAGGAACAAAGGGGGGCGGGGCTGCCGTAAGGTCCTCGTACTCGTGTCTCGTCCTCGGCCCTCGTACTCGGCCCCCTCGATCGGACCCTGATAAGCTTCGAGGACGAGACACGAGACACGAGGACGAGACACGAGGACCGCACGGTTGGCCGACCCCTCTCCCCGGCCCTCCCCCCGCTCGTTCCTCGCGGAGGGAGGGAGAAGAATCGTGGGCGGCGCGGGACCCGATCACCGTGCCACGTGGAATCCAATGTCATCCAGGGCGGGCACCCCAACGGCGGAGGGTCGGGTTTCGCCGCCTTGGTCCAGTCGGTCGGGTCCGACGCTATAGAGGACATAAGTGTCATTGGTCCGGCGAAAGCGAAGGGGTTGGCCATCGAAAGGGTCGGTGGGAATCGCAGGGAGAAACGCCGGCACCAGATCGGCGAGGGTTTCGGGCAGGTGACCGGCGTTCACCAGTCGGTGGCGTTCGATGGCGCATCCGACCATCGCGGTTCGCACGGTTGCGGCGCCGATGGCCTGTTTTTCGAGGCAATTGCCCAGGCCCGGCAGGATCATGTGGGAGAGGATCTTGAATCCGCGGGCGAAGCGGGAGGCTTCGGTTTCGATCCGTTTGTTGATTTCGTCGGATCGCCGCAGCACCTCGGGAAATGGTTGCGCCGAGGCCTCCAACATCTCGCCGAGGCGGTCGAGGCAGAATCCTTCGTCGGCCGCCCTGACTCCGGAGGCGGTATAGAGCAACCCGGACAAACGGACTTCCATGTTGGTGGAGGCGTTCCCAAAAACAAAAGCGCCGGATTCGGCCGGTGGGAGTTCGGTGACGCCGAAGGTCATGGCGACCTCGCCGATCAGGCCGTTGCGAAAGGCGTTGGTGGCCTCCGCCGCGGCGAACCCCTCCTGGAGTGTCTTCCAACCGGCCTCATCCACCCCGGTTCCGGGCAGGAGGGCGGTGGCTTTGGCGGCGATCTGGATGACGACGATCCGCACCAATTGGGAGATGATGGTGGGCTCGGGTTCCAGGCTGCGGGCGACGAGAAGAGTGTCCTGGATTTGCCGGACCGCCCCGGCGGGGTGGCCGGACTCGGCGTCGACCAAGGCGGCCAGGGCGAGGAATTGCGCCACTTTCTTCAGCGAACCGAGATGGGGAAGCATGCTGTTGAACCCCATCCGGAGGTTGATCGGATACCGCGACCCAGTCCGTCCGCGTCCGGCGGCGATTGCTTCCAGAACGGCCTTGTTTTGGGTGATTTCCACCTGCCAACGGGACAGCACCTGTGGGTCCACCGGTTGGACGGGGAGCGCCTCGGAGCTGGCGAAAGGGTTGGTGAGGGAGCGGGCGGGTTGGTAGGCGGCGGTCGCTTGGAGGACGGCCAGGGCGAGGTTGTTGGAAGGGGGGACGGCGACATACCAACGATCGAGTTCCGACGGGTGGGTGGGCAGACCTTGGGCCCGGAGTCGGACGACCGTGGGGTTTGCGGAGTGGCCGGTCAGGAGTCGGAAGGCGATGACAACGACCCCCGCGGAGGCGATGACCGTGATCCAAAGTCGGCGGGAACGCATGGGAGATCGGGGATCGAAGATCGGGGATCGGAGATGGAAGATCGGGGGTGGGGCGGAATCAGGGGGCAGACGGCAAATAAGGGCCTGTTGACCGGGGATTGGGACCGGGCCGGGGGCGGGGGCTCACGTCGCCGTCCGAAGGGGCGCATCCGGGCATCGTGGGCAGGCGGGTAGGAAAACCCGCCCCCCGGAGCTGTCGCGACCGCCCTGGGAGGGCGGGTTT
>JANYCC010000250.1 GCA_025360495.1 Verrucomicrobiota bacterium | reverse complement strand
CCGCGGGGTCGGGCCGCAACCCCGCCGGCAACACGCGGAGGGCGGGTGGGATGGGTTGGACGTGGGGGTTGGCGGCTCACGGGAAACGTCGGAACCCGGCAGCAGGCATTTTCTGCTGGTTGTTGTAACCGGGCCTTTTTAACCATTGCCAGCGTGAAACGACCCGCGACCACCCTGATCGTGGCCGCCTGCCTCCCGGCTGCGGTCCTTTCCGCACTCGCCGAGGAGCGTCTGACTCCCGACGAAATCCGGACCGTGCTGGCCCAGGCCGCGAGTCGGGCGCTGGAAATGGACCCCGCGCCCATCAGCCATCAGGCGGTCCTCGCCGTGGCCGATCGCGAGGGTTACATCGTGGGGGTCTGGTCGCTCAACCGGGCCTATGATCCGGCGGACGCGAAGTTCCAGGCACTGTTGCGCAACGCGATCGGGAAGGCGGGGACGGCATCGTTCCTGAGCAGTTCGGAACATGCGTTTTCGAGCCGGACCGCGGGCTTCATCGTGCAGCAACATTTTCCGCCCGGAGTGGAGAACAAACCGCCCGGGCCCTTGGTGGGGGTGAATTTCTCGAACCTCGATTTCACCGATGTGAACCGGTTCAAGAGCCCGTCCGATTACAACGCGTCCCTGACCGACGGGATCAATGGGGCCCCGGTGCCGCTCCCCAAGACCGGCGGATTGGCCGGCGCTTCCGGGGGCGTACCGCTTTACAAGCACGGGCGTCTGGTCGGCGGACTCGGGGTGGCGGGCGACGAGGAGGTGGGGGCGCCGCTCCAGGATTTTTCAGTCATAGTGGGTCCCGGACCGGTGCCCGTGGCGGACCTGATCACGAAGAGCTTCCTGTATGAACTGGCGATTTCCCCGGAATTGGCCCGTGCGCCGGACGCGGATGAAGCCGTGGCGCTGGCCGGGCAGGTGGGTTTTGCGCCCGATCCGAAACTATGGGGCAGCAAGGTGTTCGTCGACGGGGTCGCGCTGGCTTATATAGAAAGTCCGATCCAACCGGCCCATGCCGTGCTTCCGTTGAAGGAGACGGGGGTGGAGGTCGCGGGATTTCCGATCGTGGCTCCGCCTCCCGTGGAGTATCCGCCGCTGACTTTGGGCGGGGTGACCGGTGAATTGCGCCAACCGTTCCAGGATGACCCCGCGCTGCACGACACCGATCCCACCAACGACCTGATCGATGGCGAAGCCCGTCTCACCGTGCCGGAGGTTCGCGACATCATCGGGCGGGCGGCGGCGCGGGCTCGGACCACGCGGGCGGGCATCCGGTTGCCGCGCGGGCGCCCGATGCAGGTGTTCATCAGCGTGGTGGCCAACCCGGATCATCCGGGGACGGCGCCTGCGATGCTGGGGTGTTTTTGCACGAGCCCGGACACGACGCGGTTCTCCTGGGATGTCTGCGTGCAGAAGGCGCGCACGGCGTTGTTTTTTTCCGACAACACGCGGGCGTTCAGTTGCCGGACGGTCGGTTTTCTTGCGGAACAATTCTATCCGCCGGGCATTGCGAACACGTCCCCCGGGATATTTTATGGGCTCCAGGAGAAATTCTCAAAATTCCCGGCGAACTTCCAGAACCCGGTCGACATGGCACTGGTGACCAATGCGCCCGCGGTGAATCCGAACCTGCCCAATGGCATCACGATTTTCCCGGGCGGATTCCCCTTATATAGGAACGGGGTGCTGATCGGGGCGATCGGGGTGTCGGGCGACGGCATTGACCAGGACGACATTGTGTCGGCGAGCGGTGCGGCGGCGTTCCCGGCGCCGAAAGAGATCCGGGCGGACCGGTTTGCGTACCGTGGGGCGCGGCTGCCGTACGCGAAGTTTCCGAGGAATCCGGCGTTGTGAATGTGGGTCGTTGCGCGGGGCGGAGGACGACGACAGAAAGATGAACGACAGAAAAATGGAACGGAATGGGTGAGGACAGCCGGCCCGTGTCGTTGCTCCCATGTTTCTGTCGTGCATTTTTCTGTCGCTCAGCTGGGGCGTCGGAACCAATCGAGAGGGGTGGGTTGCTTTCCATATTTCTGTCGTTCCTTTGCAACTCCTTTATCGACGGGGATCACCTGGGATCTTAGCGTCACGACATGATTGGGAAATCCCTCCCCAATGCATCGGACACGGTCGGATCACTTCAGGATGGCGGCACGACCGTTTCCCCGCTGACCCAACTCTCCCGTCCCGACGCCAAGATCGCGCTTTTCCGTTCCTTGTTCCGTGGCCGCGATGATGTCTATCCGCGGCGATTCGAAAGTCGGCGGACCGGTCGGGCCGGTTACCAGCCGGCGTGCGGCAATGAATGGCTCGCCGGCGTGTGCGAGAAACCCCGGATCAAATGCTCGGATTGTCCGCATCAGCGCTTCCTGCCCGTCACCGATGAGGTCGTCCGCTGGCATCTTTCCGGACGGGACCCCGGCGGGCATCCCTTCGTCATGGGTGTTTATCCCATGTTCCTGGATGAGACGTGCCGGTTCCTGGCCGCAGACTTTGATGGCGCGGCTTGGGGCGACGATTCCCGCGCATTTCTGGCGACTTGCCGGCGTTTGGGAATCCCGGCGGCATTGGAGCGGTCGCGTTCCGGTGAAGGAGGCCACGTGTGGATGTTCTTTGCCGAGGCGGTCCCGGCGACGGTGGCCCGCAAACTGGGCTGTCACGTGTTGACGGAAACGATGGAGACACGGCCGGAGGTGGGGTTGCGATCCTATGACCGGCTCTTTCCCAACCAGGACACGCTGCCGAAAGGTGGCTTCGGCAATCTCATCGCCCTGCCGCTCCAGTGGCAGGCCCGGGAACAGGGGGACAGCCTTTTCGTCGACGACGCGCTCAATCCTTATCCCGACCAGTGGGCCTTCCTGGCGTCGTTGCGAAAGTTGGACCGGATGCAGGTGGACGGGCTCGTGAGGGAGGCTGACGCCCGCGGCCGGATCCTGGGTGTGCGTCGGGTCGAGCCGGACCCGGAGGACGACGATCCCGTGCCGTGGCGGGCCGCACCTTCGCGTCGGCCGCGGGAGACGCCCATCCAAGGGACACTGCCGGCACGCTTGGAACTGGTGTTGGGGGACCAGGTTTATATCGCCAGGGAAGGTCTGAATCCGGCCCTGCGCAACCGGTTGTTGCGACTCGCGGCATTTCAGAATCCGGAATTCTATAAGGCCCAGGCGATGCGTATTTCGACCCACGACAAACCCCGGGTCATCGCGTGTGCCGAGGAGCTTCCCCAGTATCTTGGTCTGCCGCGCGGATGTCTGGAGGAAGTGCAGCGGGTATTGTCCGGTCTGCAGGTCGAAACATCGATCCGTGATGAACGTTTCGCCGGACGGCCCTTGGATCTCACCTTCCACGGCGAGTTGCGTCCGGAACAGAAACTGGCGGCGGAGGCATTGTTGAGGCACGACACCGGTGTGCTGGCGGCGACCACTGCCTTTGGAAAGACCGTCATCGGCGCCTGGTTGGTCGCCGCCCGCAAGGTCAACACCCTGGTCCTGGTGCATCGGCAACAATTGCTGGAGCAATGGGTCGAACGGCTCGCGACCTTTCTCAACGTGCCGGCGAAATCCATCGGGAGACTCGGGGGCGGCCGGCGTCGCCTCACCGGTTCACTGGATGTGGCATTGATGCAGAGCGTGGTCCGACGCGACACCGTGGATGACCGGGTGGCGGACTATGGATTCGTCATCGTGGATGAATGCCACCACGTCTCGGCGAGGAGCTTTGAACTCGCCATCCGCCGGGCCAAGGCGCGGTTTGTCACCGGCCTGTCCGCGACCATCGCCCGCAAGAATGGGCATGACCCGATCATCCTGATGCAGTGCGGACCGGTGCGATATCGCGTTGATGCGAGGCGGCAGGCGGCGCAGCGTCCCTTCACCCATCAGGTGGTCGTGCGGTCGACCGGATTCCTGTCGGCGGAGGCGCCCGACGAAGATCAGCGGGTGGAATTTCAGAGGCTCTATGCGGCATTGACGGCGGACGAAGCGCGGAACCGGCTGATTTGTGAGGATGTCGTGGCCTGCGTGGCCGAGGGGCGTTCACCGCTGGTGTTGACGGAACGGACCGATCACCTGGAGCGATTGGCGGAGCAGTTGCGGTCACGGGTGCCGGAACTGGTCGTCCTAAAGGGTGGCTTGGGGAGGAAGTCCCTGGGTGAGGCGATGGAACGGGTCGCCCGCATTCCCGTCGGGGCGGGTCGGGTGTTGTTGGCGACCGGCGGTTTCATCGGGGAAGGGTTTGATGACGCGCGGTTGGACACCCTGTTTCTCACGTTGCCGGTTTCGTGGCGGGGGACCATCGCCCAATACGCCGGGCGCCTTCATCGTTTGCACGGGGAGAAGCGCGAGGTCCGGATCCATGATTATGCCGATTTGGAAATCCCGATGCTGGCCCGGATGTTCGATCGACGTTGTCGCGGGTATGAGGCCGTGGGTTATACGATCCTGGTCCCGGCGAGTGCGTTGCCCGGTTGGCCGCCCGGGGTCCTGCTGCCGGTCGACCCCGCTTGGAAACGGGATTATGGGGCCAGCGTCCGGCGGTTGGTCCGGGACGGGGTCGACGCGCCCTTGGCCCGGCTCTTTGTGCATGCGGTCGCACCACCGCTGCCGGATGCCGTCGGCCCGGCCCGGGCCCGGAGCGCCACCGAGGCCTTCCTGCTGCGCCGGTTGGAATCGATGAGGGAGACTGCCGGCCGATTCTGCCTCAACGCGATGCTTCCCATTCCCTTTGACGGACACAGCCAGATGGAGGTGGACCTGTTGGATGAGACCAGTCGGGTGGCGATCGAAGTGGACGGGCCACAGCACCTGTCGGATGTGGCGGCCTATCGGACGGATCGGCGGAAGGATGCGCTGTTGCAGGAACACGGTTATCATGTGCTGCGGTTTCTAGCGGACGATGTCGGGGCGCGCTTGGATGAGGTCCTGGACATGATCCGACGGGCCCTGGCGCATCGGCTCGGGCGGAGCCTCGCCCCAAAAAGGACAACGCTGGTGG
>JANYCC010000204.1 GCA_025360495.1 Verrucomicrobiota bacterium | reverse complement strand
TGAGGAACGAAGTAGGAGGGCCGGGGAGAGGAGTCAGGGTCCGCTTTTCGTCCTCGTCTGCTATCCCCGGTCTTATACCCGGAGTGACACTCGGTCTCAATGTTGGAGCATTCCGACGATGACGAGGCACCTTCATCACTTGCCGCTCTGCGCCGGCTTCAGTCGCGGATCGTCGAGATCGAGCCGGTAGAGCACCTGGTTATAATCATAGCGCGGCGTCGGCTCGGGATGATCCGCGAATTGTTGGGTATAGGTCCCTTCGAAAATGAGCGCAGGACTTCCATCAGGGGTGAATTCCGGGTGGAGCCGGGGATTATAAAAAGTGTAGTTATCATGGCCCAACACCTTCACCGCCTGACCCCACGGCCCGGTGGGTGCATCCGCCTCCGCATACCATAATTCCCCAAAGGCGGACGGCTTGCCGAAAAACTGCATGAAGACCGTGACCCACCGCTTGCGCCAAGGATTCCACGCAATCGATCCCGTGTGCGGCTTCACTTCGGCCCCGGTTTCGGCCGCCTTGAGCACGGGCTGGGCGGACATCCGTTCCCAAGTGGACGGATCCTGCCAGGCCTCGAAAGTCGCCGGGCAACGGAGGCTCGGGAATGGGTTTCCAAACAGGAGCCAGTCGTGTCCGCCGGTGTCCCGCCATGTCACCGTGTGCCCCTCGGGGAACAATGGTTTCAGGTCCGCACCCGGCCCGTTCGTCCACACCACCCGAACCGTCCGGAATTCCTGCGCGACCTCGTCCCAGACGGCGAGACCGCGGCGGTAAGCGTCCATCGGGGGCTTGATCTTGAGATAGGAACACACGAGATGCGAGGTCCCCGCACGGTCCGGGATGCTGGCCAGGCCGGTCACCCACGTCGGGCCTTCGCCCCCCACACGGGCGATTCCCCGGGGCCGCTTGGCATCGTCCCGAAACAGATCGAACTCCAAACGTATCGGCGGTTCGAGTCGTGGCAGGGGGGAAATCACGGTTGTGGCTCCTGTGCCGTCGAAGATCCCGAGCGGATAGTTTGCCAGGGTGGTGTCGCCCCAAATCCAGAACAACCGCCCGCGATGCACCGTGTTTTGCGTGCTGTCGCAACCCACCACGCCCGACTCCCGCCAATCCCCGAAATTCCCCAACCGCTGGCTTTCCGCCATGATCCCGGCCCCGGTGATCCGTCCGAGGCGACGGGCGATGATGGTGCGACGGACGGTCACGCGGGTGGTGTGACCGGGTTCGGGATGCAGGCGAACGCCCCGGTAACCGAATCCGTCGGGAGCCACCTCATACCCGTGTCCGCGGAGGGTGAACCACACCTCGCGACCCATCAGGTCGGGGGCATCGAGGGCGATCACACCGGTGTTGTCGGTGACGAAACGTTGTTGGTCGGTGGTGCGGAGTTCGACGAGCGGCACGGGCCAGTCGGATCCCTGTTCAACGACCTCGATGCGGGCGGGTGGGGCTGCGTGGGCAAGGTCGGCAAGTCCGGCCAAGACGACGAGCGTGAGAGACACGATCCTTCGCAGCGGGGCCCGGGTGGAGTCCATGGCGGAGAGATACGCCAGCGCGGGCGGTTGGGAAAGGCAGTAGCCGCCGAGGTACGAGGCGGATTCGGTCCGGCCTGTCGGGGTCCGCCTCGTACCTCGTCGGCTACGGGACCGTTTGCACTGTTGCCGCGATGTCTGCCGGCCCGCTATCGTACCGGTCTTGTGACGGAAACGAAATCGCCTGCCCGCCGCGTCGGACTCATCTCCCTGGGCTGCGCCAAGAACCTGGTCGACGCCGAGATCATGCTCGGCTCCCTCCTGCGTGACGGCGTCGAGATCACCAATGATCCCTCGCTCGCCGATGCCGTGATCGTGAACACCTGTTCGTTCATCGATGCCGCCCAGGAGGAGAGCGTCGATGCCATCCTCGAGTCGTCCGCGGTGCGCGAGGCGGGCAACCGCGGCCAGGCGGTGATCGTGTCGGGATGCATGCCGCAGCGGTTCCGTGAAGAGCTGCCGAAATTGCTTCCCGAGGTCGATGCGTTCATGGGGATCGACCAGGTGGCGGACGTGGGTCGCATTGTGGAACAGGCCATCGCGGCCCGCGCCGTGAAACTGGCGGCGCCCGTGCCGGCCCGTCGCGCCAAGTCCGTCCGGGTCAAGTCCGGCCTGGCGAAGCTCGACGCCGGCCGCGGTGCCGAGCCTGCGGAGGAGGGTTCATTGCGGGGCACCGCGGAATTCGGCCGGACGCGGCAGTCGGTGGGCGCCCCGACGGTTGATGGCGCACCGTTGGTCGACGTGACCGTGCGTCCCAATTATGTGCCGCATTATGACACGCCGCGGTTCCGTCTCACCCCGCGACACTTTGCCTATCTGAAGATCGCCGAGGGCTGCAACCATCCCTGCAGCTTCTGCATCATCCCCCGCATGCGGGGCTCGCATCGCAGCCGGGTGCAGTCGGACATTGTCACCGAGGCCAAACGCCTGATTTCCGAAGGGGTGCGGGAACTCAACCTGATTTCCCAAGACTCGACCTATTACGGGCTCGATCTCCGTCCGAAGCACAGCCGCGCGATCTCCTCGCCGGAGAAATTCACCGCGGCGACCAAGGCGTTGGCGGTCGATGCCACCACGCTGGGCACGCTGTTGCGCGAGCTGAACGCCCTGCGCGGCGATTTCTGGATCCGACTGCTTTATACCCACCCCGCGCATTGGACCGATGAACTGATCTCCACGATCGCGGAGTGCCGGAAGGTCGCGCGCTATGTCGACATGCCGTTGCAGCACATTGACGACTCGATGTTGGAACGGATGCGGCGTGAGACGGACGGGCGTTACATCCGGGAACTGATCGGACGGATCCGGAAAGGAATCCCGGGCATCGCGTTGCGGACCACATTCATCGTCGGGTTTCCGGGCGAGAATGAGCAGAGTTTTGAAGCGCTGTTGGATTTCATCCGGGAGACGCACTTTGAACGGCTCGGGGTCTTTTCCTATTCGCAGGAGGAGGGGACGATCGCCGGGAAGATGCTGCGGCAGGTGACGCCCAAGGTGCGGCAGCAGCGGCGGGACCGAGCGATGGCGGCGCAACACGAGGTGGCCCGTTCGGTGGCCGCGGGATTTGTCGGGCGCACGATCAAGGTGCTCGTCGAAGGGGAGGCCAGCGCGAAGGATCTGCAAAAGGCCAATGTCAGTTCGTGGGAACACGGGCTGATCCGCGAGGGCGACACCGACATGAAATCGCTGACGGGACGTTATCTGGTCGCGCGCGGTGAGGCGGATGCGCCGGACATTGATGGCCGGGTGTATCTCCGTGGGAAGCTGCCGGTGGGATCGTTCGCCAAGGTGAAGGTGGTGGGGCATACGGACTACGACCTGATCGCCGAGCCCGTTGGTTGATCATCCCCGGTGCGGTCCGGGCAGTAGCCGACGACGTAAGGAGGCGGATCCCCCGTGGCCTGCCGGGTCCGCCTCGTACCTCGTCGGCTACCGTGGCGGATTCGGCCCGGGGCATGCTAAGTGGAAATTGTTCCACTGCCCGACATGCCCACGGTGTCGTGAGGAACCCTTATGAACCTGCCCATCCGTTCCCTCGGATGCCTTGTCTCCGCAATGGGCGTGGGGCTTTGCCTGCGCGGAGATCCCGGTCAACTCGACCCGGACTTCAACCACCCCGAAGGCAGCGGCGCCACGGGACCGGATGGCCCGGTCCAGGCCGTGTTGATCACGTCCGACGACTCGATCGTGATCGCCGGGAACTTCACGAAGGTTGGCGGCCAGGTATCGCCGGTGATCGCACGGTTGACTGCGGACGGAAAACCGGATCCGACGTTTCATTCGCCCTTTCCGACCCAGGGGCATCAAGCGGTCGCGTTGGCGGCTGCGCCCGGCGGTAGGATTCTGGTCGCGGGCATTTTCTTCGGACCCAACTTTGAGGCGTTCACCAAGGTCACCCGACTTCTATCGGACGGTTCGGTGGATCCCGGTTTCCAAGTGAACGGTGGGCTTCCATCGCATCCGTTGAGTATCGCGGCGGATGTCATCGGCCGCGTTTACCTGGGTTGCTCGGCCGACGATGCATCGGCCCTGATACGACTGTTGCCGGATGGCCAGCAAGACCTGAGTTTTTCGAGCGGCTATGCAAAAGGGGTGCATGCCATCCTGCCGCTTTCCGAGTGGGAGGTCCTGGTCGGCGGCGCGGACGGCCTCGCGCGGCTCAATGTCTTTGGGATCCGGGACGTGTTGTTCAATGGCATCGCGGGCGTCCCGGTTTATTCGATGGGACAGCTTGACGACGGACGGCTGATCGTCTCCGGGGTGTTTGGAAAAGTGGGAACGACGGATCGACCTGGCATCGCAAGCCTTATACCCACCTTCTTCCTGCTCCCGGATTCTGCCAGCACCTACCTTGACCCCGGCTTCAACCCGACGGTCAACGCCCAGAATCCGATCGATCATATCCTGGTCCTTCCCGACCGCTCGGTGGTGGTCGCCGGGGGGGTGACAATGACTGGCGCCACGGTGTCGCCCCATCTCGTGCGCTACCGGAGCGACGGGAGCCAGGACAACTCCTTCGCGGAAGGTGGCGGCTCCCCCGATGCACCCATTTTCGCGCTCGGCCGGCAGTCAACCGGTGCCATCATCGTGGGTGGGGCATTCACCCAATGGAATTCCGCGAGACGTCCATACCTTGCGCGTCTGATGCCGGTGTCTCCCAACCCGGGATTCATCTCCCTGGAATATCCGGGGCCGGTCTATGAAGGCACACCCGCATTCCGGCTAACCTTGCGTCGGGATGGCGGGACGCAAGGGGTGGTGAGCGTTCAATTGAGTGATTTGACACCCGTCTCCGGCGACCTTCATGCGACCAACGGCCTCCATTATGTCTTTACGCCCCGGCGGGTGCAATTTGCGGACGGGCAGGATATCGCGTTTGTCGATATCCCGGTGATCGATGACACGCTCCTCGGTACCTACCGGGATTTCAGCCTTGGAATCAGCGATCCCCGGGGCGGTGCCACAGTGGCGGAACCCATCACCATGAACGTCAGGATCTTCGACAATGATTTCGGGGTGTCCCTGGAATCTGCCGACCAGGTCGCTTCCGAAGTGGCGGGAACCATCGACATCCGACTGGTCCGCCAGGGTGCGCAGGGAATTCCCTTCTCCGTCGAGATCGAGACGATTCCCGACACGGCCAGGGAAGGCATCGACTACGAACCGGTCCGGAAGCGCGTCGATTTTGCGCCCGATGCAACCTCCGCATCGGCCCGGGTCCGGCTCCTCGACGATCCCTTTGTGGATGGATCTCGGACCTTCCGCGTGCGACTGCGCGATCCGAGCGGAACCAACCGCCTCCTGGCGCCCAGCGAGGGGAAGGTCACGATCCACGACAATGAACGCCCGGGCGGAATCGCACGGACGATCCGGGGTTCGCTGGTGCAGGGCGATTTCGGTATCTCCCATCTTGCGGGATTCCATCCGCTGCCGGACGGGTCCGCCGTGGTCATTCTCCCAGGGTATCGACTGGGGAAAATCTTGCCCGACGGGACTCCGGATCCCTCGTTCAACCCCGCCGTCATCAATCTGGCCGGAGCTTCCAACAACCTGGTTGTCGCCCTCAGCGTCTGGGACGACGGACGCATTCTGGCGCTCGGACGGACGCGGTTCGGTTCCTCCAGTCCGCTCTCCCGGCTTCTGGCCGACGGCTCGCGCGATCCGGCTTTTCCGACCAATATCACCGTCGGCAACCAGAACGGTGCATTCTTCCCGCAACCAGACGGTTCGTTCTACGTTGCCTCCACCGCGATCACTGCCGGAAATGTTTCCAAGACGGGATTGGCCCGATTCCATGCCGATGGATCGATAGATACTGAGTTTTCACCCAAGGTCGGACCCGGCACGGTCAATGTCCTGGTCGTCGATACTCATGGCCGGATCTATATCGGAGGCGCGCTGTCGGAATCCCCCTTGGATCCGTGGAAGGAAGTGACCCGCCTGCTCCCGGACGGTTCGCCCGACCCGACCTACCGCGCCACGTCGCAACATTTCGTGGGGCGCAGCATCAATGCCTTCCTGCTGGCGCCGGACGGATCCCTTTATGTCGGCGGCATTTTTTCCAAATTCGGCGAGTCGATACGATCCGGGTTGATCCGGCTGACACCGGACGGCGACTTGGACGCTGGCTTTGCGGCGGAAATCCGGGGCTTTGAAGGCAAACCGAACCAGGGTATCAGATTGCTCGCTCTCCAATCGGACGGCCGTTTGCTGGCGGTCGGACAGTTGAACGACTGGTTGGGGCCGATCCCATTTGGTCCCGCTGAATTGATCCGGTTGATGCCCGATGGATCACTTGATCCGACCTTCGATACCGGTGTCATCCAAACCGGGTTCGGATTCATCGGTATCGGCGCGATGCGCGTCCTGCGCACCGGCGAGCTGCTCATCCAAGGCGCTCTGAACAGCATCGATGGCGTGCGATGGTTGGAGGTTGTGAGACTTTATCTGGCAACTCCGGACGCCCCCTCCGTCCCCCAGTTTGGGAGGGCACTGATCGACACGAACAGGGTCGTTCATCTGCGCCTCTGGACCGGCGGCACTGGAAGATTCGTGGTGGAATCTTCCGATGATCTTGGGGTCTGGCGACCGGTCTCGATGTTTGATTCCGCGCCCGGGGTGTTGGAATTCACGGACACGCCGCCGACCGGGACCACGGCCAGGTTCTATCGGGCGCGTTCGGCACCTTGAGCCGAACCATTCGGGGACGTCCGGGGTGAAGCAATCCGAAGCCCCCATCCCTGTGCGCCCTGAAATCCACGCCCTGAAATTCACCCTATGCCGGCGGGCGTGGGGACGACATATTCCGAGGGTCGTGCCCCCTTCCGGTCCAGTCGCTGCGTGGATCCGCATTTTGCCCCGGGTCGGGTTGCTGGCCTCGCTGTTGCTCCGGGTCGGCGCCGCCCCTGGCACCGCGTCCGACACCGCGTCCGGCCAGACCGCCACGCTCCATTCGGCGCCGGATCGCATTGAGCTGATTGGTGCGGACGACACCTCGGGCATGGTGGCTTGGAGTGTTGTCACTGACGGGCCCACCCGGGATCGGTCGGGCGAGGTCCGGTTGGTGTCGTCCAATCCCAGGGTTTTCACGATCGGTCCGGACCGGATGGTGCAGCCGGTGGGGGACGGCGCGGCCGAGTTGTGGGTGGTGGACGAGACGGCGCACGCGACCAACCGGGTGCCGGTGACCGTGCATCATGCGACGCTGCGGACGCCGCCGGATTTCCGGGGGGAAATCGAGCCGTTGCTGACGCGGTTGGGTTGCAACCAAGGCTCGTGTCACGGCAAACAGGCCGGGCAAAACGGATTCCGGCTCAGTCTTCGCGGGTACGCCCCCGAGCTCGACCATTTCTGGATCACCCAGGAATTGGGCGGGCGCCGGCTCAATCCTGCCGTGCCGGACGAATCCCTATTGGTCACCAAACCGTTGGGTCGGGTCCCGCACGAAGGCCTGGTGCGATTCGCCGAGGGATCCCGTCCCCATCGGACCTTTGTCGATTGGATTGCGGCGCGCGCCCCGGGTCCGGCGGACGGTGCGGCATCCGGTGCGACCGACATTGAATTGCTCCCCGGCGTCCGTTCCTGGGCTGCGGGAGACACCCAACAACTCTTGGTTCGCGCCCGTTGGCCCGATGGCCGGATCCGGGACGTGACCTGGCTCGCCCAGTTTTTCTCCAACGACCCGGTGACGGCGACGGTGACGGCGGCCGGCCGGGTGACAGCGCTGCGACCGGGGGAGACGGCGGTCCGGGCGCATTTCCAAGGGCTGGTGGCGACGGTCCGCATCACGGTCCCGTATGCCGCCACGCTGGAGGATTGGCGGTTTGCGAAACGGCAGAACGGGGTCGATGACGCCGTGTTCGCCAAGCTCCGGCAACTCCATCTGCCGCCGTCGCCGCGGTGCGATGACATCACGTTTCTGCGCCGGGCGATGCTGGACACCCTGGGTGTGCTCCCGACGCCGGAAGAGGTCCGGGAATTTGCGGAGGATCGGACCCCCGACAAACGGGAGAAGTTGGTCGAGACGTTGCTCGGGCGGCCGGAGTTTGCGGATTACTGGACATTGCAACTTGCGGACCTTTTTCAGAACCGGAAGGAACGCGATCATGACGTGCGCGGGACCAAGGGCGTCCGGGCGTTCCATGCGTGGCTGCACGACCAGGTGGCGGCAAACACGCCTTGGGATCAACTGGTGCGCCGGGTCCTCACGGCGCGCGGCGATGCGCAGTCGAACCCCGAGACCGGATATTATATAACCCTGGTCGGTGAAAAGAACCCGGTGGAATCCGAGGCCACCGATGCCGTCGCGCAGGCGTTCCTGGGGACGCGCATCGGGTGTGCGCGCTGTCATAATCATCCGTTGGAACGTTACACCCAGGACGATTTCTATCATTTCGCGGCGTTCTTCAGCCGGTTGCATCTGGATCGGAAGGACCCGGGGCTCGGCACCACGGAACTGGTCGCCTTCAGCAAGGAACACTGGGAGAAAACCCGGCATCTCGACGAATTGCGAGTTCGGTTGGGGGCGGCCGAGGGCGTCGTGCTGGCGGGCGATGCGACCGATCCGCCCAAGGCCGGCCGGGAACTGGAGGAGCGGCGTCACGAGTATGCACAATCGAAGCGTGAACTTCAGGAGGCCGACCATCGTGCGCCGCAAGCCTGGCAACCCCGGCTCCGGCGAAATCTCGATGCGCAGGCGCTGGATCGCCGGGCCCTGACCTGGTCGGACGGCGAGGATCCGCGGGAACGGTTGGCCGCGTGGGTGACCTCGACCAACAACGCCTCTTTCCGCGGCGCCTTGGTGAACCGGCTTTGGCGCCATTTTCTCGGCGTCGGCATGGTGGAACCGGTCGATGACCTCCGGGCCAGCAATCCTCCGTCGAATCCGGAACTGATGGATTGGCTCGGCCGCGAACTGATCGGCCACGGGCACGACTGGAAACATGTGGTGCGCCTGATCCTCAATTCGCGCACCTACCAGTTGTCGTCGGCGACTCTCAAGGGCAATGAGAACGACCGCCGATTCCATTCCCATTATTATGCGCGCCGTCTGCCGGCCGAGGTGTTGGCGGACGCGATCGTCCAGGCGACCGACGTGCCGGATCGGTTCGAAGGGTATCCGGTGGGGTTGCGGTCGGTGCAGTTGCCCGAGCCCCAGGTGAAGAGCTATTTCCTCGGGCTGTTCGGCCGGAGTGAACGGGTGACGGCCTGCGCGTGCGAGCGGAGCGGGGAGGTCACGCTGCCACAGTTGCTCAACCTGCAGAACGGGGCCGAGGTCTCCCGGAAGATCGGCGAAAGCGAGGGCCGCCTGCGTCACCTGATCCAACGCCAGCGTTCCCCGGACGAGATCTTGAATGAACTTTATCTCGCCACGCTGTCACGTCCTCCGACTGCTGTTGAACGCGCGGCCGTGCTCCGGACAATCGGCGACGCCCCGGCCCTGGATGCCTTTTCGGATGTGTTCTGGGCGTTGCTCAACACCCGGGAATTCGCCTTCAACCACTGAGTCGTCGCCATGACGTCCCACCCATCACCCCATGTTTGATATCACGCTTGGTCAGACGGCCCGCGCACGGTGCGACGGGTTGAGCCGCCGCGACTTTCTCCGCGTGGGCGCCCTGGCACCCCTGGGCCTGTCGTTGCCCGCGCTCCTCGCCGCCCAACAGGCCGGTGCCGCGACCGCGATGGCAACGGCTTCCGGTGGCCGTCGCGGACCGCGCGCGAAGTCCGTCCTGCTGGTTTTCCTGGGGGGCGGCATCTCGCACCACGACACCTTCGATCCCAAACCGGATGCCGTGTCGGAAATCCGTGGGAAATATAAGACCATTCCGACCGACGTCCCCGGGCTGCACCTCGGGGAATTGCTGCCGAAGATGGCGCGGTGCATGGGGAAGGTGGCTCTCGTCCGCTCCGGTTCGCATGAGAACGACCATCACGAAACCGCCACCAACTGGGTGTTGAGCGGCCGCTTTGGTTCACCGTTCGGGGATCATCCCGCCATCGGGGCGGTGGTGGCGCACGAGACCGGATTTGCCGGAACCCTGCCGCCTTATGTGTCGGTTCCGCGCAACCCGTCGTTCACCTGGGAACTGGGCCGGAGTGCCTGGCTGGGCGGCCGCTATGAATCCTTCAAGGCCGGCAATCCGAACGACAAGGAATGGACGGTCCGTGATCTGTCCCGGCCCGGTCCGGTGCCGGCGGGATCCGCCGACCGACGCCAGACCCTGCTCCAGACGGTCGACACGCTCGCAGCCCGGATCCATGGCAACGATCAGCTCGACACCTATGGCGAATTCTCGCGCAAGGCTGCGGAAATGGTCCTCGCCCCGGCCGCGCGGAGGGCCTTCGCGCTGGAACAGGAGATGGATCCGGTGCGCGCCGAATACGGTCGGACCGAGTTCGGGCAATCGTGCCTGCTGGCGCGCCGCCTGATCGAGGGTGGGGTCCGTTTCGTCACGGTCAACCACGGTGGCTGGGATCATCACGCCAAGATCTTTGAAAGCCTCGACAAGAAGTTGCCCGAGTTTGACACCGCGATGTCGGCGCTCCTGAATGACCTCGATCGGCGCGGTCTGCTGCAAGAGACGCTGTTGCTGGTCATGGGCGAGTTCGGCCGGACACCCAAGATCAACAAAGACGCCGGTCGCGATCACTGGGGTCGCGCCGGGTCGATCCTTTTCGCGGGTGCCGGGGTCCAGGGCGGACGCGTCATCGGTGCGACCGACAAGGATGGCGCGTTCGTCACCGACCGACCGGTGCGTCCGGCGGATGTGGCGTGGACCGTCTATGAATCGCTGGGCATCGATCCCCGCAAATTGCTTTATACCCCGGAGGGCCGTCCGGTCGAGATCCTCGACCAAGGCGGGTTGATCACGGAGTTGTTCGCGTGATCCGCGAAACAGGAAGGTGGCGGCTTTGGTGCGGGCTCATGCCACTCCTGTTCGCCATGGGGCTCCGGGGAGCCGAAACGTCCGAGAAGCCGGCGAAAAAGCCGGAGCCACCCCAGGTTCTCATCGTTCAACCCCCGGGATTGGAGGCTGGCGTCACGCATAAGCTCCGGGTCCGGGGGCTTGCGCTCACCAATGCCACCGCAGTCCGTTTCCATTCCGGAACCAACGTCGTCGCCGTCGCCATCGCGGCGCGAGGCGATGCCGTGAAGATCGAGGGTTATGAAACGGCCCGGGTCGGCGATCAACGGCTTGAGATCGAATTCACCGTTCCGGCCAACGCCTCCGCGGGCACCAACTCCGATCTCGTGGTGGTCGCTCCGGACGGGGAATCCATGCCGTTCCCCTTGCTGGTCCTCCCCGCCGGCACGGTCCTCGGTGAAAAGGAACCGAACAACGGATTCCGCGAGGCGCCCGGGACGAGGCCGCCCATCAATCTCCGGGGCGCCCTCGACAGCACCGGGGATGTCGATGTGTTCCGGGTCGAACTGGAGGCCGGACAGACCCTGCACGCCGAGGTGTTTGCCGCCCGGATCGGTTCGACTTTGGACGCCCTGTTGACACTCCACACCCTGCGCGGCGCGGTGTTGGCCTCCAACGACGATGCCGCCGGACGCGACCCGATCCTCGATTATAAGGTGGCGACGTCCGGGGATTATTATCTGGCGGTCAGCTATGCCAACGAACGTGCGGCGGCGACCCATGAGTACGTGCTGCAACTGCGGACGCCATGAACATGGAAGCGGCTCGGGCGGAGCCTCGCCCTACCAAAGACGCCGGCCTTGGGCGCCTCCAGTCGGTGGGGCGAGGCTCCGCGCGAGCCGTCGCCATCCTCTGGGTTTCAGCCGGTCTCACCCTCGCCCTGCCGGTCTTGTGTGCGGCCCCGGGCACGGTCTCTTATACCCGCGATGTCGCGCCGCTGTTCCGTCTCAATTGCAACGGCTGTCATCATCCCGGCAAGGAAAAGGGGGGCGTCGATCTGACCTCGGTCGCCTCGATTCTAAAAGGGGGCAAACACGGACCCGGAGTGGTGCCGGGGGATCCCGCGGCGGGTGTCCTGCTCGGGGAGGTGCGCGGTCCCGATCCCGCCATGCCCAAGGAAGGCGACCCGCTTCTGGCGTCCGCCGTCCAACTCATCGAAGCGTGGATCCGTGAAGGTGCCCGGGACGACACCCCGACACCGGTTGATCCCGGGCCGCCGCTGTATGCGGCCCCACCGGTCATTCCGGCTCTGGCCTATTCGCCGGACGGACGATTCCTGGCGGTCGCCGCCCATCGTGAGGTGGTCTTGTTGGGCGCAACCAATCTCGCCCGTGAAGCCCGGTTGATCGGCGGCGCCACCCGTCCCGAATCGCTCGCATTCTCCCCCGATGGTGCCCGGTTGGCGGTCGCGGGCGGTTCACCAGGTGTGTCCGGAATCCTTCAGGTCTGGGAGATGGCTTCCGGTCGGCGCGAAGGCGAATGGCGCCTGGCGGGGGACTCGCTGCTCGGCGTGTCCTGGTCGCCCGACGGCACGCGCCTGGCGTGCGGCGGATCCGACAAACTGGTCCGGGTGGTGCGGGCCTCGGATGGGCAGAAATTGCTCCAGTTCGGACAGCACTCGGACTGGGTGTTCGGCGCGATGTTCCTCAAGGATGGGAAACGGGTGGTGTCAGGAAGCCGGGACCGGTCCCTGAAGTTGATCGACGCGGCGGACGGACGCCTCCTGGACGTCCTGAACCGTGACACCGAACCCGTGGTCGCCGTGGCGCGGCATCCGTCCGAGGATTGGATCGCGTTCGGCGGATCGGAGGCGCGGGTGAGATTATATAAAGCCGAGGTGAAGCCGGACAACATCGATCCGGGCAAGGATTCCAATTTCATCCGCGAATTCGAATCGTTCGACGGCGGGGTGACGGCGCTGGCGTTCTCAGCCGACGGGCGGCGCCTGGGGGTGGCGGGATTGCCCCCGGGCGAAGTGCGGGTGTTCGACGTGGCGGACGGGAAGCGACTGGCGGTTCTTCCCGGTCACGGCGGGGCGGTGTTCGCACTGGCGTTCTCGCCCGACGGTGTGCATTTGGCGACGGCCGGCTATGAAGGGGTGGTGCGGATTTTCGACTGGGCCGCAAAGCGATTGGTCACGAATGCGGTGCCCGTGGAAGTGCAGGGGAAATGAAATCGCGCGGTTAATGCGGCTGGCACGATGGTCATGCCATGGCAGGATGTCGGCGTGAGAAAATGGTGTGCGATCGGGGTCGTGCTGGTGCTGGTCGCCGGAGTGGCCACTGTGCTGTTCCAAGTCCGGAACCGGGTGCCGAATCGGCTTATCCGTCTGCGCGATGGCAGTGTCCTCACCCTTCGGACCACCACCTTCGGTCGCGTGCATGCCCCCGAGTTGAGGCATCCGTTGTTGCTCCGCATGGATACGTGGACGCCCGCCTTTTTACGGCGCTTTCTGGGCTCAGGCACGATGGGGGGAACCTTCCAGTTCGGATCGGGCGATTGTCTGGTTCTCTGGCTGGCTCTCGAAAAGGGGGAACCGCCAACGTACCAGGGAGCGTGGCCCAAGCTGCGCCTGGAATTGGACGATGGTCACGGGACGGTTTATCGCGGCGTACAACAGGCCACCTGCGCCGGGCCGCAAGGGATGACCCTGCACGGTGTCATCTTTGAGTGTTTCCCGCGGCGTCACCCGGTCCTGACCCTGCACATTTCTGACGAGGCGGGACCGCTCGGCGAAATGACGGTGGACAACCCGGTCCACGGGCCATTCCCGAGCTGGACGCCGCGACCGCTGCCCCAGTCGGTGACCAACGGGGAGATCGTTTTCCGCCTCGAAACCATGGAATGGAAAGGCGGTGGAGCGGGGATTGATCGGAAGGATGTTTTCGTTCCGCGGTTGGTGGCATTGCGTGGGGGCGAACCTGCCCCCGAGTGGGAGATTTCGGTCCGACATTTCGAGGACGCCACCGGCAACGCGAGCAGTACCGGGCTGAGCGAAAGCGAGCCGGCATGGAAGTTGTTCACCACCTGGTTTGAGAGCCCCGAATCATCCCAGGCCGAAGGCCGGAGTCTCCATCTCCGCAAGATCCCGGTCCCGGCGTTGGGCCAGCGTCTTTCGCTCACCGAATCCGGTGCTCCGGGAGGGGTCGGTCTGACGCTCGCCGCGATCGCCGGGCCCGGGACCTATAACTGGTCCAACAATGTGTACGTGGGTTCGACGGCCGTGAATCCCGGTGGGGACAGTTCGTCCTCCAGCAGCGATGGAATTGTCAGCCAGGAGAGCCACACCCGATCACAGTTACACCTGCTGTTTTCCGTCACGAATCTTCCGGTCGGAGACCGTGTGATCGTCCGGGGCCAGGACGATCGGGGACGCCGGTTCACCAGTGTCACCCTGGGGAGTCTCCGCGAACTGCGGACCCTGAATCTGCCGGTGCCGGCCGGGGCGCAATTCCTCGACTTGGAACTGATCCCGCAGTCGTCGCGAACGGCGGATTTCATTTTCGCACCGGCGCCCGGAACCCCTCCGGTGAAAGTCAAGAGGGGCCCCGATTGACGCCTGACACCACCGACTGCTGACAACGACTGCCGACCGACTGCTGACAATTCTTGCAAACGGAGATGCGGATGTGTGAAAACGCAATGGGCGGCGGGTGTTCGGAATCCTGAAAGACCCATTGTCCACGACCGGTCGAGCGACCCCGGATGAATCCAAGCGATTTTTACATCGAAGCCTGCCCAGGGTGCCGGCAGTTGAACCGGGTTCCGCGGTTCCGGGGGAGAGACTCTTTGGTCCGCTGCGGCCGATGTGGGAGGAAGTTCGGGAATCCGTTCACCACTGCGGCGCCGCGGAAGCTGGCCACGTCGGATCCGCGGGTCGGGTGGGCGGTCCAGGGTTTTGCCGCCGTTTGTTTCATCGCACTTTGCGTGGTGGCATTCGGGGAGTGGACACGGCTCACCCGGGTGAAACACAATCTGGATGAACAGATCCGAAGGGAGGACCAATCCCATGCCGGAATCCTCGAGGAACGTCGCGTCGTCTTCGAGAAACGCCTCGGCGACTCGGAGACCATCCATCGGGCGCGGATGGGCGACTCCAACTACCTGAGTGGAGCCACGGCATCGCACCGGCGCGACGTTGAATTGCTGCGACGCACCGCGCATGACCCCGCCTATGCGCGTTCGGTGATGGAGACGAACCTGCTCCAGATGGAGCGACTCGGGAAGGATCCGCGGGTGTCGGCCCGTGACGCCCTCGCCGAAGTGGCCCGATTGGCCTCCCCGCCCGGCTCCCGGATTGAAGTCACGTTGCAGGACAACCTGTTTCTGGTGAAAGTGGCCTTCCGGATGTCTTCGCTGAGCGCCCAGGAAGCCGGGGCCGTGACCAAGCACCACACGCCTGCGGAGATGCGCCGGGAGGTCGAGACGCTTTCCGCCCAGGTGATCCGTGAGTTGTTTGATTATTGCGGCACGCGCGGTATTGCCCGGCTGCAGGTCTCGTGCAACCATGCCGTTCACCAATCGCTGGAGCCGCCGGATGGATCCACCGAGGAGGAAAGCCGGTACCTGCGCGCCCGCACCAAGGTGGTCATGGACCGGCTCTACCGGGTGGGCTTTGACCCGGCAGCCGCCAGTCTCATCGCCGATTGGAGACGCGCGTCAGTGTCCCAAATCGTCGCCCGCATGAAGGTGGATTACGATGGCTTCGATCGGTTGACGATCACCCCGTCCCACTTTCCGACACCCCAGGGCCGCGATCCGGACCTCACGCTGAAATTCTAAGGACTCCCGATGCCGACCTGGATGAGTCTGAGCCGGAGGGCATGGCTGGGCATGGCTGGCGCCGGCCTGGTGTTGACGTTGACCCTGCTCCTGGCGGTGCATCTTGGCGGCGCGGCGCGGGAAAGCGGTATGCGTTCCGAGCAAGCCGCCCAACTGCGGATCCGTTCCCTCCAGCACTCCAGTGAACTGGCCCGGCTGGAGTTGGCCCATCTGGAGGAGGGGCAGGCCCAGGAATCACGCCATCGAGAGGAATTGGCCCGCGCGGTCGGCGGGCCGATCCAGGCAATCCTGAGGGACGTGGACTCCGACCTGGCGGGATCCATAACCGCGGTCGCCCGACACTGCCTGCCCACCAATGCGGAGGTCCGGGTGCGGGTGGACCGCTTCACCGAATTCAGCCTGATGATCACCTTGCCCGGGCCGCCCCTACCGCGGCAACTTGCGGCCTGGAGCCGGTGTTTCCTACCCCATGTCGGCGGGCCGCTGGGCAGCGTCACATTTGTCCACGACGGCAAGGTTGTCGGGGACTTGGACCGGCGCGCCCTCGAGGCGGAGACCGATTGGGAGGCTCTCTCTGAGCGCGAACTGATCGCCCGATTGGTGAAATCGGAGGCCGCGAACCCTCCCTCAGAGCCGGCTCCGGTCGCCCGGGTCGGTCTTGGAAACGAGGACGAGACATCGGACGAGTTGTTGGCTGTCCGGCAGGCCTACCAAGTGTACGCCGCCACCGATGCGGCCAAGGTCGCGGAGTTCAACGCGGCGTTGCAACAATTGAACGCGTACGGATCCTTGGTGGGTTTGCCGACCCGGGCCGATGTCGAGCGCCGACGACAATTGATCGGTCATTTGGAAGAACGGCTAAGGCCCCTGTTGTTGTATTTCGCGGATCCGTCAGCCGAGTTGGATCGGGAACTGAAAGTCCGCAATGTCGACCCGGTCTACGCTCGCATCAGTGTCCGAAATTCCCGGCGGGATTGTCAGGCCGGTTCCGTGGCGTCGTCGGTTGTGTTCGCCGCTTTCGTGGGGCAGGTGAAGAGCGTTGGGCATTTCACGGAGGTCATGGCTGACCAATGGGGGGCCTGGCATCTCCAGGCCGACGGTCAGACCATCCGCTTTGATTCCGAGGCGGCGCAAAACGCCTACCAGAAGGTTGCGGACGAGATGAAGGCGACCGTGACAACCTTGGATCGGGCGGTGGCGGAATGGGCCCGACGCCGCACGCAGAGGCCGTGATTGGACCGGCGGGAGTGGATGCGGGCGAGAGGCCCGATTCCGGTCGGAGGACGGGTCACGGGTCACGGGTCCTGGAACCGGGGCGTGGCATCCCCGATGGGGGCGTTCACAGGATCTGCCGGGTCCAGGTGCAACTTTCATCCTGCCACGGATCCGGGGGTGTGGCAGGGTTGGCGGGTCGATGAAGATCAAGAAGGCGCTTATCACCGCGGCGGGTCGCAACCAGCGCACGCTTCCCTTGCAGACGCTGGTGGACCGGGATGGGGCGGCCAAGACGGCGCTTGCCATCATCATTGAGGAAGCCCTGTCGGCGGGCATCGAGCAGATTGGCGTGGTGGTTCAACCGGGCGACCAGGCGGTGTTTGCGGTGGCGGCGGGATCCCATGCGGGACGGCTTGAATTCCTCGAACAGCGCGAGCCCCTCGGATATGGCCATGCGGTTTGGTGCGCCCGGGGGTTCACGGGGGATTCACCGTTCCTGCTGTTGGTGGGCGACCATGTTTACGTGAGCACGGACGGGCCCGGAAGTGCCCGGCAATTGGTGGAACGGGCCACCGAGGAATTGTGTTCCGTCTCCGCCGTGCAACCGACGCATGAGAGCAAGTTGCCGTATTTCGGTGCGGTCGGGGGCCGTCGGGTCACCCAGCACCCGGGTCTTTACGAAGTCATCGAGGTGATTGAAAAACCGACGCCGACCGAGGCGGAGCAACGGCTCCTGGTGCCGGGGTTGCGTGCGGGTCATTACCTTTGTTTCTTCGGGATGCATGTGCTGACGCCGCTGGTGATGGAGATATTGGGGGCGCTGGTGCACGCGGCGGGGGAACGCGGCGGGGTGCATCTCTCCGCGGCGCTGGCCAGCCTGGCGCGGCGCGAGCGATTCCTGGCCTTTCAAGCCGATGGTCGGCGCTATGATATCGGTTCCAAGTATGGCCTGCTCACGGCCCAGTTGGCCTTGGGGTTGGCCGGCGAGGAACGCGACGACGTCCTGGCGGCCATCATCGAGGTGCTGGCCCAGAGGAAAGTTTGAGGAACGGCAGGGCGGCGGAGCGGCAGCGCGGCAGAACCACGGAACTTCAGAGCCGCAGAACCTCAGCCGCTCAACTGCCGCTTTGTGGTTCTGACATTGCCCCTGCCACGGACTCCCAGCCGGCTCGGGTGGAACCTCGCCCCAAAACAGACCACACCGGCGGGCATTCCAGATCG
>JANYCC010000172.1 GCA_025360495.1 Verrucomicrobiota bacterium | reverse complement strand
AGCGCGGGATCGGGCGGTTCACGATCGGGCGGGCCGACCCCGAAAGTCTTTTGAAATCCTTCCCGCAGCGGGTTGCCGGTGCCGTCCTTCCAAGCGGGGTCGATGGTGAGCGTGTAGCGTCGGCCCTCTTGGAGCGCCGGTCCGACCTCTTCCAAAGGCTTCACGCCCCGTTTGATGCGGCCCGGGTCGATGAACAGCGTAAGGCGTGTCAGCGTGGTGTCCCACAACTCCTCGTCGATTTCCAAGAACGGGAGATCCACTTCTTTGCCGGCGGCGTCGCGCAGATGGATGTGCTCATAAATGTGGCCCCGGCTCATCGGCGCGGAAAATTGGACATAAAACTTGAGCAGGTTTTCCGGAAGCATCCCGGCACTCGGAAAGATCTGGCGGATCACCGTGCCGGATCCCGGCGGCCGCACCGGCAGCTTGAAGACGGAGGAGACCGGACCGCTGGCTGCACTGGGTGCGCCTGTCCCTCCCGGCAACCGGTCCGGTTGGAAGACCGCACGATAGGTCACGCCGGATTGCAACGGAAACTGCGGGTCAAAGCGGAGCGCATCCGCCTGCACCCGATAGGTGCCGACCATCGGGGGGATCCACAGGTCGGCCACGACATCGCCCTGTTCGGCATAAACCGCGAGGAGATCCGGACCGGTCGATGTCGTCGCGAGCCCTTCACGAACCTGTGAGAGGCGCGAACGATCGATGCCGGACACCTCGACGAAGAACCGGTTGGTGTCCGGGGGTTCGGCGGCCCACCGCACGGTGATTCCGGGCCCGGAAACCGACCGCTCCGCCGCCCCCGAAGCCCCGAGGCAAACCATCAGCAGGACGCCGGCGACCCACCCTGCCGCCATCGTCCCGGACACGGTCGGTCGCATCACGGCAGATCCATCGACTCCAGGTTCAGCGAGCCGCCTTCGCCCCGGCGCAACACCAGTGCGTGGCCGGAATCCAGGGTGTCCAATTGTTCGATGCCCTTCCAACTGGCGATGGTTTCATAAGGCAGGCCTTTGCGCTCCTCCTTCACCGGGGCGGTGATGCTCTCGGATTGCCCGATCTGCTCGGTGCTGATCTTCATGATCCCCCGGCTGCTGTTGGCCAGAAGCAGGAAATCCTTCCCATCCTTATGATAGACGATCATGTCGAGCGGCCGGTTGTGATTGCCCAGTTCGGCGATGGTCTTGCCCTTCACCCTGGCCCCGGGCTGCAGGTCGGAAAGTGGGACCTGAACCAACGGCGTGCAGGTGTAGGCGGCCAGCAATTGCGGTTCCTTGCCGACGTTGAACGTCACGAAGGTGCGGACCGGGGAACGCGTTTCAAACCGCCCGTGCGAGCCATGGAACATTTCCACGCTCGTCCCCTTGGACACCGCTTGGAAGGGGAACGGGAGCGCGCGCAGGGTTGAGGCAAACTCCTCGTTCGAGAGCCCGGCGACCAACACCCGGTCCTGGAAGAACCCGATGTCGGTGATCGATTCCTGCCGCGGATTGCTGGCGCGATCGCCCTGCCCCACCACGCCATCCAACGGGGCGTCGGGAAGTTCCGCCCGTGAATACTTCACCTGCTCCAACGCGACGACTTCGGGCCGTCCGTCCGCCTTCACCCGCACCAGCACGGGGAGGGCATCCGGGCCGCGCCCCCGAGAGACGGCCAGATAGGCATTGCGCGAGATGGGATTCACGGCGAGGTCCTGGATGAGGATCTGGTCGGCGGCGGTGCCGAGCAACCCGGCGATCTTCTGGTTGATGCCCCCCACCTGCACCGCCTGGTCGGCCTTGGCGGGAACCGTGTCCCCGGTGGCGACGGCGACCACGGCCGCGCCCAGGGAATCGGCGATGAACAGGATTCCCTCCGGCCCGAAGGCGAGGTGCCCGATGGACCGGAGCGCCGGTTTGCCCTCCTTCATGCCCGCGGTCCAGTCAGCGGCCTGCGCGGTGACGGCGGCGGCCACGAACAATGACATCAAGGGAACGAGGACGGCGTGGGTGATCGGTTTCATAATCGGCATTTTCATAGGCATGCTTCGGCCCGCATTCATGGCACTTCCAAGGGGCTAGCGTGACAATCTTGTGCGGGCCGGATGCTGTCAAGCGTCGTAGCCGTAGCCGGACGACGGGACAGGCGCACCGGGAAAACTTTCCTTCCACATCTTTCGGTTGGATGTTCTCCGCACACACCGCCGCCATCATGCGCATTCCCGATTGTTTCCCCTTCTTGTTACCCGCCCTCGCCCTGACGCTCGCACCCGGCCTGGCCGCGGCGGATCCCGGTGCCGCGTCCGCCGACGCGCCGTTCCCCGTTGCCATCCGGGTCGATGCCACCCAAACCCAGGGCGCACTGAAGCCGATCTGGCGTTTCTTCGGGGCGGACGAACCCAACTACGCCTATCTCAAGGACGGCCGGAAGCTGGTCGGTGAACTCGGCGAACTGGCACCGAAGACCGTCTTCTTCCGCGCCCACAACCTCCTGACTTCCGGGGACGGCACACCCGCCCTGAAATGGGGTTCCACCGGCGCCTATCGCGAGGACGCCACCGGAAAACCGGTTTACGATTGGGCAATTGTCGACCGCATTTTCGACACCTATCTGGAACACGGGGTGCGGCCTTATGTGGAGATCGGTTTCATGCCGCGGGATCTTTCCGTGAAGCCCGATCCGTATCAGCATCATTGGACCCCGCTGGCGCGCTACGACGATATCTATACCGGCTGGGCTTATCCGCCCAAGGACTATGCCAGATGGGCGGAACTCGTGTTCCAGTGGGTCCGCCATTGTGTCGACAAATATGGGCGTGCCGAGGTGGAGTCGTGGTACTGGGAGGTTTGGAACGAGGCGAACATCGGGTACTGGCGCGGCACGCCGGAGGAATTCCGCAAGCTCCATGACTTTGCGATCGACGCCGGCCGCCGGGCGTGGCCGACGGCCCGGGTCGGAGGCGCGGACAGTGCCGGCAGTGGCGGGGCCTTCACCCGCGACTTCCTCGGTCATTGCCTGAGTGGGACCAACTTCGCCACCGGCCGGATCGGCACG
>JANYCC010000156.1 GCA_025360495.1 Verrucomicrobiota bacterium | reverse complement strand
CCGTAGAGGAAGGCGACGAACAGCCCGTACGCCCGCTGGAGATAGACATATTGCCCGCCGGTCTGCGGCATCATGGAGGCCAGTTCCGCGTTGCTCAAACTGCCGAGCAGGGAAACGATTCCTGCCAGAACCCACACGCCCAACAACGCTTCCGGCGATCCAATCTGCGCCGCCATCACGCCGGCCTCGCGGAAGATCCCCGAACCGATGACCCCGCCGGCGACGAGCATGACCGCGCTGAAGATGCCGAGGGTGGGGATCAGCCTGGAGGGTCCCGGGCGTGGTTCGGAAGGTCCGTTCATGGGGAAATGTCGGCACCAAGCTTACTGGCGGCGGAGATCGGGAGAGAAGCAGGGAGTTTGGAAGCCCCTGGGGCGATTTGCGGTTCGTTGGGCGACCGTCAGCGAGCGATGCCACCGCAGACCCGACTCGCGCTTCAGCCAGGCTTCAGCCGGTCGGACGCTCGCGGTGCGGAGGGTGTCCTCATTCGCCGGGTCGTCGAGGATGCGGACGGTCTGCCGGCTAAAGCCCGGGACTCCAAACCTGATCAGTCGCCGTTCTCTTCGATTCGCGCCTTCACCAGCTTCCGAACCAAGGTCGCAGGCAGGGGGCGGTCGGGTTGGAAACGGATGGTTCCCTTGCTGGTTTCATAGTCCTTCAGCTCGTCCTTGTGGGCCTCGATCGTCGAGGAGCTCATCGGATAAAAAGCACAGTGATTGGCGGTCGCGCCAAAGCCCACCAGCATGCGCTTCATACGGAATGCAGGGAGCCGGTAGCTGATGCATTCCTCAGCCTTGGCCGCGGCCGCCCGGATGATCCGGCGAAGCTTTTCCAAGGCCGCGCGCTGGGCATCCGGCAGCGCTGCGAGGTACTCGTCGATGGTTTCAGGCTTGTCGGAGGGCGGTTGGACGGGAGTTGGTGCAGATTTGGTTCGGGGTGTCTTCATAGGATTGGGCGATCCATTACTGGATGCCCAAAGGCGGGGAAAGAAGAATGGGGCCTGGAAGTTCCGGCTGCCCGCTTCTTAGCGACCTGGGCTTGAAATCCATTCTCTCTAACGCTTCAATCGGGACAGCAAAGATTTTCCCGTTTCGTCCAAATCGGGAATAACCTCCAATCCCTCAGTCAGCGCCAGGGCCTTGAGGGTTTGATCGAAGGACAACAACCGGGTTGCCCCGGCAAGTTTGGCGGACGCGAGCAATGCCAGGTCAAAGGTCCCCAAGGTGGCTTTGGGTCCACAGCATGAACCGGTCCACGGTCCCACGGCGTGTTTTCCGGTCGTCGGCCAGGTTGAAGAACATCGCCTCCAATCAGTTGGTGTCCGCAAAGTTCATCATCGGTTGGCGTTGCGAATTTCATCGGCCTGCGGCTTGAAGCGCCGGCGCGGTTGATCCATGAAATCCGCCCACCCCGACTTGCGCTCCCCGACCGCGCGTTCGATCAGCCCATTGATCCATTTGTTGAGATTGCCCCGGAAAGTTTCTGGAGCTCCGCCTTCGGAATCGTGGGCCGAATCGTAATTGTTTCCTGCACACAGGGCCCGTATCACTTGGGTGCGAAGCTGTCAACGGGCGGGCTCCGGGCCGGGGTCCTGCGGTGACCCGCGAATTCCCCCTTTCGCGTCGGCGTCCAAAACCGACATGATCTTCCCGGAACTCCTGCCATGAAACACCGTCTGTTCGCCGCCCTCCTTTCCGTGACCTGTGTCGCCACGGGGATCCATGCCGAGGTCGTCAAGGCATTGGGCCGCGATGGCCATGTGTTGAATCTCGACTTCGAGACGGGCGATCTCCGCGATTGGAAGGCCGAGGGCGATGCCTTCGAAGGCCAACCGATCCGGGGCGACACCGTGAGCCCGCGCCGCTCCGACATGAAGTCGGCCCACCAGGGACAGTACTGGATCGGCACCTTCGAGAGGCACGGCGACGCCCGCACAGGCGTCCTGACCAGCGAAACTTTCAAGGTGACCCAGCCTTGGGCCAGCCTGCGCGTGGCGGGGGGCGCCGGGCCGACGACCCGGGTGGAACTCATCGACGTGGGCACCCAGAAGCCGCTGTTCCAAGCGAGCGGCCTCGACAGCGAAACCCTGCGGCCCGTCGTGGTCGATCTGACCAAGCACCTTGGCAAGGACGTGTTCCTCCGCGTGGTCGACCAATCGGCCGGTCCGTGGGGCCACATCAACTTCGACGAATTCGCCTTCTACACCGAACGCCCGAAATTCGCGGACGAATTGCCATTGGCCGAATTGGAGAAGAACGCGGCTCCGGCGGCCGATGCCGTGCCGTTCGCCGGCCTGACCCCGGAGGACGCCGCGGCCAAGGCGACACTGCCGCCCGGCTTCCGGATGCACGTGTTCGCGGGCGAACCGGACGTGATGCAACCGATCGCTTTCTGTGACGATGACCGGGGACGGCTGTGGGTGGCGGAAGGATATTGTTATCCAAAGAAGCGGCCGGAAGGGCAGGGGTTGGATCGCATCCTGGTCTTCGAGGACACCGATGGGGACCATAAATTCGACAAGCGGACGGTGTTCATGGAGGGATTGAACCTGGTCAGCGGCCTGGAGGTCGGTTTCGGCGGCGTGTGGATCGGTTCGGCTCCCAACCTGATGTTCGTGCCGGTGAGCGACTGGGACAATCCGAAGCCCGCCGGACCCGCCCAGGTGCTGCTCGACGGCTGGGATTATTCGGCGGACACGCACGAGGTGCTCAACACCTTCAACTGGGGTCCGGATGGCTGGCTTTATGGCTGTCACGGGGTGTTCTGCCCGTCGTTGGTCGGCAAACCGGGCACCCCGGCTTCCGAACGGCAATGGATGGATTGCGGGGTCTGGCGGTATCATCCGGTCCGCAAGGTGTTCGAGGTGTTCGCCGAGGGCGGCAGCAACCCGTGGGGGATCGACTTCGATGAACACGGCCAATTGTGGGCCGAAATGTGCGTGATCCCCCATCTGTGGCATCTCGTGCAGGGCGGGCGTTATGAGCGCCAGGGCGGCGAACATTTCTCCGTCGGACCCGCCGAGGTCGCGCGGAACCAGCGTTACCAGCAGAAGTTCGGCACCCGCGTCAAGACCCTGTTCCCCTTCTATTACGAGGATATAAAGACGACCGGCGACCATGTCCATTATGCCGGCAACAAGGGTCCGCATGCGGGCAACGGTCGCAGTGACCAGGCGGGCGGTGGCCATGCCCACGCGGGGATGATGGTCTATCAGGGACAATCCTGGCCCGAACGTTACCGCGGCAACCTTTTCATGGGGAACATCCATGGCCAGCGCCTCAACATGGACATCCCCGAAACCCGCGGGTCCGGCTATGTCGGTCATCACGGACCCGACCTGGTGAATTTCAACGACACATGGTCCCAGGTGCTCAACTTCCGCTATGACGCCGACGGTTCGGTCTACCTGATCGATTGGTACGACAAGAACCAATGCCATCATAACAACATCGACGGCCATGACCGCAGCAACGGCCGGATCTACAAGATCGTCTACAACAACCAGAAAAAGACACCGGTCGATCTCGGTAAAAAATCGTCCGCAGAACTGGTGGAATTGGTCGGTTCGAAAAACGAATGGATGAGCCGTCATGCGCGGCGCCTCTTGCAGGAACGCGAGGTGGACGAGGGCGCCCGCACGACGCTGGCCGGACTCGCGTTGAACGCCCCCGACTCGGCGGCGCGGATCCGGGCCTTGTGGGCCCTGCATCTGATGCGCCCGATCTCGCTGGAAGAGGCCCGGCCGTTGCTCCGGTCGGACGACGAATGGGTGCGTTCCTGGACCCTGCAATTGCTGGGTGAAAAGGTGGTGGAACTCGGCGAGGACACCTGGGACACCGAGGGGGCGAAGGGTTCCCTGCGCGGACTGGCGACGATGGCCCGGGACGACGCCTCACCGATCGTGCGCCGCTATATCGCGAGCCTGGTCCTCCGCATCCCCGCGGCCCATCGTTGGGAGGTGTTGACGTCCCTGGTCGGCCATGGGGAGGACGTTGCCGATCCCAATCTCCCGTACTTATATTGGTACGCGTCCGAGGGTTCGGTGGTCACCGATCCGGAACGGGCCGTTGACCTGTTGAAGGCCTGCAAAATCCCGAAAGTCCGGGAGTTCATCGCCCGGCGCCTCGCCGCATTGACCGTCGCGACCCATCCCTGAACCCGGGGCTCCGGACACTTTCCGATTTGCTTACATGAAGATTCCTTACTTCGGACGACTGGCGCTGGCCGGTGCTGTGGCAATGACGTGCGGTCAGTTGGGGCTGCGCGGTGCGGACTCGCTGTCGCGCCTCGCCGGGGTGCTTTCCGAGACCACCGATCCGCAGGTCCGGCTCGACATCCTTCGCGGGATGAGCGCGGGGTTGCGCGGACAGCAGAGGTTGCCCATGCCCGCGGGTTGGGCCGGGGTGGAGGCCCGCCTGGGTGCGAGCCCGAACGCCGACATCCGCACCCTCGTCCAAACGTTGTCGCTGACGTTCGGCAGCGAGGGTGCGGTACAGGCCCTGCGACAGGTCGCGACCGATTCCAAAGCGGCGGCCGATGCCCGCAAGATCGCGCTCGATTCCCTGCTGGCGGCCCGCGATCCCGGCCTCGTCGGATTGCTCCAAGGATTGGTTTCCGATCCCGCGGTGCGCGCCCAGGTGCTCCGGCATCTCGCGTCGTTCGATGACCCCAAGACACCGGATCTGATACTGGCGGAATATGGGAAGTTATCCGTGGGCGAACGGCGCGACGCCCTGAACACGCTGGCGTCGCGGGTGGGTTACGCGCGTCCGTTGCTGACGGCGGTCGCGGCCGGAAAGGTGCCGCGCACGGATCTGACCGCCGACCTGATCCGGCAGTTGCGCAACCTGAAGAACGGCGACATCAACGGGCAGATCACCGCGGTGTGGGGCGTGATGAAGGACACGAGCCCCGACATGACCAAGGAGGTCGAGAAATATAAGGCGCTGTATTGGAAGGGGGGTTCAACCCCGGGCGATGCCCCGCGTGGCCGGGTGGTGTTCAACCAAGTGTGTGCGCAGTGCCATCACCTGTTCGACTTCGGCGGGGCGGTGGGTCCCGACATCACCGGATCGAACCGGAGCGACCTGGATTATCTGCTTCAAAACATCCTGTATCCGAATGCGGTGATCCCGAACGAATACCGGCAATCGCTGGTGGAGACCAAGGATGGCCGGGTGGTCAGCGGCATCGTGAAGGCGACCGAGGGCAACACCTTGGTGGTGCAGACGGCAAATGCGTTGGAGCGCATCCCCCAGGCGGAGGTGGCCAAGGTGGATCAGGCGGAGAACTCGATGATGCCCGAGGGTCTGCTGCTGCAATTGCAGGAGCCGCAGATCCGCGATCTCTTATATTACCTGGGGCGTCCCGGCCAGGTGCCGTTGCCCGCGGAGGGGAAATGATGGGCGCGGGGCGGTAATCAGAGATCAGTAATCAGTAATCAGTAATCAGTAATCAGGGGTCAGGGGTCAGGGGTCAGTCGTGAGTCGGCATTAGTCATTAGTCATTAGTCATTAATCCCCCCATGTCTCGCGTGGTTGAAATCCTGATCTCGGCATCCCCCGATGCGCCGATGGAGTCGCGTCAGGGCATCCGGGCCGTTCCCGGGAAAGGACTCGAGGGCGACCGATATCACGCCGGGGTCGGGACGTTCTCGCCGCATCCGCATCGGCCGGATTTTGAAATCACGCTGATCGAACGGGAGAAAATCGAGGCGTTTGCGGCCCGGTCCGGGTTGGAGTTCACTTCACGCCATGCCCGGCGGAACATCGTCACGGAAGGGGTGGATCTCAATGCCCTGGTCGGTCGGGATTTCCGCATCGGGGAAGTCTTGATCCGGGGAATCCGCCTTTGCGAGCCCTGCAATCACCTGGCGAAAACAACGTTCCCGGAGGTGTTGCAAGGACTGGTGCACCAGGGTGGATTGCGGGCGCAGATCCTGTCCGCAGGCATTTTTCGCACCGGGGATGCGATCGTGCCCGTGGCCGGAACGCCGGAGGGGCAAAACAATGGATTTTGAAAAAATGATGTTCAGGACATTGCGATGGGCGGGAGTGTTGTCATTGCTGCTGGTGTCCACGGTCGGACCCTTGCGCGCCGCCGTGGACGAGCCCGTGGTCAAGAAGCTGCGGGAGGCCGTCCAATTGCCCCGGATGAACATGCAGTTCAAATTCGGGTTCACGGATTCCCAGGATTGGGTCAGCGATCCCGATCTTCCCGATCCCAAGGCGGAGTTGGCACGGCTCCGCGGCCGCTTGAACAATGAGCTCAAGGATGCCGAGATCTGGCTCGAAATGTCCCGGGTGGCGGGACAGCTCGACGATCCGGCGGAAAAGGGGCGCCTTCGGATGGCGGCGGTCGGGGCCTGGCGAAAATGGGTCGCGGCCGCGCCCGACGACCGGGCGGCCCAGATCGGACTCGGTGCGGCCCTGCGCCTGGCCCAGGAGTTTGACGAGTCGGAGCGGATCCTGCGGAAAATCACCTCGGGCCCGGACGCCCCGTGGGAGGCTTGGTATGAACTGGCCACGGTCCTCGGCGAAATCGGAGTGCGCCCCGTGATGATCGGTGAGAATGGGAATCCCAACCCGCTCGCCGGCGGCCCGCCACCGTCCGCCAAGGTGATCGAGGATTCCGTCCGGGTGCTCGATGAGGCCCTGGCGACGGCGGACCAGATGGTGAAGCTCGCCCCTTCGGAAGCCCGCGCCTGGTCGCGTCGGGCGAGGATCCGGACCAACCGGGCATTGCTGGAGTTTGTCCGGCACCGGGACGGGACCGAAGCGGAACAGTCACGCCAGATGTTCGGGGCGCTGTTCCCGGAATCCGCGGTGCCCGATCTCGAGGTCGCCGCCCGTTTGCGGCCCAAGGATCCGCGACTGCTCATGGCGCTCATCTTCCATCGTCTGGGACCCGCCATTGCCGAGATGATCCGGTCCGCCGGAAAGGATTCAAATGGGGAACTGTTCAGTCGGCTGACGGACTCCCAGCAGTCGTCGGTCCTGGCCGGCCTGGCCCGGCTCGAAAGGTTGGGCGAGGACGACGACCATTCCCTGGCCGCCGCGGCGATGGAGTATCAGGCGCTGCTGCGGATGGTCGTGCGCGGGGATGTGACCGGCGCAGGGAAGGCGGCGTTGCGGGCCGTGCGATTGGATCCGGCGCGGAACCAGGCATTCGAGCTGGCCCTTGCGCTGGCTGTCACCGCCGGGAAGCCCGACTGGAAGGTGGCGGAGGAAGTCGTGCGGGAACGGTTGAAGGTGCGGCCGGATGCGCGCACGCGGTTCGCCTTGGTGAAGGTCCTGAATGAATCGGGCCAACCGGCACCGGCCTTGGAAGTCGTGCATGAGGCGATGAAGGCGACGCCGGGGGTGGCCTCCTTGGAGATCGCCCACCTGGCGCTTCATATCCGCGCCGGGGATTACCCCGGCGGGCAGGAGGGACCCAACATGGAATCCATTGGACGGGCGATGGAAGCCCTGCCTGACGGGGAGGAAAAGATGCTCCTGATGCGGAACTATTATATAACCGGTGCGGCTCTGGCGGCGCTCGGCAACGACCTGGCGGGGTCACGGCAGCTGTTGAAGAAGTTTCTCGATAAGGTGGCGGACGACGATTATGCCAACGCGATCGACGCCTTGGTGAAGCAGATGAATTGAAGGGGGCCGCGACAGTCAACGGGCCTCCTCTCCCCAACCCTCTCCTCCTTCGTTCCTCAGGAAGAGAGGGAGACTCCAGTGGACCCCTTTCGCACTGCCCCTTCCTTTCCCGGCGTTTTGGGTGTCTACTGACCCACTGCCGGTCGGGGACCGGCCGACATCCTTTGAAAGCCGAGACCTTGAATCCTGCCGGGACCGCACCGCTCGCACCGCCGTTGGCAGCGGCCGACGCCGGTTTGCCATCGCTGCGATTGCCCGAACTCCTTGCCCCGGCGGGCGATTGGGACTGCGCGCGCGCCGCGGTCGAGAATGGCGCCGATGCCATCTATTTCGGCCTCGACCGCTTCAACGCCCGGATGCGCGCCCATAATTTCACCGAAGCCGACCTTCCGAAGCTGATGGAGTTCCTGCACCGGCGCGGCGTCCGTGGCTATGTCACGTTCAACACCCTTGTCTTCACCGAGGAGCTGCCCGCCGCCACCGAATACCTCCGCGCCATCATCGCCGCCGGGGTCGACGCCGCCATCGTGCAGGACGTCGGCATCTGCCGGTTGATCCGCCGGATGTCACCCGATTTCCCGATCCACGGTTCCACCCAGATGACCGTGACCAGCGCCGCCGGGGTGGATTTCGCACGGGATTTGGGATGCGACCTCGTGGTGTTGGCGCGGGAGAATTCGCTCAAGGACATCGCGGCGATCCAAGCGGCGCAGTCGTTGTCGGCGGGTGATGGGGACATTCCCGTGCCGCTGCCCTTGGAAGTGTTTGTTCATGGCGCCCTGTGCGTGGCTTATTCGGGACAATGCCTGACGAGCGAAGCACTCGGCGGACGCAGCGCGAATCGCGGCGAATGCGCCCAGGCCTGCCGCATGCCGTACGAACTCATTTCCGATGGCCGCAAGGTCGAGCTCGGCGATCGCCGGTACCTGTTGTCGCCCCAGGATCTTTCAGGTCTGGACGTTTTGCCCGAACTGATCCACGCGGGGGTGGCGTCCCTGAAAATCGAGGGTCGGTTGAAGTCGCCCGAATACGTGGCCGGCATCACCCGGGTGTACCGGCAGGCCCTCGACCGCCTCGGGGCGGAGTTGGGTCGGACCCGTGACACGGCCCGGTTGCCGGACGTGGGGACACTGCCTGGATTCGACCGGGGACAGGCGCGGTATGAATTGGAGATGGGTTTCAGCCGCGGCCTTTACACCGGTTGGTTCCGCGGCGTGAACAACCAGGAACTGGCCCATGCACGGTTCGGAAAAAAGCGCGGGGTCTATCTCGGTCAAGTGGTGCGGGTCGAACGCGATCGGGTCCTCGTGCGACCGGCCGGACCCGTGAAGCCGGGGGATGGCGTGGTGTTCGACGCCGGCCGACCCGACTTGGAGGAGCAGGGGGGACGCATCTACCAGGTGGAGTCGCAAGGGCCGGATTTGTGGGCCCTGGGATTCGGGCATGACGCTGTGGATTTGCAGGCGGTGCAACCGGGTCATCTCTTGTGGAAGACCGATGATCCGGCCCTCGATCGTGATCTGCAGCGGAGTTTTCGCGGCGAAGCCTTGCGATGGCAGCGGCCGGTGATCCTGGAGGTGCATGGTCATGCGGGGGTGCCCCTGACGCTGGTGGCCCGCGATGATCGGGGCTGGGTCGTCCAGGTGGATTCCCTGGTGCCGCTCGCCGTGGCCGAAAAACAGCCGCTGACTGACGAACGTTTGCGGGATCAATTGGGCCGGTTGGGTGGCACGCCGTTCCGTTTGGGCGAATTGCGGAACCGGTTGGAAGGCGCGGTGATCGTGCCCATGAGTGAGTTGAACCGGCTCCGACGTGAAGCCGTCGCGCAACTCGAAGCACGCCGGATCGCCGGGGTGCGTTGGACCTTATCCCCGGAAGCCGGGCCCGGTCTGAGCTCCCTCGCCGGGTCGGCCGAAGGGGACGAGAATGACGAAAAGGGGCCGGAACTGGTCGTATTGGTGCGTCGACCGGAGCAACTCGAGGCGGCGCTGCAGTGCGGGGTGACCACGCTTTACTGCGAGTATGAGGATCCCAAGCGGTACCGTGAGGCCGTGCGCACGGTCCGTGAATGCGGTGCCGGAGACGGATCCCCGCGGACCCTCTGGGTCGCACCACCCCGGATTTTCAAACCGGGCGAGGAATGGATTCTTAAGATCGTGCGGTCGTCGGAGGCGGACGGTTACCTGGTGCGGAACGCGGAGCACCTGCGGTATTTCGCGGGTTGTCGCCAGCGCGGGGATTTTTCGCTGAACGTGGCCAATCCGTTGACGGCGGAACATTATGTCCGTCAGGCCGGGTTGGAGAGCGTCACCGCGAGTTATGACCTCAACGCGCAACAGCTTGAGGGATTACTGGGTGCCGCGCCGCCGGAATGGTTCGAGGTGACCCTTCACCAGCACATGCCGATGTTTCACATGGAGCATTGCGTGTTCTGCGCGTTCCTTTCGAAGGGCACGGATTACACCAATTGTGGACGGCCCTGTGACACCCATGAGGTGCGGCTCCGGGACCGGGTCGGGATGGAGCATCCCCTCAAGGCCGACGCGGGTTGCCGCAACACGGTGTTCAACTCAAGGGCGCAGACCGGGGCCGAACATGCCGCGCGTTTGCTGGCGGCCGGGTTGCGACGGTTCCGCATCGAGTTCGTGGACGAGACCCCGGAGGAAGTGACGCGGACGATCGGGCAATACCGGGCCTTGTTGCGGGGCGAAGTGACGGGCGAGGCCGTGTGGCGCGAGTTGAAATTGCACAACCAACTGGGGGTGACGCGCGGCCAGGGCGGCCAGGTGGAGGTGCGCAAAGTCTTCCCGAAGCTGGCCCGCGACCCGTCGTAGCAGCGCATGGCAATGCGCTTTCAGTCTTCGACCCCACGTCGCAGCCACTCGGCACCGGCGATGAGAGGGATCGTCAGAACCAAGGCGGCCAGCACATCGAGGACATAATGATAGCGCCCATAAACCGTGCCGAAACATAATGCCACGGCGAGGGTGGCGTGGATCCATCGGACCGGCCTCGCATAGAGGAAGGAGAAGCGGACCGTCAGGCAGGCCACGATGACGTGGCTGCTGGGGAACGCCCCGCCCTCGCCCTCAAACCAAGTGTAAAGAAACCGCATCAGAATCGCGAAGGGTCCGGCCTGGGTGGACGGTGGCATGGGCGGAACCGCATTGAGTCCCAGCGCTGCCGTGGTGCCCGTGGGAAGTCCGCCGGTCTCCAAGATCCGGGGTCCCACCACCGGCAGGGCGATGAAGACCAGGTAGCAGGTGCAAAACACCACGGTCAGCACGGCCAGGAAATGACGGGCGGCGGCGCGATGTCGGGCGACGAGCCATCCTCCCATCCCGACGATCATCACGTAAAAGCTGAAATAGGTGCCATAAAGGATCTCTGCGACCCAGGTCTGCGGCCAGCGCTGGGCGAAGGCCAGGCTGGGTTGACCGCCGAACCACGCCTCTTCGGCCCGAAAGAACCAGGGATCGAGCGGTTCGGCGAAAAACGTGTGATTGAGCGCGGCGGATTCCCGATACAGCAGGACGAAGAGGGGTAGGGGATAGAGTTCGCGAAGCCAACCCGCGGCGCCGGTGCGATCGTGGCGGACCAACCCGGCCACGAGGAGTGCGACGGCGGCATGAACCGCGAGCCAGACCGGCCAGGCCGTGGAAGCCCGTTCCCGCGCCACCACCAGGAGCAGACCCACGATGCCGAGGTGGGCGAAGAGGACGAGGTCCGTGAGGCGATACCGGCGCATCAGGCGGGGTGATTCGGAGATCGGGGTTCGAAGATCGGGGTTCGAAGTTCGGAGATTGGAGATTGGAGATTGGAGATTGGAGATTGGAGATTGGGGTCTTTGTACGGATGAGCGTCGGTTGAGGAATGGAACGGGCCGTGGGAAGGGAATCAAACGACGATCTCGCCAGGGTCGAGGTTGAAGTTCCGCAGCTCCGGGCTCTGAAACCTGAGGCTCCGTGGGTCCGCGACCCTGGTCCGTCCCTGGAAACCTGGCGAAATGGTGGAGCCGAGGGGATTCGAACCCCTGACCTTCTCATTGCGAACGAGACGCTCTACCAACTGAGCTACGACCCCATTCACCTCTACGCCAGACAGTTACGAGTGGGTTTTCCAAAGGCTTGAAACCCTTGACACCCCCGATTGCCACCCCCGAGATTGAGACCATGAAAGGCGACCGCCTCAGCACAAGGCAGCTTCTCGACAAGATTCCCAATCATCCGTGTCTCTATCGTCATCGGAGCAGCGGCGCGTATTACGGGATAAAAAAATCAGGAGGCAAGCGCAAAGAACACAGTTTGGGGACCACCGATCGCAAAAGCGCCGAGCGGATCCTCAAGGATTGGCTGGCGGGATTGGACGCGGTTGACTCCGGCGCGCACCGGACGACCTTGGAGCAACTGATCGAGAAGTTCATCGCCATGAACCGCGGCAAGGCGGCGAAAACACAAGCCACCAACCAGTCGATCATCAACAAACTCACGGCGACTTGGGAACCGGGGCTCAGCATCCGGATCACGGACATCAAGCCGTCGCACCTGAACGAGTGGCTTGCCCAGCACGAGGGTCGCTTCAAGAACACCACCTACAACCGCTACGTCGGACTGGTGAAGCAGCTTTTTCAGATCGCCGTGGGGGACCGGGTGATCAGCCGATCACCGGTCGAAGGGATCAAGACCCAGTGGAAGAAACCTCAGAAGCCGATCCGGCGTGTTCCAACCCAAGAGCAGTTTGAGGCGATCGTGACCGAGGTGCGCCAGCAAAAGCTCAATTCCAATGCCGAGGAGACCGCTGATTTCCTCCAGTTTCTGGGCTTGGCCGGGCTGGGGCAGGCCGAGGCGTTCACCCTGACCTGGGGTGATGTGGACTGGGTTGGCAAGCGACTGAGGGTCCGTCGCCACAAGACACAGGCGCTCTTTCACCTGCCCATCTATGCGCATCTGGAACCTCTCCTGAAACGCCTCCAGGAGAAGGAGCCCGCTGCACCGGCCAACCAGCGCGTCTTCAAGATCCGGGACGGCAAGAAAGGGCTGACCGCCGCCTGCCGGCGCCTTGGCTACCCGGGGTTCTCCCAACGGAACCTGCGCCAGGTGCTCATCCGCCGCCTCTGGCAGTCGGGGGTCGATTACAAGCTGATCTCCAAGTGGCAGGGCCATTCTGACGGTGGGAAGCTCATCCTGGACACGTACACCGAGGTGTTCGGCCAAAAGGACGGGGACTACGAACAGCAGCAGTTGGGAAAGATCAAGTAGGGGCTGCCTGCGGAGGCGGTGCACCCGGAGGTGGCGAGTCAAAGGGGATCCGATGCAGTAGTGCGGCTGAGATGTTACAGTCTCAATGGTTACCTGCCTCATGGCGCTCGCACGAACCCCCTTGCACGCCGGCAAGGTTGCCGCTAAACGCTGCGTACCCGATGATCGCAATCCGGCCCGCATTTGGTCCCCACGCCTCTCTACTATGGAAGGTCTGCATCGCATTCACACTGTTCGCCGTCGCGGCGGCATTCGTCCTCACTCAATTCGCCGGTGACTGGGTGGGCTTGCGTCGAAAAAACGGACAGTAAAAAGAGAAGAATTGGTTAAGTGTTTTTGAGTTCGAAGTTGAGCGGCGAAAGGAAGCCCAGTGCGCTGTGGAGGCGCTGGCGGTTGTAGAAACATTCGATGAAATCGAAGAT
>JANYCC010000154.1 GCA_025360495.1 Verrucomicrobiota bacterium | reverse complement strand
ATCTTCGATTTCATCGAATGTTTCTACAACCGCCAGCGCCTCCACAGCGCACTGGGCTTCCTTTCGCCGCTCAACTTCGAACTCAAAAACACTTAACCAATTCTTCTCTTTTTACTGTCCGTTTTTTCGACGCAAGCCCATGTCGTCGAACTTGCGGCGGGTCTTGGAGGGGATCTCTTTGATGATGGGTTTCATGGTACTCCCTCTCCTCTCCTCACCGTCCATCAATTCGAAGCAACCTCACGTCCTCGATCAGGCATTGGGCTTCGAAGAGGAGACGCGAGGACGAGAATCGAGAAACGAGTACGAGGACCCGCCTCCTCTCCCCCACCCTTCCTCCTTCGTTCCTCAGGAAGAGAGGGGGACCAGAGGTTCGGACCTCGCCATCATCCCTCATCCCTCGCCCCTCATCCTTCATCCTGAGGTTGCTTCCTTCATCCTTCATCCTTCATCCCTCGTCCTCGCCCCTCCGGTCGATAGCCGGGATTCACCGTTGGAGCCGGACGGGCGGGTGCGTATCGTGTTCGGACGGATGCGGCTGCTTGACCGTTACCTCTTGCGCGAGCTGTTGGTGCCCCTCGGATTCTGTCTCGGGGGGTTCCTGGTCTTCTGGCTGGCTTTCGACCTGTTCGGCGAGTTGGACGGCTTCCAACGCGCCCAGATGCATTTCGCCGATGTGGCGGAATACTACTGGTTCGGCCTACCCGCCCTGTGCGGAACGGTGCTGCCCATGGGCTTCCTACTGGCCCTGCTCTATGCCCTGACCAATCACGCCCGCCACAATGAACTCATCGCCATGCGCGGCGCCGGCATCAGCGTGTGGCGCATTTGTCTGCCGTATCTGGTCCTCGGCCTGGCCTTCTCGCTGGGCTTGTACGGGCTGAATGAACACCTCGCACCCGATGCCCGCGAACGACAGGAAAACATCCGGCAACGCCGGGTCCTCACCAATGCCTTCGAAACCCTCGTCTGGCGCGAACGCATCGACTTGGAAAACACCGCCGAACACCGGCTGTGGAGCATCGGGGCCTTCCATTTGGTGACGTCGGAATTGCGCGGGCCACGGGTGCGGATGCCCCTGGATCTCTCGGCGCGACGGGCCTTGTTCGCGCGGAGCGCCCTGTGGACCAATGGCGCATGGAAGGCGACCAATGTGAGCGAACGTCTCTGGCGCAGCACGGACGATGCGCGGCCGGCGGCGCGGACCAATCGTCCATTCGCCGATTTTCCCCAAGTGCCGGATTCGCCCGACGGCATTCTGAAATGGGAGGGTCGGGATCTGTCGGTGCCGACGGCCTTGTTGGCGAGCAATCCCGGCGCGCCGGCAGCGGTGTTGATCCAGACCAATGTCCTGTGGCGCACCAACCTCGTGGTGCCCCCCGACGATGGCCGGCGCTGGCGGATCGGTTCGTTGGATCCGATCCGCGGCGAACTGCACGATCTGCGGGTGGAAGTCCCGTTGGAAGCCGGCGGATCGCGGTTGATCATCGGGGAATCCGGCCGTTGGGAGGACGATCACTGGGTGTTCCAGCAGGTGACCGAATACCTGTTCCGCGGGTTCAAGGATGATGAACCGATGCGGGTGACCCATGCGGAATTGGCCCTCCCCGAATTGACCGAGACGCCCGAGATGATCCGGGCTGATATCCGGGTGCATTCCCAACGGCGGGGCAAAGCGTTGCACGGGGCGGAACTGACTCTGCGCGAAATCCGGGATTATGAGCGTCTCCACCGGCGGATTTCACCGGAGCTCACGGCGTCGTTGGACACGCAGCTTCATGCGCGGTTGGCGGCGCCGTGGACGTGCCTGGTCGTGGTGTTGATCGCCATCCCGTTTTCGGTGCCCTCGGGAAGGCGGAACGTGTTTTACGGGGTCGCGGGAAGCATCGGGATTGCGTTTGCCTACCTGGTGTTGCAGCGGTTTGGTTTCGCACTGGGCCAGAGTGGGCAGGTGCCGGGTTGGGTGGCGGCCTGGCTGCCCAATGCCGTGTTTGCGCTCACCGGCATTATTCTGATCTCACGCGTCCGATGAAAGACGAACTGGCCGCACTCCGGGAACGTTTGGAACGGCTCGAAACCCTGAATCGGGTCAGCAAGGTGATCCATTCCACCCTGGAGCCCCGGGAATCGCTGCAATTGATCCTGGGCGAGGCCGTCCGACTGATGCGCGCGAGTTCCGGGTCGATCTGCCTGGTGAACCCGACGACCGGTTTCCTGGAGATCGAGGCGGGATTCGGGCTGCCCGCCGAGGCGCGGAGTCTCCGTCTTCGGGTCGGCGAGGGTTTGACCGGTTGGGTGGCGCGGACCGGTCGGTCGGTCCGCGTGGGGGATGTGACGAGTGACAAACGCTATTTCGATCTCAAGCCCGGGGTGATTTCCGAATTGGCAGTCCCGTTGCGGGTGGGGGACGAGGTGCGCGGCGTGTTGAACGTGGATGCCGACCGGATCGACGCCTTCGGGACGGAGGACCTGAGTTTGCTGGAGGAAATGGCGGCCCTGGCGGCGCCGGCGATCCAGAACACTTGGGCGTTTGAAGCGGCGCGGCAACGGGCCCGGCTGTTGGAATCGTTGGTCCGGGTGAGCCAACGGTTGAACTCGACGATCTCGTTGGACCAGGCGTTGCAGGCGATCACACGGGAGGCGCGGGCGTTGATCGGCGCGCGGATGTGTTCCCTGATGATGCTGGATGAGAGCGGTGAATGGCTGGATCTACGGGCCCATAACGGGGCAGGGGCGCGTTATGTGGCGAAACCCCGGCTGGCCTTGGGCGACAGCCTGCTGGGCATCGTGGTCCGGCGTCGCAAGCCGATGCAGGTGGAGAATGTGCAGGTCAGCGGGCGTTATCAGAACGTGGAGGTGGCCCGGAGCGAGGGGTTGGTTTCCTTGCTGGCGGTGCCATTGCGGCTGGGCGACCGGGTCACGGGCACGCTCAATGTTTATACGGGTGAACCGCACATTTTCGCCGACGAGGAGGTGCGCACCCTGGCCGCTTACGCCGAGTTGTCCGCATTGGCCTTGGAAAAGGCGCGGCTCTATGACCGGTTGGTGGATCTGGAGGAGGAGATGCGCCAGTCCGAACGTCTCAGTGCGCTCGGCTTGCTCGCGGCCGAGATCGCCCACGAGATCCGCAATCCGCTCACCGTCATGAAAATGCTGCACCATTCCCTCGACCTGCAGTTTCCCGAGGGGGATCCGCGTCGGACGGATGTGCGGATCATGGGGGAGAAGATGGATCACCTGAACCGGATCGTGGACCGGGTCCTGGATTTTGCGCGGAGTGCGGAACCGACGACGACGGCGTTGGATGCGAACCAACTGTTGCAGGACATGGGGTTGTTGCTGGGGCCGAAGCTGAGGCACGCGGGGGTGGCGATGGTCCTGCGGTGTGATCCGCAGTTGCCTCGGTTGGTGGGGGATGCGACGCAACTGGAGCAGGCGTTCCTGAACCTGGCGTTGAATGCCGTCGAGGCCATGCCGGAAGGGGGACGGTTGTCGATCCGATCCCGGACGTTCGCGCCGGGGATGGGCCCGCAGCGCAAGGCCAGCGGGGTCCTGATCCGGTTCCGGGACACGGGGACGGGGATGAGCAAGGAGCAGCAGGAACGGCTGTTCACGTCGCTGTTGAGTTCCACCAAACCGCGGGGGACCGGGCTGGGATTGGCGATTGTGCGGCGGGTGGTGGAGGCGCACGGGGGGAAGCTGCGGTGTCACTCCCGGCCCGGGCGGGGCACGGCATTCACGATGGTGCTGCCTCTGGAACCGGCGTGAGGGGGAAAGGATGAAGGATGAAGGGTGGGGGATGAAGGAGATGTGGCAGCGCATGGGAATGCGCTTCGGGATCCGTCCCCCTCTCTTCCTGAGGAACGAAGGAGGAGGGACGGGGAGAGGAGGCCCCGGATTCCCGTGAGGTCCTCGTACTCGTGCCTCTCGTCCTCGGCCCTCGTCCCCCTCGATCCGGCCTGAAGTTCGACGAGACACGAGAACGAGAACGAGACACGAGAACGAGAAGCACGAGTACGGGCGGTGTACGGCTGACTTACTGGCTTCTGATCACTGACCTCTGATTCCTGGCCGACCCCTCTCCCCATCCCTCTCCCCGCTCGTTCCTCACGGGGCGAGGGGGTTCATAGTGGCGCATGGGAATGCGCGATGGCCCACCGGATTCCATCGGGGCAAGCGTCCGCCAAGAATGCGCAAGCCAACCAGAGCGGAATGCGTGGAGCCCGTGCAAAGTGTCGGCCTGTGAATCAATCAGCTTTGCGAATGCAATCGGCGGCCGGCGGACTCGCGGCCCTGGGGGTCCTCTTCGCGATCGTTGCCCCGGACCCGGC
>JANYCC010000075.1 GCA_025360495.1 Verrucomicrobiota bacterium | reverse complement strand
CGGTGAAGCGACGGCCCAAGCCCTTTGCAATACTCAACCAGCATCGACACCTCTATCGCGAACAGGAGCACCGCGGCAAGTGCTGGAATAAGGCCGGAAAAGCAGGGGTTTCTAAGCCTTCTTAACTAAGTGCCATTCGGGACTGACCCCTTCGCCCGCGCCTGGTGACGTCCGGGATGTCGGCGGGAGGACGGCGTCGACGCGGCACCTGCGGCAGAAATGGGTCGATCCGTCTGCCAGGGACCAAGGTATTGCGGCCCGATGACCCCGCCGTGACCGTGCGGTGGCCCCGTGACCGTGCGATGACCTTGCGGTGACAATTTACAAACGGCCGCCAAATGGGCACAGTTGGACCCGTCCGGTGGCGAGACGACCTCGACGTCGGCAAGAAAAACCTAACAAACATCACTGATATGGGCGATAAATCCCCGAAGGCGACTCAGAAGAAATCGTCGCAGAAACAGGCCGCAACCAGCAGCGCGGACCAGAAGAAAAAGCAGGCTGCAGCCGCCAAGGCGTCGCCGGCCAAGAAAAAGTAGCACTCCGTCGGGCCCTGTCTCCCTTGATGCCGGCATCATCGGAGACAGGACCCCGCCCCCGGTGATCCGGAGGTGGCCAAGGCCTCCCGGGAGGAGGCTCAGATCCCGGCCGCCTCGATCTGTTGATACGCGTCGCGCAGCCACATCTTCACCCGCTGCCGATCCATCAGGCCCAGTCCGGTGCTCGCCTTGTCGGCCGGGTTCTTCGCCGCCCAGAAACTGCTGTTGGTGGCATCGATCTTGTTGATGACCCCGTCCTGCAGATGCCGCAACGCCACCACCCGCGCCCCCAATTCCACGGCGCGGTTCTGTTCCCCGGAACGGTCCAGGATCCCGAAGTCATCCCCGCGGACCTGGTTGCGGACCAGCACGTACTTCAGCCGGGAACCGAACCGGTCCAACAACCGTTTCAACAGATCCACCGAATCTTTGCCGGCATCCATCACGTGCCAGTAATGGATCGCGAATCCCGCCTCGTCGGCCAGGTCGAGCACGCCGGATTCGTCCATCCAGCGCACCAACGGGTCGTGCGTCTGGGCGGCCAGGTCCACCAGGATGCGCCGTTCGGGTTGTTCCACCGCGGCCTCCACGATGGCGTCCAGCGTCTCATAGCGATCGACCAGCACCGGCGACGCGTAGCCGGCATAAAACCGCAGCAGGGCGCCATGCGATCGGTCGGTGTCGAACCCGAGGAACGGCAGGTTGAGGTCGATCAGGTACTGGGCCAGGACGCGCGCGACGAGCGATTTGCCGACGCCGCCCTTTTCGCCCCCGATGAAATGAATGTTCGCCATCGTTGAATTATATTAATCCCGAATTATCCCGTGCGGCTCCGTGTGCCACCGGGCCGTTAGGAATCGATGTTCAGGCCTCCCGGGTCAATCCGGAACGGGCGACTCTTTCACGATCTACCGCAGCACCGCGAACGTCAGGTCGGGAGGATCGCCCGGGGATCCGGCGGGCCGGGGATTTCCGCCATCGTCCTTCCGATCCCTGCCAATGCTATAAACGACGTAGCCCCGCGAAGTCGTTTTCTTATATCGGAGGGGCCGGCCGTCAAACGGGTCCTCGGGAACTTTCCCCAAGTACTCCGGGACCAGTTGGCCGAGGGAATCGGGAAGGGTGTCGGGGTGGGCAATCCGGAAACGCTCCACCGCCAGTGCGGCCTGCGCAGCCCGCAATTGACCGGTGGCATCCGCCGCCTTGTCCGCCGCCTTTTCCATCGCGGGCAGGAGCATCGCGGACATGCGGAATCCCTTGGTCGTGGCGACACCCACTTGCGAAGTCCATGGACCTAGTCCATCCAAGGCCTTCGGATACGGCAGCGCACTGGCGGTGACCGCCTCTTCCATCCGATCCAGGTAAAAAGTGAAATCGGGCCTGTACTGGGGTCCCTTTCGATAAGTTGCCGGATCGAAATCTTTCGGGGAATCCGGGAATTGCGCGAACAATCGGGTCAATTCCGGAGCCGCCAGTTGGAACACGCTGATTCCCGAATCGCGTTCCCCCGCCAAAGACCGGGTGATGCGCAGACCGCCTTCGCTGTCACGGACGGCCGTCAGCAGACGCACCAGATCCTCGTCGGTGAAGGCCTTGCGGGTGAGCACGGACTCCAGGCCGGTGAGCGTGGTGCGTAGCGCGGCGATTCCCATCATGTGCGACATCAACAGGGGTTCCTCCTCCAATGACCGCGACAATCGGAAGCCATCGAGCAGGGACTGGGCGGCCAGGTCCATCCGGGCCTTGGTGGCTTGGTTGTTGGCACTCTTGGACAACAGCACCGCCGCGACCTTCACCTTGCCCAGATGGGGCAGGAGGGTGGCGGGACCGTCGGTGAGATGCACCGGGTAACGGGATTTCTTCCGGGCGGCGGCCTGGTGCAACAACTCCAGCGCCTTCTGGTTTTCCGCGAGATAGTTGGGTGATTCGGGCTTTGACGGGGAAAGTGCGGCGAACGCCTCCGCATACAACGGCGCCGCATTGTCCGACGCGGGCGGCGTCACATACCACGCATCGAGTTCGGTCAAGGTGACGGGAAATCCAGCCTGTCGGATGGCTTCGAACCTGGCCGCGTTGGGGTCGGCTTCCTTGGCTCGGGATCCGGCATTCGATTTGTTGCAACCGCTCCCGGCCGCCAACAGGAGTCCCAAGGCGGAAGGTATGAGCACCGTGACCCTTCCGGTGCATGAACCGCGGATGGCACGGAGGACACGGATCCGGAATGGCAGTCCACGGGGCGTTTCCGAGTCATCGGTGGTGAGAGTTCTCCTCCGGGGTCGCGCTGATGTTGACCGAGATTGGGATGGATGGACTGGGTTCACAGGGGGGTTCGAAGGAGGATGAGGGAACTTTCGGGTCGTGATGGAATTCATCAAAGGATACCCATTGGAACGGTGTGGCCGGGGGATGTCACGATTCGATCGGGACGGAAGGGAGGACTCACGTATCATCCATTCCGCCCGGTTCAAAAATGTCAAAACTCCCGCGTTGACATGAGGGCAAGGGTACGGTTGTCTTCTCATTCTTTCGGGAAGCTATATGTACGCTGTTTTGGAAACTGGCGGGAAGCAATACCGCGTGACGGCCGGCGATACGCTGGAAATTGAGCGCCTGGCGGCAGAGCCGGGGCAGACTTTCACGTTCGACCGGGTTCTGCTTGTCAACCGTGAGGGACAGGTGAGCGTTGGCCAACCGGTGGTTGCCGGCGCCAGCGTGGTGGCCGATGTGGTCGCACACATCCGGGGCGATAAGAAGATCGCCTTCAAGATGAAGCGCCGCAAGGGCTACCATCGCACTGTCGGTCACCGTCAGGAATTGACGGTGGTGAAGGTCAAGGAGATCAACGCCTGACGGTTGGGAGTTGTTGGCTGGGATCTGGTTTTTGGTTTTCGGATTATTTCAGGCTTATGGCGCATAAGAAAGGTCAAGGCAGTAGCCGTAACGGACGCGATAGCGTCAGCAAGCGGCTGGGCGTGAAGGCATTTGGCAGTGAACTGGTCACCGCCGGCAGCATCATTGTCCGCCAACGCGGCAGCAAGTTTCTGGCGGGAACCAATGTCGGCACCGGCCGCGATTGGACCCTCTTCGCCCTCGTCGAGGGCAAGGTGAAGTTCGACCGCGAAGGTCGCCGGGTGAATATCGAACCCGTGGTGGTCGCACCGGTCGCACCGGTGGTGGCTGTCGCGAACTGACCCGGATCGTCTTTTTCGGGGCGAGGCCGCCAGCCTCGCCCCTTTTTCTTTTTCATTCTCCAGCGATGTTTGTCGACGAGGTCAAGATCTACGCCAAGGCCGGCCATGGCGGCAAAGGGGCCGTGGCGTTCCACCGCGAAGCCTATGTGGCCAAGGGTGGGCCCGATGGCGGGAACGGCGGTTGTGGGGGCGACGTGATCCTGGAAGCCAGCCATGATCTCAACAACCTCATCGAACAGTTTTTCAATTCCCGTCTCGTCGCCCCCGACGGCGATTACGGGATGGGCAAGGGGATGGATGGCAAGGCGGGCAAGGATCTGATCATCAAAGTGCCCTGCGGCACCCTGGTCTGGCGGGTCCGCGACACCACGCCGGCGCTCGAGCCCGGCAGCCGCAAGAAGAGCGAAATGCCCGTTCCGCCTGAAGAGCCGGAAGCGGCAATCGTGGTCCCGGCCGGCCGTCGTCCGATGATCCGTGCCGCGGGCCATGCCCGGGCCTTGGAAGTATCTGTGGATGAACCCGATGCCACGGTCGATGCCGTGGATGCCAGCAAACGGGAGTTGGTGTGTGATCTCACGAAACACCAGGAGCGATTCATCCTTTGCCACGGTGGACGCGGGGGCTTGGGGAATCGTAACTTTGCCACCAGCCGCAACCAGACCCCCCGGTATGCGCAACCGGGCGAACCGGGAACCGAGGGCGATTACCTGTTGGAACTGCGGATCATCGCCGACGTCGGGATCCTGGGTTATCCCAACGCCGGCAAATCGACATTGCTGACCGCCATCTCCCATGCGCGGCCCAAGGTGGCGGCTTATCCCTTCACCACCCTGCATCCCCAGATCGGCATCCTGGAATATCCGGATTTCGCGCGTCTGACGGTTTGTGATGTCCCGGGATTGATCGAGGGGGCGCATAAGAACGTGGGATTGGGCCACGAATTCCTCCGTCATCTTCGCCGGTGCAAGGTGCTGGTGGTCCTGTTGGACATGGCGGGGACCGATGGGCGGACCCCTTGGGATGACCATGCGCATCTGCTGAAGGAGTTGGAGCTCTACGATCCGGCGTTCCTGGATCGGCCGCGCATCGTGGTGGCCAACAAGGTCGATGAACCGGCGGCGCTGGAGAATCTCAAGACCTTCAAGAAGAAGGTCAAAAAGACCCCCGTCCTGTCGATCTCCGCGGCCTTCGGTGAAGGTCTCCCGCTGTTCCGGGAAACGATCCGGACCGCCGTGGAGGCCACCGGGACGCTCTTGCACCGATAAGGCGGCGCATCTGGGCATCGTGGGAAGGCGGGTAGGAAAACCCGCCCCCCCGGAGCTGTCGCGACCGCCCTGGGAGGGCGGGTTTTCTTACCCGCCCCGCTTCTCCCATGGCCCGCCTTCCCACGATGCCCAGAGGCGCCCCCGATAGAGCGGGGCGCCATCCGTCTCGACTTTTCCCCGGGCGGCGTTTCCAATCCGCATCGCCATCCTGTTGGGAAAGTGTGCGCTCCACTGCGGGGACTCCCGTGGGTCCTGACTTGGGCAGCCGTGACTTTTAACCGGCGGGAGGGGACGAATCGCCATGAAAACCACATTGCTTCTCACCTTTGCATTGGCCGCCGCCGTCACCCTGACGGGGGCCGAGCCTGACGCTTCAGCCAAGCCCAAACCGGAAACCTTCCTGACCGTCGCCGACGCCGGGCGGGATTATGTCGACCAGGGCGAGTACCTCAATGATTGGGGCGGCGCACAGGTCATCGCGCTGGGCGCCGACAACTTCCGGCTCGTCACTTATAAAGGCGGATTGCCGGGTGCGGGTTGGGACAAGGAGACCAAGACCGAGATCGAGGGGAAACGCGAGGGCGCCCAGATCCGGTTCAACGGCAAGGACGACTATAAGGTCACCCTGGCCGCTGGCACGCTCACCATCACCACGGCGAACGGCGGGCCGTACACGATGACGAAAACGGTGCGGACCAGCCCGACACTCGGTGCCAAGCCGCCCGCGGGCGCGATCGTGCTGTTCGACGGGAAGAACGCCGATGAATGGGTCGATGGCCATCCCGATGGGCGCGGCCTGCTCGCCGCCGGGAGCAAGACCAAGCGGAAGTTCCAGGATTATACGATGCACTGCGAGTTTCTGCTTCCCTTCAAACCGCTAGGCCGGGGACAGGACCGGGGTAACAGCGGTGTCTATATGCAGGATCGCTATGAGGTGCAGGTCCTCGACAGCTTCGGGCTCAAGGGCGAGGACAACGAGTGCGGCGGTGTTTACACCAAGGGCAAACCCGCGGTGAACATGTGTCTCCCGCCGCTGGTGTGGCAGACCTATGACATCGATTTCGAAGCCGCCAAGTTCGATGCGGCCGGCAAGAAGACGAAGAACGCGGTGATCACCGTGAAGCATAATGGCGTGGTCATCCATGACCGTTTTGAGATCAACGGGCCGACCGGAGGCGGACAGCCGGAGACGGCGCAGCCGGGTCCGATCCAGTTGCAGGGACATGGGAACCCTGTGTTTTACCGCAACGTCTGGATCGTGGAAAAATAGGTTTCGGTCCGTGCCGAGACCGCGCCCACCTTCGGAGGGACGAGTTACACGAGTCCCTGGCCGAAAACCATTCGGAGGGACGAGTTATACGAGTCCCACCTCCACCCCACCGTCGGCAGCGAGTGGAGGCGGGAAGTGGGACTCCCGGAGCTCGTCCCTCCGGGCATGGTGTGGGGGAGGCACGGTAGCTATGAAACAGCCGCTGATCAGATCTCTAATGTTGGTGGCGTTCCTGGCTGCGGCGTCGGGGAGTCGGGTCTGGTGGCGGCATCTGAACGAGCCGAGATTTGAGGGCCGGACGGTTTCTGAATGGTTCGACCAATACTGCGCCGACGGGCAGCCCGGTCCGCATCGTGACATCTACCACGGACCTTCAGGGCGCACCTTGTTGAAGGACGGCCGGCAAGTGAAGGACCCTTCCACGGAGGCCTTGCGGGCTCTGGGCAACGATGCGATTCCCCACCTTATCGGGGTGCTGGAGAGGGGTGGGAGTGCGTCAGAACGGGCCTACGTGGAGATATTTCCGTCCTTGCCACTGTCCCTGAAAAGCCGGCTGCCTTCACCGGTGATGCCCGGGATGCGAAGGGAACAGGCGGCATTGGCATTGGTCGCCTTGAGTCGATTCGGCAAACCAGCGGTCCCGGCGTTGGCGGCGCGTTTGGGACAGCCTTACAGTCCGTGGTCCCAAGAGGCCCCTTCCGTGATGCGCGCCTTGCGGGCCATAGGTGCCGGCGGAAACGAGGTGGAACCGGACCTGCGTCGATTGGCTGCCGGCGGCAAACCTGGCGAAATGACCGCCTTGGCGGATGCGTTGGATGTCCGGGATCCGGTTCTCGCCCGACTCGTGGGGGACTATCTGCCGATGCTGGCTCCCGACCGCTGCCAGACGGGATTGGGCTATCTGGAACGGTGCGGTCCCGCAGCCTTGCCGGCCCTGTCGGCGATGGTGGGAATCCTCGCTGATCCGAATCGGGAAAGCCGGTATCTCGCCGCCCGTGCCTTGGGACGGATCGGCACGAATGCCATCGCGGCGCTACCTGCCTTGGAAAAGGCGGCCCAAGACTCGGATACGATGGTGGAGACTGCGGCGAAACGGGCCCTTCGAGAGGTACGCACGGGGGTGATGGAGGCGCCCTAGGCCGCCGACGCCTTATAGGCCCGCCAGCCGCCGAACGCTGTTATTTCCCGTTGTCCTTCGCAGAGACACGGTTCACCCAGGACGCCCAACACCTCGCCCCCATCTGCCAATTGAACCTTGCCGATCGCCAACCCGGGCGGTTCCCGGAGTAAGATCGTGGCCAGCCCCTCTTTCGGAACCGACCAGATTTCCAAGTCGATCTCCGCTCCGCCCTCTTGAAAGCGCATCATCGCCGGATGCCGATCCCCGATGGACCAGAGTCGGTAAATCGCCGCCGTCCGGGCCTCGCGGACGAAGGTGGCCCCGGCCTCGAGCAGGTTTGGATTCAGTTCCAGACCGCGCATCAGGGTCCCGTTCACCGCCAGGGGAATGCCGTTGGTATTCATGTCGGGTTCCGGCGTTGCCTCGGGGCCAAGGAAGCGCACGGGCTTCTCATAGATCGCGAGCACGATGCAGCCGTTCTCACTCAGGATGCTGTGGTTCGTGCCGGGTGGATTGATGAGCAGCATCCCGGTCTCGGCGCGGGAGTTCTCGTCCACCTGCGATCCCGCCAGCACCAGGATGTGCTCATAGCCGGTGTGTTCGTGAAGTGGCACGCGTCCGCCGACGCCGAACCGCAGCAGGGCCGCGCTCGGACCGGTCCGTCCGTCGCCATAGAGACGGTGGATGTCCACGCCGTCCTGGAAGGGTTTCCACGCCAGCCGATGCTCCCAGTCGGGGACTTGGAGAAGGTCGTCGAGTATGAGCACCCGGGCGGGGTCATCTGGAAGCCGGTGGGAACTCCTCATCCGGGATGGGCGGTGATCGCCGTGATCAAAGCTGTCGAGTGGGCCACGGCGCCGAAGACCCCCCCTTGCATTTTCACCATCTTCAGCGCGGCGAGGTGGTTGCCCAGGTCCGTGGCCCCCGTGCCATCGGCAAGGATCAGGCATTCATAGCCACGGTCATTGGCCTCGCGCATCGTGGTGTGGACACAGACATCGGTGGTGATCCCCGCGAGGGCGATGTTTTGAATCCCGTTACGCCGGAGCAACAGGTCGAGGTCGGTGGCGTAAAAGGAACCCTTGCCCGGTTTGTCGATGATCGATTCCCCGGGCAAGGGTGCGAGCTCGGGGATGATCTCCCAGCCGGGTTCCCCGCGGACCAGGATCCGGCCGCAGGGCCCGGGATCACCGATGCCGGCGCCGATACGGCGGCTGCGCCATTGTTTGTTTTCGGGGAGATCGGCCAGGTCGGGACGATGCCCTTCGCGCGTGTGCAGGACGTGGAATCCCTGGGCCCGGGCCGCGGCCAGGACGGACTGGATCGGCCCGATCGGGGCGCGCGTGAGCGACAGATCGTATCCCATCTTGTCCACATAACCGCCCGGCCCGCAGAAGTCGGTCTGCATGTCGATGACGAGCACGACCGTGTTGTCCGGACGCAGGTCGCCGTTCCATGGCCACGGATAAGGATCGGCGACGACATGGCGTTTCATTGTCTGGGGTCTAGGCGGCGAGGACACCCTCCGGTCCCTCCCCATGGGGTTCGGGATGTTCCGCCGGTTTGGGCGCGACCACGGCGAACTTGGCACACCCGGCGAACAGGACGGCAGTGATCAGATAACTGGCCGCGACCACCGGGGTCTGTCCGATCCCGATCTTCTCGCCGTGCATGAAGCCGAAGAAAGTCAGGACACCGCCGGCCAGGGCGAATCCGGACGCCTTCAGGAAGGTGCGGTCGATGATGCAGACGGCAATCGCGCCGAGGATGAGACCGCCGAGGATCGAACCGCCGCCGAGGACATGGAGCCCTTGGTAGAGCACGCCTTCATTGCGCATCTTCCCGGTCAGGTCACCGAGTTGTTCGGGCGTGAGGGCGGGGACAATGGTGCCGGCCGCGGCGAGGGCCCCGTTGATCATCGTGATGCCCCAGGCCGCCAGATGGGGAACCAAGGCCAGGATGATCGCCGGCGCATGGCTCTTGGGGGTTTCCTGGAAGGCCTGCGACCCGATCAGCATCGCGATATAAAGAAGGATGGGGAGGATGGCCACGCTTGGTATCAGGGCCAGCATCACCGAGATGGTGCCGAACCAGCATAAGAGGATCACCATCACCCCGGTGCCGGCCGAGTATCCGATCCGCCCGCCCATCGCCTTCCATCCGGGATGCCCGATATAGACCGCGTTGATGAAGGGATTACCCATCAGGCAGCCGATCAG
>JANYCC010000131.1 GCA_025360495.1 Verrucomicrobiota bacterium | reverse complement strand
AGGCCAAGCTCCTGCGCGTGATTGAGACCCGCACCTATGAACGGGTCGGTTCCTCCCGCACCCAGCAGGCGGATGTCCGGCTGCTGGCCGCGACCAATTCCGACTTGCGGGCGGAGGTGGCGGCCGGCCGGTTCCGACAGGACCTCCTCTTCCGGTTGAACACCATCGAGATCCCCCTGCCACCCTTGCGGGAGCGCCGGGAAGACCTCGGGCCGCTCGCTTTGTCCTTTCTGCGGCGTCACCGCGAACACTACCGGCGGGATCTCTCCGGCTTTGATCCCGGTGCCCTCGCCGCCCTCCAAGCCCATCTGTGGCCGGGAAACATCCGCGAACTCAGCCACGCCGTGGAACGGGCCGTGCTCCTCTCGCCCGGTCCGCTGGTCCGGGCTGCCGACCTCGGCCTGACACCCTCCCGCGATTCCCCGCCACGCTTGGAAGACATGGGCTTGGAGGAGGTGGAACGGTACCTCATCCGACAGACATTGGCGCGCTGTGGCGGCAACGCGATGAAGGCGGCGGAGCAGTTGGGTCTCAGCCGGAGTGCGTTCTACCGCCGGCTTGAAAAGTACGGGTTGTGAGCGCACCCCAATCCCGGTTCGAACGGCGCCTGCGGTGGCTGACCTTTCTGGTCGGGCTCCCCGGGTCCTCCGTCGCAGTCTGGCTTCTGTGGCGGCATGAGGCCGATCCCAAGGTCCGTTGGACCCTGTGCCTGTTGATCGCCGGCGCCTGGGCCGCGCTCGGAGCCACCCTGGTCCACCGCGTCGTATTCCCCCTGCAAACATTGGCGAACCTGCTCGGCGGACTGCGCGAGGGCGACTTCTCCACGCGGGCGCGGGGCGCCATTCGCAATGATGCCTTGGGCGAGGTGTTGATCGAGGCCAATGCGCTCGCCGCAACCCTCCGGGAACAACGGTTGGGCGCCGTCGAAGCCACCGCCCTGCTCCGCACCGTGATGGAGGAACTCGACACCGCCGTGTTCGCCTTCGATGCCAGCCAACGCCTCCGACTCGCCAATCGCGCCGCCGAGAATCTGCTGCGCCGACCCATCGCGCAATTGCTCGATCGCACCGCCGCGGAGCTCGGTTTGGAGGGTTGTCTCACGGGCGGGTCGGCGGTCACGGTCTCCCTGGCCTTCCCCGGTGCCATCGGCCGATTCGGGGTGCGACGCTCCACCTTTCGCCAGGCCGGTCGCCCCCACCAACTCCTGGTTCTCACCGACCTCAGCCGCGCCCTCCGCGAAGAGGAACGTCAGGCTTGGCAACGGCTCGTCCGCGTCCTGGGCCATGAACTCAACAATTCCCTCGCCCCGATCAAAAGCATCGCCGGCAGCCTCGAATCGCTCCTCGGACGCGATCCCCTGCCCGACGACTGGCTCGACGACGCCCGTCATGGTTTGGGCGTCATCGCGTCCCGGGCCGAAGCGCTCACGCGGTTCATGGATGCGTATTCCCGTCTCGCCAAACTGCCGCCCCCGCGTCGTCAACCCGTCGACCTGGCCCACCTCACCGAACGCGTCGCCGCCATCGAAACCCGCGTACCCGTCGTCGTCCGGCCCGGCCCCGCCCTGCAGTTGTCCGCCGATGCCGACCAATTGGAACAGCTCCTGATCAACCTCCTGCGCAATGCCGCCGACGCCACCCTCGAGGCGGTCCCGGATATCGTCGCTGGCGACCCCACCATTTGGGTCGCCTGGCGACTGGTTGGAGCCGAAGTCGAGTTGACCCTGTCCGATTCCGGCCGGGGAATCGCCAACGCCACGAACCTCTTTGTCCCGTTCTTCACCACCAAACCCAAGGGGAGCGGGATCGGGCTGACCCTGTGCCGACAGATCGCGGAGAATCACGGTGGCTCCCTTGTCTTGGAGAATCGGACCGACCGCCGCGGCTGCATCGCCCGCCTCCGGTTGCCCCTTTCCTGACCCGGCCGGCATCCCGATTCTGGGAAGAATGAATCCCACGAACGGAGGGACCCCAACCCGGGAACCCCCGACTTCCCGACCATCATGAAAGATATAACAAACTGTCCGGCAACAGGCTTCACAACAAATGAGCCCGGGGAGGTCCACGTGGCACACCCGTTGCATCCAAGGGTTCCGTGCAGCCGGGTCCGGACCTTTCCGGCGGCTTGCACATCCCGGGATGAATCCTGAAAGTCCATTGCTGAATCCGCAGAATCCGGAAGTCCGATGAACCGACTTGCCACCAACGGCCATTCGGGCGCATCCGAAGCGGTGACCGAACCGAGACCGGCCTCCGGTTTCACGCCCGCCAGCAAAGGCATGGACATCGCCCGACCCGATCTCGCCCGCCGCCGCCAGCGCCTCCGCATCTTCTGGGGGCTCGCCACCGTCGTCGCCGCCAGTGCCCTGACGTTCTTTCTCGCGCGGCTGGAAAAGGCCATCCCTTCCGTGGATGCCTCCACCCTTTGGACCAATTCGGTGGAACGGGGTGGGATGGTGCGCCAGGTCCGCGGCAACGGGGTGTTGGTCCCCGAACAGATCCAATGGGTCCAGGCCGAGACCGGTGGCATCGTTGAAAACCTTTTTGTCCAACCGGGAGCCGAGGTCGCGGCGGACACCGCCATCCTGCAGTTGGGCAACCAGGAGTTGCAGCAGCAGTCGTTCGATGCCGATTGGGCGGCCCGCGCCTCCCAAGCCCAGCTGGAGAAATTGAAGGTCTCCCTCGAAAGCGACCGTCTCGCGCAGGAATCCCAGCTCGTCACCCTCCGGGCCGACGCCCACCAGGCCGTCCTGGAATTCCACGCCAACGAGGTTCTCGCCCATGACGGATTGGTCCCCGGCTTGGAATTGGAGCGGACGAAGGCCAAGGCCGAGGACCTCGCCAGCCGCGTCACCATTGAGGAAAAACGTCTGCGATTCGCCGTCGATTCCTCCCGTTCCCAACTCGCCGTGCAGGAGGCCGAGGTCGAAAAGTTGCGGGCCCTGTTCGCCCTCCGCCGACGCCAGGTCGACAACCTCACCGTCCGTGCCGGCATCGCCGGCGTCCTCACCCAACTCGGCGATCTCCAGACCCTCCAACGGGGACAACGGGTCACCCCGAGCGCCATCCTCGCCAAGGTCGTCGTCCCCTCCCGTCTCAAGGCCGAAATCCGCATCGCTGAGACCCAGGCCCGTGACATCGCCCGCGGCCAGAATGTCGAGATCGACACCCGCAACGGCGTCGTCCCCGGCCAGGTCCTGCGCATCGATCCTGCCGTCCAGAATGGCACCGTGCTCGTCGAGGTGAAACTGACCGGACCCCTGCCCCGCGGCTCCCGGCCCGACCTCAGCGTCGAGGGGACCATCGAGTTGGAACGGCTCGAAAACGTCCTCAATGTCGGCCGCCCCGTGGTGGGCCAGCCGGAATCCACGGTCGGCCTGTTCAAGCTCACCCAGGGCGGCCGTCGCGCCGTGCGCGTCCCGGTTCACTTCGGCCGCAGTTCCGTCAGCCGCATCGAGATCCTCGGTGGACTGGAACCGGGCGATATCATCATTCTCAACGATCTCAGCCGTTACGATGGGCAGGACGCCCTCAAGATCGACTGAACGGGTCTGAGCCGTTGCACGGGTTTCCTGACTCCCAACACATGAGCACTTCCACCCTCATCCGCCTCGAAGCCATCCAGAAGGTTTTCCTCACCGACGAGGTCGAGACCCACGCGTTGTCGGGAATCCATTTGGAAATCCAAGCCGGGGAGTATGTGTCGATCGCCGGTCCGTCGGGCTGCGGCAAATCGACGTTGCTGGCGATCCTGGGTTTGTTGGATTCACCGAGCGACGGCACCTATGTGCTGAACGGCCAGGAAGTGGCACGATTGGATCATTCGGCGCGGGCCCGGATCCGGAACCGTGAGATCGGTTTCATCTTCCAGAGTTTCAACCTGATCGGGGATCTGACGGTTTTTGAGAATGTGGAACTGCCGCTCACCTACCGCGGACTCGGGGCGGCCGAACGCAAGCAACGCGCGCTCGGGGCCCTTGAAAAAGTCGGTATGAGCCATCGTCTTCGACATTACCCGAGCCAACTTTCCGGTGGCCAACAACAGCGCGTCGCCGTCGCCCGCGCCTTGGGCGGCCAACCCAGCATCCTGCTCGCCGATGAACCGACGGGGAATCTTGATTCGAAAAACGGGGATGCCGTGATGGATCTGCTACGGCAATTGCATCGGGAGGGCGCGACGATCTGCATGGTCACGCATGATCCAAGGTTCGCGCGGCATGCCGACCGGCAGATCCATTTGTTCGATGGCCGTATCGTCGAGGAAGTGGGCGAGGCGGCGTGACCCGATGCCGATGAAACCGCTGATCGAACTCAAGGGCCTCGAGAAGTCCTTTCCGACCCGGCCATCGCCCACGTGGGTGCTCCGCCAGATCAACCTCACCATCGCCGAGGGGGAGTTCATCACCATCATGGGACCGAGTGGCGCGGGGAAATCGTCGTTGCTCGCGATCCTTGGCCTGCATGACCCGTCATTCACCGGCGAGTTCCATCTCGATGGCAAACCCGTTCACAAACTCAGTGCCAGGGAACGGGCCGGGCTCGGGCGGGAATTCGTGGGGTTTGTTTTCCAACGATTCCATCTGCTGGAGGATCTCACCGTCGCGGAAAATCTCGACGCGCCGTTGGGTTACCGCGGCGTCCCCCGGGCCGAACGGGAAGGATTGGTGGCCGACGCCCTCGACCGCTTTGGGATCGTCGGGAAGAAGGATCTGTTCCCGGCGCAGCTTTCCGGCGGACAACAGCAATTGGTGGCGGTGGCGCGCGCGGTGATCGCCAAGCCCAAGCTGTTGTTGGCGGACGAACCGACCGGCAACCTGCACACCGAACAGGGCCGGGAAATCATGCAACTGTTCCAACGCCTGAACCGGGACGGAACCACCATCGTGCAGGTGACCCATTCCGAGGAGAACGCCGCGCAGGGACATCGCGTGGTGCGACTGCGAGACGGTTGGATGGAAAAGGAATGAGCAGGCGTTTCCGCGCCCGTGGCACCCTTTGTTGTTCAAAAACCCCGGCGGTCTTCCCACCCACCCTGCGCAGTTGCGCCGGACGGGCGGACACCGAATTTCTGCATTGAAAAACCGGGCAAAAACTGATGCATTAGCCTTATATGAAACAACACGAACAACACGCCCACAAAGACTTGTCGGATTTGGCGGCCGATGCCCGTGCCTTGCTGGCCGCCACGGCGGACGTGGCCGGGGACAAGGTGAGTGAAGCCCGCAAACGGCTCACGGCAGCCCTGGCCAGTGGCGGCGAGCTTTGCGGTCGTGTCCGCGAAAAAGCCGTCGAGGGTGCCAAGGTCGCGGACGAGGCCATTCACGAACATCCTTACCATGCCATCGGGATCGCGTTGGGCGTGGGTGCCATCCTGGGTTTTCTGATCGCCCGCGGTTGTTCCCGGCGTCGGGACTGACCCGTCATGGATCCCACCCCAGCGAGCTTGGAGCACATCGCCGCGACGTCCCGGCGGTTTGCACAACGTCTGTTGACCATCGGCGGCAATCGTTTGGAACTGCTGATGGTCGAGGTGCAGGAGCAACGGGAACGCCTCCTGTTCGCCATCCTCCTGGCCCTCGGGGTGGCAACCTTCGGCCTCCTGGCAGGGATGGCCTTCACCGCCGCACTCGTCGTCTGGTTGTGGGCCTCCCATCCGGAAGCGGTCCTCCTGACGCTGGCCGTTCTTTATTCCGCGGGGGCCGTCGCGCTGTACCTGCGCCTCGCCGGGTTGTTGCGCGATTGGAAATCTTTCACCGCCACGTTGGAACAACTCCGCAAGGACCGCGTCACCTTGGAAAAGGACCTCTCGTGAGCCCCTTGGAAATGCGGAAACAATTGCTGGTGGCCGAAAGCGAACTCAACCGCATCGAGCTTGCCCGCGAATGGGGGGCGGTGGTGGAAAGCGTCAGCGCCTTCGCCGAGCGGGCCCGGACGATCACCTCCCTCGCCGCCGCGGCCGCCGCCTTGGTGGCCGGGTTGGCTTCGCTGCGGCGCGCCCGTTCCGTAGCCGTCGAACGGAAACCGTCCTGGTTCCAAACCCTGGTCCAAGGCGGACGACTCGCCGTCAACGTCTGGTCGGAGTACTCCAAGCGGTCCCAACGGTGACCGGGCGCATCCGGGCATCATGGGAAGGCGGGTAGGAAAACCCGCCCCCCCGGGAGGGCGGGTTTTCCTACCCGCCCCACTTCTCCATTGGCCCGGGTTCCCATGATGCCCAGAGGCGCCCAGCGGTGATCGGCTGATCCCACTCTTCCCTTTCCCACGCGCCCCGGAAACGGGAGGTTCGTTCCGTGGCTGATTTCGACACCCGACTCTGGCGCCGGCTCCAAGACCGGAAGCACCTGTTTCTCATCGCCGGACCTTGCGTCCTGGAGAGCGAGGCCCTCTGCCTCTCCATCGGCCGCCGCCTGCGCCAGGTCTGCCAGCGTCTGGGGATCACTTATGTTTTCAAGGCGAGCTATGACAAGGCCAACCGTTCTTCGGGAAAATCCTTCCGCGGACCCGGTCTGGCCGAAGGCCTTGAACAACTCCGCCGCCTCCGGGACCGCCTCGGCGTGCCCGTCCTCACCGACGTCCACTCCATCGAACAGGTGGAGCCGGCCGCCGAGGTCTGTGACCTCCTCCAAATCCCCGCGTTCCTGTGCCGCCAGACCGACCTGATCGCGGCGGCGGTGCGGACCGGACGGATCGTGAATGTGAAAAAGGGCCAGTTCCTCGCCCCGGAGGACATGGCCAACGTGGTGACAAAAGCCCGTGAATCCGGAGCAAAAGGCCTGCTCCTGACCGAACGCGGGACCACTTTCGGCTACCACAACCTCGTCGCCGACATGCGGTCGATCCCGATCCTGCGACAGAACGGTTGTCCGGTGGTGTTCGACGCCACGCATTCGGTCCAGTTGCCCGGGGGACAGGGCGATCGTTCGGGTGGACAACGTGAATTCGCCCCGGTGCTGGCCCGCTGTGCCGTCGCGGCGGGTTGCGACGGACTCTTTCTTGAGACACATCCGGACCCGGACCAGGCGCTCAGTGACGGCCCCAACATGGTCCCGCTGGACGAGGTGCCGGCGTTGCTCAAGCAATTGGTGGCGATCCACCGGTTGGTCGGGTGAACAGAAGGCCATGGATTTCCCCAAGTAAGAATTGTCCGCTTCCCGCGGTTGGGTCTATTAACGGGGCAACTTCGCTTCACCATGCTTGCACTTTACGTCACCCTCAACGTGCTCAGCGGGATCGTCTATGTCGGGTTCCTGATCTGGCTGTGTGTGGAAGCCTTCAAGGTGAAGCCTTGGTGGCCGGTCGTGATCCTGTTGACCTGCGGTTTGGGTGCCGTGGTCTTCAAATGGATGAACCGCGAGAGCGCCCGGAATCCGTACCGGTATGCGTTGTCGACGTTCCTCGTCCTCCGCCTGATCTGTTTTCTCATCCCGACCGATTCCCTTGTGCGCGACGCGCAGGACAAGCTCAGTGCGTTCACCAACGAGCTCGCCCAGGCGATGCTGACCAATCAGATGCAGGCGACCCTTGCGACCCCGGCGGACCCTGCGGCCCCAAACCCGCCCCCGGAAGTCGCCCCGCCCGCCACCCCGATCCCCCGGCCCGCCCGCACGCGGCCCGCAACCCCGAAACCGGTGCCCGCTCCGGTCGTTGACGTCGCTCCCGCAACTCCGGCCCCGGCTCCAGCGACACCGCCGGCCGCCGGCGCAACGATCCTGGTAGAACCCGCGGCCCCGGCCAAACCGGCGATCGAAATCACCCGGTCGGATCTGACCATCAATGAAGGTATCGGCACCATCAGCCTGGAGGTCACCAATCGCGCGCCCCAACTTCTCACGGAGGTCAAACTGACGATCAGCTATATGGATAAGAGGGGCGTGAAAGTCGGCCAATGGAACACCCTGCGAAAGCTGGCGCCGGCCGTCGACGCAACCGACGGAAACGGGCGGTTCACGGAGATGGCGATCCGACTCCCGCCCAGCGCGGTCAAGGTGAGTGTCGCGGTCACGGCGGCCCGGTTGGCCGACGGCACGACCATCGAATACTGAGGGCTTTGGGTCGCCGAGACGGGCCCTTGCGCAAGAGCCTGCGAGCCACTAAGCCGTTTCGATTCAGCAAAGGTCGGAGGATTTCACGCAAAGAACGCCAAGCGCGCCAAGATCAGGAGCGTCCCACCGCCAAAAACCACTCACCAAGCAGTGAGTGGTGACCCGCTCCGTGGACTAAGACCTTTCCCTGATTCTTTGCGGTCTTGGCGATCGACTCCTCCACACTCCTGAGGTGAGGCCAGCCCCAAGCGTTGTTTGATAGCCTGATCGAGTCGATCGCAATATCGCGCGGGACGATTGTGGTCACCCGGAACACCCGGGACTATCGCCACGTCACAAACCTCAATTCTTGGGACGAGAAGCACTGAGTCCTTTTCGCACCAAGGAAATCCCCTTTTGGGGGAAAGAGCTTCACCCCGGCCCGAGCAGTTGCCAGACCCGCAGCGCCTCGGTCACGCCCCAGGCTTGGGCATCGCAGCCGCGGTGCGTGTGCGGGGCGTCGCCATCCAGGATTTCCGGGATCTGGCCAAGACAACCTTGGTGCAACAATCCCGCCATGCTGCCGAGGTACGCCTTGGCCGCCGCCCGCGCCGCCGGATCCCCGGGATAGGCCATCACCAACGCCTCGCAAAATGTGGGAAAGGTCCACGTCCAGGCGGTGCCATTATGGTACGCCGGTTTGCGTCGGGTATCTTCGTCCCCTTCATAACGCGGCCAATAGGGACGGTCAGGATCGTTGAGCAACCCGCCATTCGCGCCGCGCACCGGCAATTGCGGGGTCACAATCAGCGGCGCCAAGGATCGCAAGGCACCGGGTATGACCAGATGACGCGCCGCCGCCGTCACGGTCTGGCGGGCCCGATCGCCGGTGATCAGCCCCAAGGCCACCGGCAACAGGCAATTGCTACGGAGCGCGTCGCTGGGCGGTGACGTCCGGGCCGCCTGGCCGCGGGGAGCCAGCAACACGTCGGCCGGCCATCCGCTCTGGGACAGCCAGAAATAAGTATGGAACGATTTCTCCGTGCGCCGGGCCAGGTCCGCCCAACTCTCACCGCGGCCCTCCCAAGGTGCCTCCCCGAGCCGCGCGAGCTGTTGCAGAAGCCGGATCCACAACGCCTGGATCTCCACCGGATACCCTTCACGGGGCGTGCCCGCCGGATGGTTCGTGTCCATCCACGTGAAATGGCTCGGGCTCCAGACCAACCCCGAGGCGTGATCCACCTGGATCCCGTTGCGGGTCCCGGCGAGATAGCCCGACGCGATCGAACGCAGCACATCCCGAAGCTTGCGTCCGTGGGCGTCCACCACCGTGTCATAGAATGCCGGGGCACCGTCACCCAGGCGCGCGGCGACATCTTCGCAGACCACTCCGAACCACAGGGGCGCGTCGCTGGTGTCGCGATTCGACGCGTCCTCCCCGTTGATGGAATTGGGCAGTGTGCCGCCGTCCTCGAAGCGGGCGAAGGTCACCACCAGCTGGCGCACTTCATCCGTCATTCCGGCGGCGAGCAAACCCCGCCCGGCGATCAGGGAATCCCGGCCCCAATCCAAGAACCAGGGATAACCCGCAATCACCGTGCACGTGTCATCGCGTCGCACCACGAAGGCCTGCGCCGCATTCACCAAGGCACGTCCGAAGGTGTTGGTCGCCGCCACCCCGGCACGTTCCCAGGCCTGTTCCTGCCGACGTTCCCGTTCGGCCACGAAGCCCGCCACCGGGGCCGGACCCGCAGCGTCCAATTCGGCGTCCACGGTCAGGGTCACCAACCCGCTCTCAGGGAGCGGCAGATCGAACCAGCCCGGACTGAAGGCGTCGCCCGCCCCATCCATCCCCCGCGTGGCTTCCACGGGGTGGGCGATGGCTTGCACCCACTCCGGTCCCGGATGATATCGGCCCGCGTCCGTCACCACGCGCAAACGGCGGTCCGACACCGGCGTGAACTCAAAGCCCGTGTCATTGGCCAGCGCATGGCAATGGGCGTCGAAATGATGCTCGGCGGCACCGTTGCGTTGGGTGGTCCAATGGAAGCTGCGATCCTCCAGGTCGAGCCGCAACGTGAGCCGGACATCGGCCTCCGATGACAACGGGTTTCCGAACGGCGGCTTGCCCCCCGGCCGGCTGAACTGCAGGACCACCGTGTTGCGATCGGGCAACAGATCGGCCACCAAATGCACTTCGACCGACCGACCGTCACCCGCGTTGGCGACGAATCGCCAGTGGGCGGGCGGACCGCTTTCGAAGTCCACGATGTTCGCGGCGTCGAGCGGCGTGATGAAGCCGTCCGCATTGATCCAGACGCGCGCACGCTTGACGAAAACATGGCGGTCCACCGGCACTTTCGGATGCAGGTTGGCGGCGAGCAGGCAGTCGTATTTCGAGGTGATCCGACCCACGTCGATGCCGAGACGGGCCATGCCGCCGCGTCCATTGGTGAGGAGGACGAGCGGGCCATGGAACGTCGTTGCGGGTCGGCCGGTTTCCATCACCGGGACCGTTGGCAGGAGCAGCACGGCCGCCTGCAGACGGGTTTCGACGACCCCATAACGTTCGATCGACAGGGTGGCGGCGGCGGGATGTTCGTGCGGCTTGAACGCGGCCACAAATCCCCCGTTCACCTCGATGGATTCCGCGTGCTGGGTGAACGGATCGCCACCGGACTGAAGACTGACCCGGAAGGGGACGGTGTCGCGCACCAACAACCAATGATGGGGCGGGACGGGAAGGACCCGGTTGCGATCGGCAAGGCTCCATTCCACGACGGCCGGATATGTCGCCGATTCGGGAAACGTCCCGGCAAGGAATCCCGCCGGATCCTGGGCCACGGCCGAGGCGAGTTCAGTCCAGGGAGTCCCGGGCACGTCCAGGATCCGACGCACCTTCACGAAAGCCGCGACCGCCCAATCAGCCTGGGCCCGGGCCTGGCGATAGGCGTCGCCGGCGAGACCTTGGGGAACCGGATGGGCCGACAGGCAGTGGGAGGCACCCGGAGCGAGCGTCAACTCGACGTCGGCGGCCAACACGCGGATCGAGGGTTCTTGGATTGGCTGGGTGGGGTCGGCTGCAGTGAGGTCACAACGGGGGGCCCCGACCGAATCCCAGACGGCGAACGGGACCCGGAGAACCTGGGGCTTTTCAAAGTCCGTATTGACCAGGACGAGACAGGAATCTTCGCCCGAGCCGGACCGTCGGACCCATGCCAGAACCGGCGCATCGATGGGTCCGAGGGGTTCCAACCGGGCGCCATCGAAGAAGCACGGATGGTGGGCGAGCAACCGGTTCAGGCGACCCAGTTCGTCGACCAAATGGACGCTCCCACCCCAATTCAGGCCACGGCTACTGTGCACATTCACCTGTTCCGTGGCGCACCACTCAACCCCGTTGGTGAAGCCGAATCCGCCGCTGATGCTGGTGAGGGCGCAAAGACGATTGCGGTGCAGCGACCATCGGCGGCCTTCGGAGGTGAGCGGAACGAAGCCGGGTTCACCGCGCGCGGCCAGACGGCAATTGTCGTGGGTCTCGCTATAATGCACGAGGGTGCCCGAGGTGGCGCTCACCTTCAGGCTGTGCCGCAGGTAATCCCCGATCGCGGCGGCGCCGGAATTCTGGAACAATTCGCTATAAGCCCACTGCATCCCCCCCTCCGTGAGCAGCGCTTCCGTTGCTTCCCAAGATCCGCCCAGGCCTTCGAGGAGGAACAGGGTGTCGGGGAATTCCTGCCGGACACGGGCCGCGATGTATTGCCACACATGCACCGGGATCTTATAGCCCGCGTCACAACGGAAGCCGTCCACCCCGCGCCGGCACCAGGTGAGGAAAACGTTCGCCAGGAAATCCCAGAGCGGGACATGACGTTGGTCCATCTCGACCAGATCCTCCCACACCATGTCCCACGCCCCCGGACAGTGGAATCGCCCGTCCGGTTGCCGGAGAAACCACTCGGGATGATCGTTCCATTCCCGGCTTCCCCAGCCGGTGTGGTTGATCACCAAATCCAGAATGACCCGCCCACCCCGTCCATGCACCCCGTAGGTCAGTTCACAAAACTGGTCCACCCCGGTCGTGCGCTGGTCGAATTCCACCAAGGCGGGATCGATGGCGGTCAGATCTTGGAGCGCATAGGGGGAACCGAACCGGCCGAAGCGGGCGAAAGTGGTCGGCACCGGGCTCACGGGTAGCAGATGCAGAATCCGGCAGCCGAGGGTGTCGAAAATATGCGCCAATTCACGACCCAGGTCACGCAGGGTGCCGCCCGGCGGGATCACCGTGAACCCGGCCCGGTCCAACTCCCGCAGCACCGGCATCTCGTGATCCGGTTGCACCTGGGCCCGCGATTTCGACCACGCCCCGAACATCCGGGGGAATGCGCAATAGATCGTGTTCGCACTCCGGGTCCAGGACGGATGCACCCCGATCCCGATATCGGGTCCGACCGGCCAATGCTGGAGGCCGTCGGCATCCAGGAGGTAAGCCTTGGCCTTGAAGAAACCCACTTCGGCAACCGGCAGGTTCAACCGGGCCTGGCCGCCCTCCACCGCCATGGGAAGATCACGCCAGGAAGCGCCGGCGAGCGGGATCTGTTCGAAGTGGGACCGGACGATTTCCTCCCGAAGCCGGGTGGCGCGGCCGATGTTGGTGCGCAATCGGGCGCGCCAACCGACGGGCACGGGACCGAGTTCAAACGTGACACGGTCCCCGGCATGGCGCACCAGACGCGATCCGGGTTCTGGGGAAAGCTTCAATTCGGGCATGCGCTAGGCTCCGCCCAGAAGTGTGTTCGCAGCCCCCAACGCCGCAAAGCGGATTCGGATCCCCGGAGCAACGGGCTCCGAGAGTCCCGCCTCCACCCGGCCTCCGGACGGACGAGCTCCGAGAGTCCCATTTCGACCCGTCTCGATCGGGGACTCGTGTAACTCGTCCCTCCGAAGGTCTCCCTTCAGATCGCGAAATCGTTGTACTCGGGTTTCACCGCCTCGTTAGGGGGAAGGAGCATCCCTGCCGCGACCGTCTGGTTGGTGCCGGGTTCGATCAGGATGAACGAACCCGTCAGCCGGTTCGTGGCGTACCCGTCATAGATGAGCGCCTTGGACACCTTGAGCCGGATCTCGCCAATATCGTTCATCGCCAACTCGGCCGGTTGGGGCTCGGCCTCGAAGGTGTCGATGTTGATCCGGCTTTCCAGTGCGGTGACCACGGCCTGGACCGTCTGCGTGGTGTGCTTGAGGAAGTATTTCCGGCCCCGCTGCAAGGGCCGCGGTTGCATCCAGCAGACCCTCGCATGCAACTCGTCCGACATGCCCGGAAGGACATCCAGCCCGACCAACACATCGCCCCGGCTGACATCCAGGTCATCGCTGAGTTGCAAGGTGACGCTCTGCGGGCAGAAGGCCTCGGCCATGGGTCCGTCATAGGTCCGGATGCCCTTCACCGTGCTCTTCAAGCCCGACGGCAGCACCATCACCTTCTGTCCGACCTTGACGGTGCCTCCGGCGATCTGGCCGCTGAGACCGCGGAAATCATGGAGTTCGGCGTTCTGCGGATCATTCGGCCGGTTGACCCATTGCACCGGGAAGCGGAAGCCATTGAGATTCCAGTCGCTCGCAATGTGCACGGTTTCCAAGTGACCGAGCAGCGTGGGCCCGACGTACCAGGGCGTGTGCGGCGAGGGATCGACAACATTGTCGCCGTTGAGTGCGCTGATCGGGACGAACTTGACGTCCTTGATGTCGAGCAGCGGGAGGAACGATTCGAACTCCTCGCGGATCTCCAGGAAACGCGACTCATCCCATCCGACGAGGTCCATCTTGTTGATCGCGATGACCAGGTGCGGAATCCGGAGCAGGGAGGACAGGTAGGTGTGCCGGCGGGACTGTTCGATCACCCCCTGTCGGGCGTCGACCAAGACCACCGCGAGGTTCGCGGTGGATGCGCCCGTGACCATGTTGCGGGTGTACTGCACATGCCCCGGGGTGTCGGCCACGATGAACTTGCGACGGGGCGTGGCGAAATAGCGATAGGCGACATCGATGGTGATGCCCTGCTCGCGCTCGGCCCGCAGACCGTCCGTGAGATTCGCCAGGTTGATCTGGCCACCGCCGGTGAGGTCGGCCGAACGTTCCAAGGCCTCGAGCTGATCCTCCATCAGGTTCTTCGAGTCATACAAGAGACGGCCGATGAGCGTGGATTTGCCGTCGTCCACGGAACCACAGGTGTTGAAACGGAGAAGTTCGATGGAAGGGGACATGGGAGATAGCAGAGAGGAGATGGGAGATAGCGCGAATCAGAGGTGGTCAGTGCGACCCCGGGTGACGCGTATCAATCCGGAAATGAGGCGACCGGTATCGATTGTGCGGGAACGCATTATTTCGTGTTCCTCCGGTGACATGTACCCCATGTCGAGCATCACGTAGGAAAGGGATCGCACCTCGCCACAGGAAGCTCGGGCCACATTATAGTATTGGAGCTTTTCTCCCACGTGCATTCTCTCAAAACCTTCGGCGAGATTGGTCATCACCGATACCGCGGCCCGCTGTGCCTGATCGCGCAAACCAAAATCATGCGCCGCGGGAGATTTGCGAAAAACCGCATAAGTGATCCGTACCAGATCCCTGGCCGTCTGCCAGGCCACCAATCCCTCAAACGACGAGACGCGATCCTCCAAGATCGCCAGACCTTCTCCTGCGTGTGATTCGTGGTCTTCCATCTCCAAATAGCCCATCTGTCTATCTCCGATCTGCGATCTTCCGATCCTTCTAGAAGTACCCCTGCTTTTTCCGGTCTTCCATCGCGGCCTCGCCCGACTTGTCGTCCGCCCGGGTTCCCCGTTCGGTCACCCGTGCGGCCGCAATTTCCGCGAGGATGTCGTCGATGGTGTTGGCCGGGCTCTCGACCATTCCGGTGCTGATGATGTCACCGATTGTGCGGACCCGGACGACAAGGTCCCGGACCTCTTCCTTCTCCCGTGGCGGGAGCAGATCGGTCACCGGAAGCCACTGCCCATTGCGTCGGACGCATTTCCGGCGGTGGCTGAAATAAATCGTCGGGACCTGAAGCTGTTCGCGGCGGATATATTCCCACACGTCCATCTCGGTCCAATTGGAGAGCGGGAACACCCTCATGTGTTCCCCGGGATTCACCCGGCCGTTATAGATGTTCCAGACCTCGGGCCGCTGGTTCTTCGGATCCCATTGACCGAAGGCATCGCGGAAGCTGAAGAACCACTCCTTGGCCCGGGCCTTTTCCTCGTCGCGCCGGGCGCCCCCGATGGCGCAATCGAAGCGGAATTCCTCGATCGCCGCGAGCAGGGTCGGAATCTGGAGGCGGTTCCGGCTGATTTCCCCGGGCGAGGGAACGGCGATCCCCGCGGCGATGGCGTCCTCGACCTTGCGGACGATGAGTTTCCCGCCGAGTTGGGCGGCACGGCGGTCGCGGAATTCGTTCAGCTCGGGGAAATGATGCCCGGTGTCGACATTGAGAAACGGTGTCGGGAGATCCGCGGGACGGAATGCCTTCTCGGCGAGCCGGAGCAGGCAGATGGAATCCTTGCCGCCGGAGAACAGGAGACACGGCCGCTCAAATTCGGCCGCCACCTCGCGCATGATGTGGATCGCCTCGGTCTCGAGGTAGCCAAGGTGGTCCAGGTGATAGGAAGACATCGCGTGTGCAGAATTCAGAAATGCAAATGAGACGCTGCCTCGGGTCTCAAGACTTCGCCACGGCCTGGCCCCCCCAGGCGGCATGGAGACCGCATTCGCGCTTCTCGTCGGCCTTGGCGGGATCGAAATAGTCCCATTCGTTGGGCAATTGATGCTCCTGCAGGTAGGCCTCCATCGCCGCGTCGTCCCAGTCGAAGACCGGGCTCACCTTGAGCGCGCCGAAATTCGCATCGGCACTGACGATGTCGAGCCCGGCGCGGTTGGGATTCTGAATCCGACGGAGGGCGGTCAGCCAGACGGTGGGGGCCAGTTCGCGCATGCCGCGTTGGAATGGCTCGAGTTTCATGACGGCGCTGAACGCCTTGATCCGTTCCTCGTTCTCGGCGGTCGGTTCAGGCGCACCCCCGTGGACGGCATTGTAATGCGCGGCGGTCATGCGCGGCACAAACGCCTTCAGGTTCAGACCCAGCCGGCGCCGGACCTCCTCAGCATGACGATACGTGGCGGGTTGGTTGTAACCGTGATCCACCCAAAGCACGGGAAGATCGGGTTGCACCTGGATCACCACGTGGAGCAAGACCGCCTCGTAAGGGCGGAAATTGGTGGAGACGATGGCCCGACCCCGGGCTTGGGCCACGGCCCATTCCACGATTTTCCGAGGGGACCTGCCGCGGAGTTCGGCGTTGGCCTGGGCGATCTGTTCAGCATTCATGCGGGTCTTGAAGGAATGGTGCCGGTATCGATCCCCGGGGGGCCGGATACCAGGCAGTTCGATGGGAGATTCAGGGGGCCACGACCGCGGGATCATTCCAGAAAACGCGTTCGACCCAATCGCCAAAGCGCTCGCCCGGGAGGCGATCGGCCACATAACGAACGAGCAAGGGACGGAGTTCCGCCTCGATCTCGGCCTCCTTCATCAACTCCTTCCAAACCCGATTGATCCGGGTGCCGGATTCGTTGCCGCCGAGCCACACCTGGTAGCGACCGGGGGCTTTGCCGACGAAGCCGATCTCGGCGATATAGGGCCGGGCGCAGCCATTCGGGCAACCCGTCATGCGGATGATGATCTCCTGTCCCGCGAGGCCGACCTCGGCACAGAGCTTCTCGATGCGATCGATCAGGCCCGGCAGAAAGCGCTCGGATTCGGAGAGGGCAAGACCGCAGGTGGGCAGGGCCGGGCAGCCGATGGCCGCCAAATGAAGCACACTGGATTGGCCCGAGGTCTTCACGCCGTGGGCCGCGAGGAGTGCATCCACCGCGTCCTTCTGCGCCGGCGTGACATTGGTGAGCAGGATGTTCTGGTTGGCCGTCAACCGGAACTCCACGTCCGGATACTTCCCCGCGAGGGTGACCAAGGCGGTCTTCAACCGGAGGCTGCCTTCGTCCTTGATCCGGCCCATGGAAACAAAGAGGCCCACGAACCAATTGCCATCGCCCTGCGGATGCCAATCCAGGATGTCGCCCATGTTTTCCAACCGATAGGGACGAACCGGTCCCAAGGTGATTCCAGCCCGTTGCTCGATCTCCGCCTTGGCCCACGCCGCGCCGCGTTCGGCGATCACGTATTTGAGCCGCGCGTGTTTCCGGTCGGTACGATCGCCGAAATCGCGGTGAATGGTGAGGACCGCGCGGGCGACCTCGACGAGCTTGTCCGGCGTGAAGAAACCGAGGACGTTGGCGAGACGCGGAAAAGTGGCCGCATTCCCGTGGCTTCGACCCATGCCGCCGCCCACGGCCAGATTATATCCGACCACCCGTCCGTTTTCGACGATGGCAATGAAGCCCAAGTCGTTGGTGAGCACATCCATGTCATTGGAGGGCGGGATGACGAATGCGACCTTGAATTTGCGGGGCAGGTACTGACGACCGTACAGGGGATCGACGAAATCCTTGTTCTCGGGTGCATCGAGGTCGAGTTGGACGCCCTCGATCCAGATGGCGTGATAGGCCTTGGTCTTGGGGAGCAGGGCGTCGGAAATCTGACGGGCGTGGTCGTACACCTGCCGGCGGGCCTCATTGAAGGCCGGGGTGGGTGCGGCCATGACGTTCCGGTTCACGTCGCCGCACGCCGCCAGCGTGTCGAGCAGGGACGCATGGATGCCCTTCATCAGCGGCCCCAAGCCGGTCTTCACAACCCCATGGAATTGGATGCTCTGCCGGGTGGTGATGCGCAGGGTCTGGTTGCCGTACCGGGTGGCCAGGTCATCAAAGACCCGATACTGCGCCGCCGACAACACCCCCCCGGGAATCCGACCCCGGATCATGAACATGAAGTGTTTGGCGATCTTCCGTTTGTCCCGGTCGTCCTGTTGGTAAATGCCGTGGAACTTCAGGAACTGCTCGTCGTCCGCCGAAAAAACCTCCGCCGCGGGATCCGCCAAGGTGGCGGCCAGATGTCCTGCCAAGGTGGGACTCTCGATCTTCAACACCTCGTTCCGCACCAACGGCTTCGCTGTTTGCGCTGCTTCAACCATAAATCTTCGGTTAAGTACTAAGGATACTAAAATATCGCACAGAAGGGGTGTCGTCAATCATCACGGAGGGCACCGGGATCGCGGTCCGTCCGCCGGTGTCCCCCCGTAACCTCCCCGCCCCAAACCTGTAGAGGTTGGACAAATCCAAACGACATGAAAACTCCAATCCTCCACAGCCCGCTCGCCCTCACCCTCACCTTCACGCTCTGCCTCACCCCGCTCACCCAAGCCCAGATCATCGTTTCCCATTGGGATTTCAACTCCTTCCCACCCGACACCAAAACCACCACCGGCAGCCTGCTCCCCTCCGTCGGCGCCGGCACCGTGTCGGTCGTGGGCGGACTCACCTCCACCTTCAGCGACGCCACCGGGTCCAAGGATCCGGCCAAGAAAGACAACACCGGGCTCAACCTCTCGACCTTTGCGTCCCAAGGCAAGGGAGACGGGACCCGGGGCGTGCAATTCCAGGTCCCGACCGTCGGCTACGAGAACGTCGTGGTGTCCTGGGACCAACGGTTCAGCAGCACCGCCTCCAAGGCGTATCAGTTCCAGTATTCGCTCGATGGCGTGCAGTTCCTGCCGTTTTCCACCTTGCTGAACACGGCGGGCGGGAATGCGTGGATGACGGGCAACACCGTGGATCTGGGTGGCGTCCCCGGCGCGGCGGACAACCCGGACTTTGCGTTCCGGATCCTGTCGGTTTTCAGCCCGGGCACGTCTGCCTATGGCGCCTCCGGGGTGGGCAGTTCGTACAGCACGAGCGGAACCTGGCGCTTTGACGAGATGACGGTCCAGGGATCGGCGATCCCCGCTGCAGTGCCGGAGCCCGGCGCGTACGCGCTGTTGGCGGCGGGGGGCCTGATCGGGTTTGCCTTCTGGCGACGCAATCGCACCCGGGGTTCCGCTGCCGATCGCACGGCCAACAGCTGAGTCTTCCGACCCAGATGCCCGCACGTCGTGGGGGGACAAGGTCGGGGACTCATCTCTCCATCCGGCCTCGCGCCCTTCCCTCCCACGATGTGACGGGCTTTTTCGTGTTGGGGCTTTTTCGTTGCGGTCCGCGGGCGGCTGCCCAACTTCGCGGGCATGTCAGTGCGCCAAATCTTTGCCGGCTGGGCGGCCATGGTCCTCCTCGCCGGCTGCGCCCGCGTCGCCACCGTGAACCCACCCCATCTCAGCTACCCCGCCACCGCAAAGACCAATGTCGTCGATGACTATTTCGGCACTCCGGTGGCGGATCCTTACCGTTGGTTGGAGGACGACCATGCGCCCGAGACGCTGGCGTGGGTCGAGGCCGAAAACCGGGTGACCTTCGACTATCTCGCCCGGATACCGCAACGGGCGGCCATCAAGGCCCGGCTGACGCGGCTGTTGAATTTCGAGCGATTCGGCACCCCGTACAAGATGGGCGGACGCTATTTCTTCTCCCGCAACAACGGGCTGCAGAACCAGGATGTCTGGTTCACCACCACCTCCCTCGATGCCGAGCCCACCGTGCTGCTGGACCCCAACACCCTCAGCGCCGATGGCACGGTGTCGATCAGCGGCCCGGTCGTCAGCGAAGACGGAACGTTGGCCGCGTATCAGGTGTCGGCGAGCGGCAGCGATTGGAAAGAGATCCGGATCCGGGAAGTCACCACCGGCCGCGAACTCCCGGACAAGCTGGAGTGGGTCAAATTCAGCGGCACCTCATGGCGGAAGGACGGCAGCGGGTTTTATTACAGCCGCTATGATGCGCCCAAGGAGTCGGAAAAGATGACCCGGGTGAACGAGTTCCAGAAACTCTGCTTTCATAAACTCGGCACCCCTCAGTCCCAGGATCCCGTCGTCTATGAACGCCAGGACAAGCCGCGATGGGGTTTCCAAGGCGGGGTCACGGACGACGGACGCTATCTGGTCATCACCGCGAGTGAGGGCACGGACCCGAAAAACCGGGTGTTCTACCAGGACCTTGCCCAGGCCGGTCCCGTGGTGGACCTCCTGACCGATTTCGACGCCAGCTATGACTTCGTCGGCAATGACGGGCCGGTGTTCTGGTTCAAGACCGACCTGACCACACCCCGCGGACGGATCATCGCGATCGACACCGGCCGGCCGGGAAGAACGGACTGGCGGGAAATGGTGCCGCAGGCGGATGCGACCCTGACGGCGGCGAACATCGTGGGCGGGCGGTTGGTGGCCGATTACCTGAAGGATGCCCGGAGCCAGGTGAAGGTGTTCCGTCTCGACGGGACCTTCGAGCACGAGATCGAATTGCCCGGGATCGGTTCGGCGGGCGGTTTCGGCGGGCGACGCGAAGACACTGAGACCTTCTATGGATTCATGGGTTACACCTCGCCCGGACGGGTGTACCGATATGATTTCACGACGGGCCGGAGCACCCTGTGGCGGGAGCCGAAGGTGGATTTCAACCCGGATGACTATGAGACGAAACAGGTGTGGGTCACCAGCAAGGACTCGACCCGATTGCCGATGTTTGTGACCCATCGCAAGGGGCTGAAGCTCGACGGCAACAACCCCACGCTTTTATATGGGTATGGCGGTTTCAACATCTCGCTCACGCCCGCGTTCAGCGTGTCCAACCTGGCCTGGATGGAAATGGGCGGTGTCTATGCCGTGCCCAATCTGCGCGGCGGGGGCGAATATGGCGAGGACTGGCATCAGGCCGGGACCAAGCTGCGGAAGCAGAATGTCTTTGACGATTTCATCGCGTCGGCCGAATGGCTCATCCGGAATGGGTACACCTCGCCGCACCGGCTCGCGATCCAGGGCGGCTCCAATGGCGGTTTGCTGGTCGGTGCATGTCTGACCCAACGGCCGGAACTCTTTGGCGCCTGTCTTCCCGCGGTGGGCGTCATGGACATGCTGCGCTTCCATAAGTTCACCATCGGCTGGGCATGGAAAAGTGATTATGGCTCCAGCGAGGACGCCGGCGAATTCCGGGCTCTTCGCGCCTATTCCCCCTATCACAACCTCCGTCCCGGTGTGAGCTATCCCCCCACCCTGGTGACCACCGCCGACCACGACGACCGGGTGGTGCCGGCCCACAGTTTCAAGTTCGCCGCACGTTTGCAGGAATGCCATCTGGGCCCGAATCCGGTCTTGATCCGGATCGATGCCAAGGCGGGCCATGGGGCGGGCAAACCCACGACCAAGGTCATCGACGAACGTGGCGATCAACTCGCGTTCCTGGTGAAACAGTTCGGAATGGCCGGCCCGAAGGTGCAGTGAGGGAATGGAATGACGAATGACGAATGACGAATGACGAGTCACGAGTCACGAGTCACGAGTGACGAATAACCGAGGACCCATGATTCCAGCCCCAAACACCTCCCGTTCCATCCTCCTCGAAGTTCTCGTCGAATCCGTCGAATCCGCCCGGGCCGCCGTGACCGGCGGGGCCGATCGGCTGGAGGTGTGCCAGAACCTTTTCGAGGGGGGAACCACTCCCAGCGCGGGGCTGGTGACGGCGTTGCATCGCACAGTTCCCCTACCGCTCCACGTCATGATCCGACCCCGGGGCGGCGACTTCTGTTATTCGGAAGAGGAATTCGAGGTCATGCGCCAGGATCTCCGAATCCTCAAAGGGCTGGGTGCCTCCGGGGTAGTCCTCGGCCTCCTGAATCCCAATGGGACCGTCGACACGGTGCGCACCGCGGAATTGATCGCGATGGCCCGGCCCCTCAGCGTCACTTTTCATCGCGCCATCGACATGACCCGCGATGTCTTCGAGGCGCTGGAGGCCCTGGCGGAATTGGGGGTCGATCGCGTGCTGACCTCGGGGGGCGAGGCCAGCGTGATCGAAGGCGCCGAGGTCATCGCTGAAATGGTGCGCCGGGCCGGGAACCGCATCGGGGTGATGCCGGGGGGCGGCATCCGCGAACGCAATGTGGAGCGCGTCCTCCGCATCACGGGCGCGCGGGAAATCCATGTTTCCGGGAGCAAATCGATATCCAGCCGGATGGAGTTCCGGAACCCGCGCGTGGCCATGGGTCGGGAATTGCGGGCGCCGGAATTCAGTCACAACGGGGTCGATGCCGACCGGGTCGTCGCCTACCGGCGCCTGCTGGCATGATGACCACCGCAGTCCCGATCCCGGCCCCGCTGCCCGCCTTCGCCCGCCGCCTGCCGGTGTACTACGGATGGGTGATGGTGGTCGTCGCCGCGACGGCGATGGTGG
>JANYCC010000476.1 GCA_025360495.1 Verrucomicrobiota bacterium | reverse complement strand
GAGCCATCCGGGACCGACCCGGGCGCCACTTTCGAGCAGGACGATCAACCGGGAGCCGTTGAATTGGGCCAGCCGGTTGAACCCCGCTGCACCTCCTCCCCCGTTGGGACCCGCCAGACACGGGAGACCGCACGAGCTGCCGAACAACGCGACTCCGGCTTCATCGGCCCCGTCCGGCAACAGAACCAAGTCAAATACGCCGGCCGTGCTGCATCGAAGGGCCTCGATTGTGCCTCCGAGTCCTTCGGGCACCCCGTGGACCCGCACTCCGATCGTCACGCCCGTCATGGCAGGGATGGTTGCTTCGGTCCGGCCGCCGCGGCGGCCCGCCAATCCGTGGCTTTGTCGCGGCCCCATCCGCAGAAGTGGAGGATTCTCCCGGCGCGGCCCCGCCACTCCGCCCGCACAGGGCCCTCCCCGTCCCGGCTCCAGGTGACATCATTCATATGCATCTGCAGGTTGATCACCTCGTCCAGTTCAACCCCGCAGTGCAACCGGGCAAGTGCGAGGTTGAAGAGGAATTGATTGCGCCAACCGTGGTCCCCCCTTTCATCCAACCAGGGGACCGCCTGGGTCCAACTTCGCAGGAGACTCTCCACCCCGAGCAGGGCACGACGTCCCCCCGCAAACACCCCGTCGTTGACCACCAGCGGATAACCCTCCTCCTGCTCCGGTCGGCCCAGAATCCGGGCAATATCGCCCGGTTTTCCCGCATAATGGCGGATCAACTGATCGCCCAGGGTTCCCGGACGCAAGAAGGCATCGCGCGCCACAAGGATGCGGTCCGATGGCAACGCCTTGAGACTGTCAAACACCGGCCCCAATCCGCCCAGCACCAGCGTGTCGGCATCCAGGCACAGATATCGGTCGGCTTCGATCAATGAGGCCGCGGAATAGAGGACGGCCTTGACCCCGGCGTTGAGCGGTCCCACGCGGCGGCATCGGATCGCCACGGACCGGTGGCGTTGGATCACCGCTTCACAGGCACGGTCGGGTTCGATCGCGAACACATAACGTGTGGCTGCCGCACACCGTCCATGGACTGCCAGCGATCCGAGCATCTGGTCCAGCCATCGATCATAACCGGGAGACACTACGGTCACGATGGCTTCCCCGGTCGGCTCCAAGCCCTCAGCCGACGCCACTTCCACCCGACCCAAGGCGTCCCGCCAGCCTTGGATCGGGCCCGGGTCCGACTCCTCCCACGTGGGATCCAGCCAGACCGAGTGACAGAAATTCCGTTGGGCGGCTTCGACCCGCAACCGCAGTTGTTGGACACCCTGCAACCGGACTTCGATGGGACGGGGCACCTCTCCGGCGCCCACCCGGACCGCCACCCCGACCACCCGGTCGTCCGCCAGCACGAGGAAATCAGCCGAGCCCGGACGGCCGACCACATCGTCATTGATCGCGGCTTCGCAACGGAACCAACCCGTGCCCGGCGCCAACCGGATCCTGATTTCGGAAGGTCCGTGGGCACTGAGGGCATGAAGATACTCGCGTCCCCGGACCCGGACCCGCTGGTTCTCATACCCCAGATGCCCGTCCGATCCCAAGGCACCATACCCGATGTGTCCCACGACGATGGGCATCTCCGCCAGCCAACGGCGGCGAGGTTCTTGGATGGGTGGGGATTGGTGCCGTGACATTTTGGGAGGGCTTAGCCGGGGAATCAGACGGCGGGACGGGCCGGTTCGCCGATCGGCAACCCGATACCGTTGGGAATCCGGTTTTCCTGAAAGCACCTCATCCGCCAGTCCAGATACTTCTGCCGGCCGTTCCCGTTGAAATGGAGGACGCGGACCGGATGCCCATTCCATCGCGCCTCGGGCCCCCGACCCGGCGTTTCCCCCCATTCGACCTCCTGGGAATTCAACTGGATGTTGAACACCGGATCCAATTCCACGCCGCATTGCAACCGGGCGATCGCCAGATTGAAAATGAACTGGTTCCGCCACCAGATATCCCGCCGTTCATCGATCCAGCCCGGGGCCCCCGTCCATTGCCGCAACAAACCGTCCAATGCCAGCAGGCCGGTCCGGTCGCCGGCGAAAAGCCCGTCATTGACCGTCAATTCAAACCGACCCTCCCCGCGGGCACCGTTGGCGATCCGATGAATGTCCTCCGGTCGTCCGCCATACACGGCATGGATGGCGTGATCCAGGTTGCGCAGGCCGTGACCGTTGGCTTCGCGGCACGCCAGCAGGCTCCCCTGGGGCGCCACCTCCAGCGCCGACCAGACGGGGTCCAACCCGCCCAACACCAGCATGTCGGCGTCGAGACAGAGGAACTTTCGCGCGTCGATCACGCGGGCGACGGAATAAAGGACCGACTTGATCATCGAGTTGATGGCCGCCCGGCGATGGCAACGCACCAGATGGGCGCCATAAGCCTGCGCGATCCGTTCGCACTCCGCCCCGCCGTCCACTGTGAACACGACCACCAGGGCGTCCGGGCATCCGCCGTGTCGCGCCAGGGACGCGAGCATCTGTCCGAGGAGGCCTTCGAAACCCGCCGACACCACCGTGGCCACGCAACACTCGGCCCGGGGCAACGGTGTCACCACGTCGATCTCGGCCCGGCGAAGGGGATCGACGATCGTCTGCCCGCCGGATGCCACCCCCTCTTCCTGAAGCACGGGTTCAAGCCATACCGAATGGCAATGCTCCCAGCGGGACGTTTCCACCTCCAAGAGGAGTTCGCGCGCGCCCCCGACCGAAACGGCGATCGGGCGGGCCGGTTCGCCGCGTCGGACATGGTTGACGGCCGCGGCCAACCGCCCGTCCACGCGCACCAGGAAATCGGCCCAGGTCACGCCTTCTGGAACCTCGTCGGTCAGGGCGGCTCCGGTTGAGAAAACCTTGAAGCGCCCATCCAAAGGTATTCTCAATCGCGAAGGGGCATGGGCGCTCAGCGCGTGGGAAAACCGCCTGCCGCACACCGTGACCGGCCTGTCCTCATAGCCCAAGTGGCCCAGGCGGCCCAACTGCCCATAGCCGACGGTGCTGTCGATGTCTGCGATGGTGTCGAGATGCATATACCGGTGGGATCATCCAAAGACATTGGTTCTGACATGGGATAAAGACCGACCAAGACCTCCGCAACAGGGCTCGCTGACACTACTCCCGACCCACGATGTCTATCGCGCCCATCAGCAGGTCGGCATGGGCTTCGACAACCTCCATGGAGGTGAGGATCGCATGACGGATGGATCGGTCCTGCAGTTCGCCATCACTGAAGTCAAAAGTGGTCCTGAATCGGACTGAACCATCGGCAGGGTTCATTTCAAAATTTCCAATCAGGAGATCCCAGTTCACACCGTTTAGGAATCGCGCGACTTCGTCGCGCCGGGACGTCGTGACCGCCGGGGCAAAGTTTGCCAGAAAGAGCAGGCACTCGGCCTCGGGATGGATGGCGACAAGCACGTCCGAGACCGGGACGCGAGGCGGACCAAGATCGATCCGATGGCAGGTCCTTGACCCATCCGAACCCGACGCCCAACCGATCTCCATCAGCACCCGGTCCAGAGTGGTCAGGGCGCGCGAAACGTTCTCTTTCATGACCAGGACCTTCGGGGCGGGCCTCATCTGACCGGGGTTTCCGTGAAGGAGCCATCAATCGCCCACGCGCGCTTGATTCGGCGGACGTGGTCCACCAGGAGTTTGCCCGCCAGATCGGGGTTGCCATCGTCCAAATGCTGCTGGATTGAGCTGTTTTCCTTGCTGTCGCCGATGAACAGGTTCTTCGCATAGCCGAAGAATCTGGCATATCTCTGATTCGCCGCCTCTTTGATGGCGTCCTGGTTCAAAGGTGTCTTGACCGGAGTGTGGGACTCGCTAATCGACCCGCGCTGCTCGAGTAGCAGTTTGGCTTCCGACCACTTCTTCTTCACCAGGACGGTGCTATAATGTTCGGCCATGTCGGCGGATGACACGACATGCCTCCGGGCGAGCCCCTTTTGGAGATTGACCAATTCATTGTCGACATTGGGCCGCAATTCGCTCTTGTCCTTGTGCTGGGCGGCAATTTTGCGTTTTTGCTTGAGGGTGAAACTGCCGCGAGGAACCGGAAACGGCTTCGTCTCGCCATCCCTCACCCCCCAGACGGTGAGAGTCGTGCCGATATGTCCGCCGAGCGTGCCGAGTTGCCCGTCCAGGACCTTCATGAGCGCATCCGCTTCGGTGGCCGCCTTGCCTGACGCGGCCTTGGCATCATTCTCGTCGAACTTCCTGAGATCGGTCTGGGTCTTGTCGATGGCCTTTTCCTGCGTCTCGGCGGTCCCGATGGGCCCGGCGCTGTCGCCGTCCCTAACACTGCGCTTCTTGGCCGCCCCGGCAAGGAAGGCCGAGGGAAGCTCCGGGGCCGATCGCAACACCAATGTCGCGCTCTTGTCGCTCCCCGCGAAAGTGAGGGAATGCTGCTCATCGCCCCCGCTGACTGTCACCTTCTTCGTCCACCAGTTCAGTAATCGACGGGCTGCGGCCTTGGCGGCTCCGACCAATTTCTTCAACAAACCCTGCAGCCACCCCGCAATCTTTTCCAATCCCTTGTCGATCACCGCCCGGATTTTCTTAACAATTCCAACCAATTTCTCCGGAATGTTCCCCAGACGCGCGATCTTGGCCAAGAACGCAATGATCACCGTCAGCGAATTGGCCATGGTCTGCTCCACTTTCTTGGCGGCAGGGTCGACCTGGCCGGCGGCAATCGCGGATATGGAATCAATGAAGGAGGCGACGACGGCCGCGATCTGGTTGATCTTCTCGATGAAGAAAGTGACGGTGCTGTAAATGGCGAGGATCGCCTGTAAGAACGCACCGGCCGGGTTCAGCATGCTCACCAACTTCAAGACGGCGGCCTTCACCACCTCGACCGTGATCATTTGGGTGACTTGGGAGATCAGTTGGGATTTCATCTCGTCCAACTCGGTTTTTATCTGTTCCCAAGCGGCAACTGGACCGTCTTTCACCAAGGTGACCAGGATGCCGGCGGTTTTCTCCAACACGGTCAGCACCGGATCGGGAATGAACTTCACCAACTTGGACCGGATGTTCTGCCAGGTGAGACCCAACACTGACAGCACCAACTTGACGATCTCCATCAGATCGAAGGATTTCGGGATGTAGACTCCGGCCTCGCCCAACGGTCCGGTAAGCCACTTGATCAGCGCATTCTTCAGGTGCGCCACGATGTTCGAGGCGAACATCTGGAACCCCAGTTTTCCCGCCCGCACCAAATTGCCCACAAAAGCGATCGGGTCTTTCAGAATGGTTTTGAAAGCGGCCTTGGCTTTCGCAATGTAAGGCATCACGCCGGGCGCGAAGACGGCGAAGATGATCTCCAACAGAGCCCAAATCGTGCTCCCGGCCCAACTGGTGAACCGCACCAGAAAACTTCCGAAGACCTTCACGAGTTTTCCGAAGGCGAGCGGAATGAGGATGATGTCCACCAACTGCAGCGACTTTAAGGCACTGAGAAACAGACCCGGAATCTCGTTGACAAAACCCAACAATTCTCCGAGCGCCATTTTGAACCATGCAAAGGCGCGCGGAATGGCGTTGGCCTTCTTCATGTTTTCCCAGATCTCACCCTGGCCGATGAGATTCATGAACGGCCCGATGATCCCCTCCGCCGTCTGCGGGACCGGTTCGCCGGTGATGGGATCCTTGCCCATCACGGCCTTCAGCAACGCATAGCCATTGGTGCCCTCGGCCAGCTTCGCTATGGGCTTGAGAATGGCGTCCTTGACCAGATCGACTATGCCTCCCACCAGGCCCGTGGCGAAACTGATGATGCGGTCGATGGGCTCGGTGAAGATCCGCTGGGCGCGCTCCCACAGTTTGCCGGGACGCGCCAGGTCCCAAAGGCTGAATCCGGCAATGAAATCCTTGACCGCCTGTTTGATCACCGACCCGGTGATGGCCAGGCTCGCCAGTTGTTTCTCAACAAAGGCACTCGCCTTTTCAAAGACGCCCGAACTGTCGAGCGCCTGGGTGATCAGGCCGCCCATCGGCAGGATCTCAATCAGGGCCCGGAGTATGTTGGCGGCACTCCGGGCCACCGGGCTCATGTTGATCGGGTTCACCCCCAACACGATCGTGAACATCCGGAACCCGGGTATCAGATTGGCTTTGTCCGCAAAGTAACCGAGCACCCCCCCTTCACTGCCCGATTCCTCCCGCTGAACCTGCGGCGGGGTACGCTGCACGATGCCGACATCCTCACTGCGCCGCACCGACGGGACCCGGGGCGCACCGCCCTGTTGCACGGTATGCGTGAGTTCGTGCGCGATGAGTTCTTTGCCGTCCGGGGTCTCGGGACGGAATTTGCCCTCGCCAAAGAAGACATTGTTTCCGACCGCGAACGCATTCGCATTCAACCGCCGGTTCAGCACCGCCGCCTGGCCACCCGTATGAATCCGGACATTTCGGAAATCAGCACGGAAACGCGGCTCCATGAAACGCCGCGTGCCCATCGGCAGGGGCGAGCCTCCGGCGAGGCTGCCTTGGATCTGCGAGGCGACCCGCGGATCGACCGCACGGGACGTGCCGGGGCTGCCTTCCGGACCGTCGGCAGCCCGTTGTGCGGACCACCGGGAGGTCCCGAACCGGCTGATGCGGGGAGGATCCTTGCGGGCCGGTTCGCTCACCCCGACATCCGGGTCGGCCAATTGCCGGAACACTCCGCCACTGCCGGTTCTCACGTATCCGATCGAGCCGTCCGGGATCGGCATGCGGGTGATCTGCCGGGCCGTGGCCGATGCCTCCCGTTCGGCGGGATCGTGGGGTGAAGACACCTCCAGGGATGCCGTCTGAATCCGCATCCCGTTCGCCCCGGCCCCCGGCGTGAAGGGCACCGCCTCGGCGGAACGGAGGATTCGTGAAGCAAGGGTTCCCGATGACGTCGGGCGCGCAACGGCCGTCGACGAATGCGTGGCGGTCGGCGCATTCGGTGCCGGTGCGGGAGCTCGGGCTGGGGCGGACATCGCGGGCGGTTTCGTCAATGAACCACGGATGACACGGATGACGCGGATGAGCCCGGAAGACTCCCCTTCTGTATCCGTGTTATCCGTGTCATCCGCGGTTCATTTTCCTGGATGAGTAGCCGTAGTGCCACGCGCGGCCCGGATCCCGTGGCTTCACACCCGCGCGGCCGCACTCATCAACGGACACAATGCGCCGTGTTTGAGGTATTCCCGACGCACCGCGGCTTCCAGAATCTCACCGGTCACCTGGCCCCCGTTGTCCAAGGCCATGAGCGACGCATGCACCACCGCATTGCGGATCTGTCCACCCGTCAACTCGCAGCGCGTCGCGATCTCCCCCAACGACTCGTCATCGATGACCCGGCCCGGGGGCAGATGCAGATTCCACAACTGCCAGCGCTCGCGGGCATCGGGCACATGAAACTCCACCACGATGTCCATGCGACGCTCAAAGGCCGGATCAATCCGACCGCGTGCATTGGTGGTGATGATCACGATGCCATCGAAGCTCTCGAGCCGTTGGAGCAGGAAATTGGTCTCGAGATTGGCATAGCGATCATTGGACGACTGGACGTCCGTGCGCCGGGTCAGCAAGGCATCCCCTTCGTCCAACAACAGGATCACATCCAACTCCTCGGCGAGATCGAAGATCCGGTTCAGGTTCTTTTCCGTCTCACCGATGTACTTGTTGACGACCGCGGAAAGGTCGAGCTGATAGAGTTCCTTTCCCAGGGTGCCCGCGAGCAATCGTGCCGCCAGGGTCTTGCCGGTTCCGCTCGGGCCCGTGAACAGGCTGCGGACGCCGGCATTCGGCGATCCGCCGGGCGTTCCGTCCAACAGGGCGGGCAGACGTTCGCGATGCCGGCACCGTTGTTCGAGATGACATAATTCCTGCAGGGTCAACTCGCTGGCGCACAGACGGCCGAGGTCGTCCCGAACCGGGATCCGCCGGGCCAGGGCATCCAGGGTGCGTTGGTTCAGACTTCGCGTTGCCGCGACGAGATCCGGAAGTTCGCGGCGCCGGCGACCGGCCAACGCCGCGTGGGAATGCGCCAGACGGGCTGCAGTGCAGAGATTGCCCTTGGTCAGGCGGAAGCGTTCACCGGCCACCGGGACCAGGCCCGCCTCGTCCGGTGCGAGTTCCCGCCGCCAATGCTCACAACGCGTCGCGTAATCCGGCCTGGGCAGCGGCAACGCCATGGCTTCGGCGGCCAGGCTTCCGGTCAGCGCCACGTTCGGACCCACCACGACGCCAAGTGGAACCGCATCCGGCCAGCACTCGGGCAACCGCGCCACCTCGCCCGGGACGGGATCCAGCGCGATCACCGGAAAAGAGTGACGCAACAATGCCAACTGACCCGCCTCCCTCCACCGTGGATCCTCCGGACGATCCAATCCCTGAAATTCCAAGAGTTCCCGTCCCAGACTGCGCGCCACCGCCGCCAAGGTGGTCCGCCGACCATTGTGATGCGGTCCGCGAAGCACCACGACCCTTAGGGCGCCCTCCTTCCACAGGCGGGGAAACGCGGTGAGCCCGGCCCTGACATTCGCCGGCAGGACCAGCTCCCCCAGCTCCGGTAATCCGGATACCGGCACGGGACGGGCCCATTCCGGCGTGGGGGCATCGGGGGTGCCGCGCAAGGCGTCCCACAGCGAATGCGCCACCTGCAGGGACTGGTCCATCCGCGGTCCGTCGCCCGTCCCCGCCTGCACCAACCCGCAGTCGCGCCAGGAAGCCACGAGTGTGGCGATGCGATCGGGGGAAACCACCTCCTGCCAGCAACGGCGCAGGAATCCCAGCGTCGGCCGGCGCACGCCCGGCAATCCCTGCAATGCCTCCAGCAGGGCGCCAAAACGTGAGTCTTCCTCGACCAATCCGAGCGTCAGGAGGCCGCACAGTTCCGTCCGATCCAAACCCGTGGCATCGGACAGGGATCGCAACGGCAGATGGGTGGCGATCCTTCGTTCCCAGATTCCCAGCGTCGACCACCATTGGGTGAAGGCTTGCGGGCCATCCAAGCCTTCCACACACGTGGCCAGCTCATTGTTATAGCCGGTGAGAAATGGAAACTGTTCGACAGCTTGGGAAAAGGATCCATAGACCACGGCTGCGTGGTTTAGAACGCCCAAAACGGTTCCATAATGACACAGATGAAAATGCGATGACGCAGTCCGCGGTTGGTCGTCGAACCAACGGGCGATCACGGGATGTCCCACATCAGTCATAATGGAACGTCACGATCCGACCCGCGGCAGGGATCCATCCGGGATTGCGATCAAGCCCGGCCCGACGCAGTGCGACCGGATGATCCTCCAATGAAAAATGGACATCGACGCGTTCGGAGGTGGTTTCGATCCGCGCCGACTGCCGAAGCACCATGGAGTGCCAATCGGCTCCACACTCTTCCCCCAGCGCACGTCGCACGCGGGTTTCGAGACACGGCATCAACTGGTCCAACCAACGGTTCAACGCTTCCCCGTGGGCCGATTCCGCGGCATCAGCCCCCCCCTGCCCCCTTGGGTCAGCCGTCGGCGGCGGGGTCCCAGGCGGATCAAAATGAAGGCCCGGGGATTCGGACGGATCCCGGCCGGACAATCGCGCCAACCACCGCCACAAGGGATCGGCCACCAACGGATCCCCAACCAGGCGCCGGCCGACGAGCGCGAGGAAATCCCAGAGCGGCAAGGCCAGACCGGGGGAGCGCGGTTGGGTGAAGTCTCCATATAATTCCAGCGCAAGCGCCACGTTGATGAGATAGAACACCCCGCCCCATCCGGTCAGTGTGACCGCGGGCGCCGGATCCACGGCTGACGTGCCAAGGCACGGAATCTCCGGGGTGGAAACCAAGGGATACGGGGGTGTCGCCGGGCGGGCTTCTCCCTCGTTGGCATCAGGCTGCTCCAACGCCGGGATAGGCAAGGATGAGAGGGGCCCGACCGGCTTGCCCAACGTGCATTCTGAATCCCCTTTCACCCCGGCGGGGCGCACCCTGACAGCCTCCGGGACCGATCGGTTGTGGGACGGGTCGTGATCCACCGTAAGCGACGCGGGGGCGGCTTCGGAGCGCAGGCCAGACGGGTCTGCAGCGAATTCCGGGACAGTGAATTCCAGGGTGTCGGGCACCCTGATCGGACGGGCCCTTTGCGAGGTCATCGACTCCGTCGGACAGTTCCCCTTCGGCGCTCCCGCCGCGTCCTTGGTCCAATCCATGACGGCATCGACGAATCGGGTTGAACGCAGCACGGCCGGTGCACGTTCGAGGAGGACACTGGTGATCAAAACGGCCTCGACCTCCGCAGATCCACTGGCAGGGCCGGAGACCCAAGGCGTCCAGGGAGGAGGCCCGATCGGCCGGTCGCAACCGGCCTTTTCCGGAGAACTCCCGTCCACTATTTGAACCCGGTCGGAAGCGCTTCCGAGGGGTTGATCCCTGCTGCGGCGGGCTCGCCCGGCATCCCGCAACGCTTCCATGGGCCGGACCACATCAAAGGTGCGTGCCACCCGGGTTGCCACCGCCTCGACCCACTGACTGGGAAGCGCACCCAGGAACTCCCTGGCGCACCCGGTCATATATAATCGGGCCACGGCAGTCGGCACGACCGTGGGCTGGGCAGACCACGACTCCTGAACCAGGTCTGTGAGGCCTTGGGTGCGGGACAAAGCCCGCCACCACCAGCGTTGCGGGAGCCCCGCCTGAAGCCAATCCAATGCGAGGCAGGCGAGAAACTCCGCCCGGTCTGCGAACAGCACCGCCTCGGCACTCTCCGGGACCGGGCCCAGTGCGGGTCGATGAGCGCCGGCCGCCAACGTCTCTAATCTGCGATCCAACGCGGTCTCCCACTCGGGTGGCACGCGCGGGTCAGACCCGGAGAGTTTCAATCGTCTTGGCAGCGGGTCTGTCAATCGGCGGATGCACAAGAGAGATGAGCGCCCGGACAGGACCTTCCGGGGATCGACCCCTGCCAGAGCCTGCTCGCAATGCCTTCGTGCAGCCCATGGGTCGGCCACCTGCGCCCGAAGTCGCAGTTTGGAAATGACCAGGACCGGCTCCATGGTGTGCCGCCGGGTTTGCTAAGACAGCCCCAGCAAACGCTTGATTGCGCGGATGAGGGCGACGAGCCAGCCCAGGCACCCACCCGGGTTGGTGTCGGGCGGAAGGGACGCCTCATTTGCCGACTCCCGGGCCTGAATGGCGGTCTCGACATAGACGGAGCCGTGATGGGGGACCCGGATCCGATAAAGGTCGGCCGCCAGCTTTTCGGCTCCGTAAATGCGGGTCTCCCAACCATGGAGGGCTCCTGAATGAAGGGCGAAATAGCCGAAAGAGGTTTGAGGATGCAGGATGGGGATCTTCGTGCCGTTCTCAAGGGTCATCGTCTCGCCCGTGTCATGATAACAATGCACGACATAAGTCGGGACCTTGGCCGCCACCTCGTCGATCGTGCCCGGCGGGCGGGCGCCCCCACCCACGGCACCCGGGCCTCCGCGCAGATCGGGATTCGGGCGGCCCCCATCCCCCGGCACGACCACAGTCGGCATATTGAATTTCTGGACATAAAGATAGACATCCCGCAGCGGACCTCCGACCGGGGCCAGGCCCACGACGCTGATCTCTGCGAACCGTCGGAAGACAGATGCCCGGGCCACGTTCATGTTGGCATAGACACTGTTGCTGGTGAAGATGACGGTGGGATCGGTGCTCCGGAGTTCAACCAGCATGCATTGATGCGGGTTCTGCGCACTCGCCGGGAGCGGGTTGCCCTGGCCCACCGCATTGAGAAACTTGTTGATGTTGCGCACCAGGGTGGTGGTGAAGGCATCGGCACCGCCCCCTGCCGGCAAGGGCCAGATGAACCTCGATTCGCCGGCCCCGGATTGATAGGCAACATCCTCGCCCCCGGGAACCGGCCTCCAGGAACTGGCGGTCGGAATGCTGACTTGGGAGCCCCAGTTGCCCAGGCTGAACCGGGCGCGGACGGCCTCTTTTTGCGCCGTGGTGAGGCCGGCGGGAAACGTCGGCGTGGCGAAGAACTGGTTTTGAAACTTGCTCGCGGCCACGTTCGGGGTTTGGGACTCGTTATAGAGGGTCGCCGGGTTGACGGCCAGATTGGGCGGATAATCCTGCCCGAGATCCAGGCGGATGGTGGTGGTGTCGGGCCGGGCAGGATCGCCCGCGGCGACATTGCGAACGCCGACGCCGCCCCAGTCCATCCGGACGCCATCGGTGCAGGCGCCCCCGCCCGTGCTAAGGTCCAGCATGTGGGTGGTCAACAAGCCGGCTGGGACAATTTCCAGGATTCCGGAGGTGTGGATGGCCGCCGGCGTCGTCGGCACCTGGTAAAGCACCGTGCCCGCGCCCATGGGCACCGAAGCGGTCACCTCATACCACAGTTTCAGGGCCCCCGATGTGGGGAGATTAAGCGGGCTGGGTCCCCAGGCCAGGCCCAATGGGATGGCCACCTGGAAGGCCCATTTGACCTGGAGTTGGCGCTCCGGATTCGTCCAGTCCACCCACAGACGCCCGGTCGCCTCCAGATTGGCGGCGTCCGTTGCGATGGCCGGATTCACCGCTGATATCGCCCCGGCCGCGACACTGCAATTGTGCATCCTATAGGTGAAGATCCCATTGTCCTGGGTTCCCGCAGCCGTGCTGGATGCCGATGCCAACCGCACTTGGAGCGCGACATAATTGGTCCCATCGCCCAAAATCAGATTCAGCCGGTCGATGCCGGTGTTGAGTGCGGATACCCGGATCGCCCAGGACAGGAAGAGATAGTCCTTGCCCCCCAAGGTGCCCCGAAGTGCTCGGAATTCCAGCTGTTTGGTCGCGCCATCCCCCTCGGAGATGCTGAAGGAACCCAGCCAATTCGGGTTTTCCGCCGAATAGCGCAACCCTGGGGGCGAGGGAGGGGGCGTGGGCGTCCACCAGTCGAAATCACTGGCGGGGAATCCGGGAACTCCGGTCAGCGGCGGGATGCAATAGGTCGGCATGTTGTGGTGCTCCTTTCAGGCAGAATGAGGTCAGGTTGATTGCAGTCGGTAAGCCACTGTCTTCCTGTTGCCACTGCTCACGCCTTGGCGCGTCAGGGTCAACCGCACGATCGCCGTGGCGGCGGTGGACGGGGCCACCAGGTCGAAGAACACCGAGACGGCCCCGGTTCCCGCAGGCAGGGGATTCTGGATCACCGGATCCACCGCCACGGACCAACCGTTGGCCGGGGCATCCATCGCGGCCGTTATCATATAATTATTGATCGTCGGCCCGACGGCCAGGAAGGTCGCCCCCACGTCGATGGTCGCCGTCGTTCCCCGGGGGATGCTCAGCGCGCCGTCCAAGCCACTGCCCACGACCGCGTCCGGGGCGAAGGTGCCCGATCCGGCCACAAAGGATGAGAAATCGAAATTCACGATCGTGGGATCCGGCTGTTCCCCGGCCTGGCCCACTTCCTGATCCGGCAGCGCCTCCACCACCGACGACACGCCGGGCGCCTGGGCGGTGACGGCGAACGAGTATCGGACACCATTGACGTTGTTGGGGAGATTCAGCCGAAGACTGACCGTCTTGGTGGTGCCTTCAGGCAAGCTGATCCGACCGTCCAACTTGACCGTTGCGTCGGAATCGAGGACCGCCAGCAGGGCGGGCAATCCCGGATCGGGCACGCCTGCGGGCAACGGGGGGATGACCTGGATGGTGGGAGTGAGGGTGACGACCAGATCCTGACTGGCCAGCGACTTGAGCTCGAAATCGTAAAACACCGAGCCGTTTTGAGCCGGGGTGGCCGGGCGCGAGCCCTTATAGGAGAACTGGATCTGTCCTGTCGTCACCACCGGTCTGGACTTGATCGTGATCACCGAGGTCGTGAACCCATGGAGGTTGCTCACGGTCATCGTCAGGGGGGTGCCCGCAGCGGTCGCGTCCGCGACGGGGTCGGGAATCTGGACGATCAGGAGGGTGTCCGAAGAACCACCCAGGAACATCGTGGCCCGGGTGTTGCCAAAAAAGACCCCGTGAGCCCCCTGGCTGAAGCCGAAGTTGCTGCCAAATATGCGGATCTGATCGCCGGCCGTCACGATGCCCGAAGGCAGGACCTGGACAATGCGGGGCGGACTGTTGGGGCCGCCGTTGCTCAGGTCGGCCACCAATGCGGCGAGGGCATTATGTGCGGCGACCAACTCATTCCAGTCAGCGGCCCGGATCAATTCTCCCGGGTTGGCGGTCTTTAGTGGCATAGGTGAACGTCCTTTCCCTCAGATCCAATTGCTGAAATCCCACCGGTTCACATCAAAATGCGGGTCGCCCAGATAGGCCGTGTGTCCGCTGTCGAAAATCATCCATCGTTGCGAAGGGGATCCCGCGACGTGAAG
>JANYCC010000456.1 GCA_025360495.1 Verrucomicrobiota bacterium | reverse complement strand
AGTGCGCCGGCCGTGTGGGCTCGCTGGTGGACCTGCTGCGCGGGCAGCTCTCGGCGCCCGTGATGGAGGTGCTGGCGCGCCCCAGGGAGGGTCTGTTCCCGTCGCCCAAGGAGATCACGCTCGAGTGCTCGTGCCCTGACTGGGCGGAGATGTGCAAGCACGTCGCAGCCACGCTCTACGGCGTGGGCGCGCGCCTCGACGCCGAGCCCGAGCTGTTCTTCACGCTCCGCCAGGTCGACCAGGCCGAGCTCGTGGCACACGCCGCACGCGGTGGCGCGCTCACCGCCGCCACGGTCGCGGCTGAGCGGCGACTCGGCGACGACGCCAGCCTGTCAGAGCTGTTCGGGATCGACGTCGAGGAGATCAAGGTCACCAAGGTCACCAAGGTCACCAAGGTCGCCAAGGTCGCCAAGGTCGCCAAGAGATCTGCAAATGGAGCCGGTCCGGCTCTTCCTGGCGTTGCCCCTCGCCCCTGGCGTGAAGAACCTCCCCGCCCGACGACCCCGCTCAAAGGCGTTCGCGCAGGGCGGCTTCGCTCGCTTCCCTCACTTCCCGGTGGAGGCTCTGCCCGTGGGCGTCCATCGTCACCACCACCGGGAAATCCTTCACTTCCAGCTCCCAGATTGCCTCCGGGGACCCAAACTCCTCCAGCAGATAGACCCCGCGCACCTTTTTCACGCACTCGGCCAGCACCTGGGCCGCCCCCCCGATCGCATGCAGATACACACACCCATGCTCGCGACAGGCCGCCAAAGTCCTTTCGCCCATGCCTCCTTTGCCAATCACCCCACGCACCCCGAACGCACCGATGATCTGCCCCTGATAAGGTTCCTCCCGGATTGAGGTGGTCGGACCGGCCGCCGTGACTTTCCACTCCCCCCGCTCATCCTTCAAAACGACGGGTCCACAATGGTAAAGGATCCCATCCCGCAGGTTGACCCCGGGTGGCAACGCGCCGCCTTCGTGCAGGTACTTGTGGACGGCGTCGCGTCCGGTGAAAACAACGCCGGAGATCAGGACTTCATCACCGACATGCAGGGCGCGGATCTTGTCCTCAGTGAACGGGGCTTGGAGCGGAATCATGGCGGAAATGGGATGAAAACGACGGAAAGGGGCGTGGTGGGAGGATCAGAAAAGCCAGCCGGCAATGGCTTGGGAGGCGTCGAGGGTCACGCCCTGCCGACGGTACGCCCAGCACATGTAACTGACCGACACGAAATACGAGGCGGGGACGCGGTTCGCCGCGCAGATCTTCACCCCGAGCAGCGTGGTACGACCCCCGAAGCCCATGGGCCCGATCCCCAGTTCATTGGCCGTCTTCAGCACGTCCTGCTCCAACGCGTCCAATCGGGCCTCGGGATTTCGATCGTCCAGACGACGGAGGAATTGTTGCTTGCTGAGTTCGTAGCCGGAGGCGCGATCGCCGCCGATGCACACGCCCAGAATGCCCGGGCCGCAACCCTTGCCCTGGGCCTGGAGGACGGCATCCAGGATCACGCGCCGACAGCCGTCCAGGTCCCGCATCGCGTGGAGTTTCTCGATCGGCAACGAATATTGGGCCCCGACATTTTCGCAGCCACCGCCCTTGAGGATCAGACGCACTTCGACCGTGGGGGAACGGTGCTGGTGGAAATGGATCGTCGGCGCGCCCGGTCCGACATTGGTGCCGTCATTCACGCCCGTGATGGAATCGACCGAATTCTGCCGGAGATACCCTTTCTTGGTGGCGAAACGGACCGCTTCACGGGCGGTTTCCTCGAAAGTGACCTGGTCCTGTCCAACCGGTCCGGTGACATAGAAGATGATGGTGCCGGTGTCCTGGCAGATCGGCTGGGATTTCTGCCGGGCGAGTTCGATGTTGCGTTCGATGATGGTGAGGGCGCTGGCGGCAATCGTGCCCTTCTTCTCGGATTCCAGGGCGGCAACCAAGGCATTCCGGACATCGTCCGGGATCTCCGCGGAGGTGCGGCGGATCAACTCCACGAGCGAATCGAACAGGGGGTTCGATGACCCATCGGAAACTCCCGTGTTTTCGCTATTATTTCCTGGCAGATCTCGATTCATGGGGCTTTGCCTGTTCTCACTTTTGTTCCCACCGGGCAGGGGCGGACGAAACTGAACAAAGACCGGTGAACCCGACTGGAAACCTCCCAAGTCACAGTTCTGGACCGCCTGCCACACTGACCGGGATGGAAGACAGGTCGAACGATCGACCAAGCCGACCCATCGCAGCAAGGCCCAAAAAGCCGCCTCGGAGGACCTGCCGATACCCCATCCCAAGGATACATCCAACGAGGGTGCCGGCCGAAAGTGGCTGGGCACGATCGCGGAAACGGTCCTGAGGCAACGCAGGGCTCGCATTTGAAAGATTCTGTATGAATGAGGATCTGAATCCTGGATGGCTCCGCTCACCGTCCGCCGCTCTGCACCATCGGCTTCGCCTGTTGGTCCGTTGGGCCAGGGTGCGGAAGTCGATGGCGACTCTCCTCCCACATGGCCCCAGGCTCTGGCTCCTGATCCTGGCCCTGCTCCCTTCCAGCGGGGTCTTTGCCAACGGGAACTGGCTCCAGTGCGGGTTCAGCGCGCCGGATTCTGTCGGATTCATGCTGCTGCTCTCCGATGGCACGGTGATGGCCCTCAATTTCCCGACCTCCCTCTCAGTCGGTGTCGGCACCGACTGGTACCGACTCAGCCCCGACCCCAACGGGCACTACGTCAATGGCGAGTGGAGCCGGATCGCGTCGATGCACTACGAACGGCACGCCTTCGGGTCGCAAGTGCTGCCGGATGGTCGCGTCCTGGTGATTGGAGGGGAGCATCCGGTGGGAGGGGCGGGCAACGCCAGTGCCGAAATATACGATCCGAAAGGCAACTTCTGGGCCTTGGTCAATCCCCCGAGTTCACTCATCGATGGAACCAAGAATGCACCCGGGCTCAGCCCACCCCAGGCCCAGGGCTTCATTGACTGCAATTCGACCCTTTTGCCGGACGGAAGAGTGTTGATCGCCCCCGTCGCCCCGGCCACCGCCAACGGCACCTTGATTTATAATCCAAAGGCCAATTCCTGGACCAATGGCGGGCCCACGCGCGTCCGTCAGGCTGAGACCAGTTGGGTGAAGCTGCCCGACCGCAGTGTTTTGACGGTTGATAAAGGCACCAACACCACCGAGCGCTACATTCCGGCCCTGGATCAATGGATCCCGGACTCGATTGCCCCGGTCAGCCTGTGGGCCGGTCTTCCGGGGGGATTTGTCAGTGAAACGGGGCCGGCCTTTCTGTTGCCAAACGGGAGGGCATTCTTCCTGGGCGGCAGCGGAAAGACCGCGATTTACACCCCATCGGGCGACACGAACCCAGGTTCCTGGGTGATCGGGCCCGATATTCCCGGCGGGCAGGTTGCTGCGGACGCGCCCGCCGCCATGATGCCCAACGGGAAGATACTTTGCGCGGTTTCCGGCCCCCCTTTGTCCACGCTCGGCAATGATGGGCAACCCCAGTTCACCACGCCCACCAGTTTCTATGAATACGACTACGCCGCCGGACCGGTCGGCGCGTTCACCCGGGTTGACGGCCCCACCGGCATAACCGATGACATCCGCTCCCAAGACTGCAGCATGCTGGTTTTGCCCGACGGAAGTGTGCTTTACTGCCATATCCGGCAAAACGACCTGTTCTATTCATCCTTTGGCAGCCAGCTCTATGTTTATGTCCCTTCGGATGGAGTCCCGGTGGCTGCCGGCAAGCCGTATGTTTCCAGCATCACACCCAACCCGGATGGGTCGTTTCATCTGACGGGCACCGGGTTCAGCGGCATCTCGGAAGGGGCCGCCTTCGGGGACGACGCCCAGATGGACAGCAATTACCCGATCATCCGGTTCACGGATCCGCTCACCGGACACGTGGATTACGGCCGGACCTACAACTGGAGCAGCACGGGCGTGATGCCCGGATACGCACCCGAGACGGCGGACTTCACGCTGCCCGCGGGTTTGATCCCCCAACTCTATGAGGTCTCGGTCAGCGTCAATGGCATCATCTCCGACCCGGTCAGGTTTTCTTATGTCACCCCGGCATTCATCGCCTTGTGTCCCGGGGAAAGCACCACCTTGAAGCTGATCACCGCACCCGACCCCGGTGTCGTTTACCAGTGGCAATTCAACGGGCACGCCATTCCGGGCGAAACCAATCCCGAGCTGAACATCGTCTCCGCCCAGACCAATCAATCCGGCTATTACGATCTGGGCTGGATCGTCGGAAATGACGTTGTTGTCAGCCCACTCGTGCCCGTCGCCGTCGGGGTGTGGGTGGTCAGCCAACCGCCGGCGACCAATTCCGCGGCGATTTGCCAACCCTACTCGATGTCCGTTCACGCGCGTGGCAAGGGCACGCTCACGGCCCAATGGTTCCACAACGGCAATAAGATGGCGGCCGATTCCAGAGTCAGCCTCACCCGCGGGCCCGGCGACCCGGGTGAAACGGTGTTTTCAATCAACATATCCCAAACGGAATACGGGGACGACGCCACTTATACCGTGCTGGTTGACGGTGATTGCGGCCAGGGAAGCACGCTGCCCTTCACGCTTCGGGTCGTTCCCAACCCGCCCTGGGTGCGGATTGCGACCGAGGGACCGCCTTCGCGCGCCAGTGCCGCCATGTGTTATGATTCGGATCGCCATGTGACGGTGTTGTTCGGGGGAAGCACAGGCCCATTGAGTGGTGGATATCCTGGTGCGGGCGGATTCCTGGGTGACACCTGGGAGTTTGACGGCACCAACTGGACCCAACGCCTGCCCGCCACTTCGCCCGTGGGGCGCTACCAGGCCAATATGGTTTACGACAGTCACCGGCATCGCACGGTCCTCTTCGGCGGCCAGCGCTACGACGGGACGTACGGAGTCAGGTTCAGTCCGGAGACCTGGGAGTGGGATGGCACCGACTGGAAACAGATTGTGACCGCCCACCTGCCGCCTTGGAGGGAGTGGCTTTATGCCTATGCCGCCTGCTACGACAGCGCCCGCAAGGAGATGTTGCTGTTTGGCATCCTGTCGGATCCCCTGTGGGCGTATGATGGGACGGACTGGAGCGTCAGGAACCCCGGGGGAACGGGGCCTGGTTACACCGTAAGCTCCCTCCTGGCGTTCGACAGCAACCGGGGCGTGGCGGTGTTGACGGGCGGGACGGGTGGTTCCCTGTCCCATTATCCGGTTCTGGCGCTGTGGGAATGGGACGGCAAGGCCTGGCAGGAGCGTGCGCAATCTGGGCAGGAGCCGTGGCTCTATGTGAGCGGCAATGTACTGACCTACGACACGTTCCGGCAGGAGTGCGTCCTGTTCGGACAGGCGGGAGGTGTGGTCGACGGCCAGGAAACGCAGTTCCTTTATCCCAAGCCGGATTTCGACCGCTATGTCTGGCGCTGGAATGGGCAGCAATGGCAGGCCGACCCTCCCACACCCACCCTTGGGGTTGCCTCCGAAACCTACCACACGATGTGTTTCGACAGTGCCCGCAATGCCATGGTCCTCTTCGGGGGCAATGATGGTGGCCAGACCTATGCGACCAATTACACCTACGCGATGGTTTATCAGGATGTTCCGGCGGTGCTCCGGCAACCCACTCTCCAGACGGTTGTGCTGGGCCACCCGGGGCAGATCCCGGTGGTCGCGGCGGGTGCGCCCCCCATCAGCTATCGGTGGCAGAAGGACGGCATTGATGTCACCGACGACGGCCGCCTCACGGGTTCAACCACCAATACACTTCAACTCGCCACGACCCAGGCGGGTGATGACGGGATTTACCGCCTGGTGCTGAGCAATCTTTGCGGGGTGACGATCAGTCAACCGATCGAACTCCGCGTGACCACCGGTCCGGTGTCGATCGCGCCCTCCGGCAAGAATTTCACCCTCGGCTGGAGCGACCCCGCGGCGACCCTTCAGACCGCCATCAACCCCGCGGGTCCCTGGACAGCGGTGCCCGCCGCCACGAACCCCTACCTCGTCGTCCCCACCACATCCGGAGGCTTCTTCCGGCTGGTACATTGAAAACGCTGTTCCTCATCCGCCACGCCAAGTCGGGCCACGGCGACCCTGCCTTGCCCGACCGGGATCGTCCCTTGGATCCTTGCGGGAAAAAGGACCTGGTGAAGATGGCTGGCCGGTTGGCGGAACGGGGCGTGAAACCGCAGCTGATCCTGTCGAGCCCGGCGACCCGCGCCCTCACGACGGCCCAGGGATTCGCCCGAAAACTCGACTACCCGAAGCAGGAAATCCGGGTCGAGGAACGGCTTTATTCCGGGCATGTCCGGGATCTGCTCGACGTCCTCCACGGGGTGGGCGACGACGTTCATCGCGTGTTCCTGGTGGCTCACAACCCGCATCTCACCCAACTGGCGCAGCAACTCTGCGGCGACATCGGCCACCTCCCACCGTGCGCCATCGCCGAGTTCACCTTCGATGCCAAGTCGTGGGCCGATGTCGGCGAAACCAAGGCGAGGCGGTCGAGGCTCGAATGCCCGTACGAAGCCTCAACTTAACACCCCGTCCGGAGAGAACACCCGACACCCAATACCCAGCATCCAACACCCATGATTTCGGGCTCACCGGGGTGACTGTGGTGGATGTGGGCCAGGTGCCGGAACCCGGCAGTCTCGCGCTGCTGTAGGTGGCGGGCGGCGCGATGATTCTCGGCCGCCTTATTCCGGGTTCTCCAGCAACTGGCGCAACCGGGGACGCAGTTCCCCGGGCAGGACCTCGAGCCACCCGGCGTCGACCAACCCGAGTTCCAGCAGGTCCCGAAGATGGGTCCGGTCCTTGTCTCGGAACGAAGTGAGTTTCATCCGCACCAGCGCGGAGAGGCTCAACGGAGCACCCGATCAGCCCGGGATTTCCATCACCGCACGGACCCCGCCCGCCCCGCCCGGTTCCAATTCGAAAGTGGCTGCCCGGCCATATAATTGGACCAGGCGCGCCCGACAATTGGCCGTGCCGATGCCGATCCGCGCGGGGGATTCCGTCGGCAGACCGCGCCCATTGTCCTCGATCTCCAACCGCAGCCTTCCCGGTGCCGGCCGCGACGCCCGCAGGGTGATCAGGCCGGGACGGGACTGCGGTTCCAGCCCGTGTTTGATGGCGTTTTCGACCAATGGTTGCAGGATCAGGTTGGGGACGGAGGCCGAAAGGGTCCCGGGATCGATCTCGCGGCGGATCTCCAGGCGATCGCTGAACCGCATCTGTTCCAAGGCCAGGTAACGGTCGAGAAACGCGAGTTCCTCCCGCAGGGGAACGGTCTGTTGCTGGGACCGGTCGAGGGCATGGCGCAACAGTTCGGCGAGTTTCACCAGCATCGAGTCCGCGGCATCGACATCGCGATACATGAGGGTGCTGATGCCATTGAGGGCGTTGAACAGGAAGTGGGGATTGAGCTGCATCTGGAGGGCATGCAGACGGGCGGCGGTGAGGCGGGCCTCGAGTTCCAGGACGCGACGTTCCCGTTCGCGGAAGCTCCGGTAATACGCCAGGGCATGGGCTCCGGTCACCACCACCCAATACACCAGCATGTTGAAGAAGAACGTGGCCACCAACACGTAACGGAGCACTTCGCTGAACGGTTTCTCGGTGCCCAACAGCGGCCCGGACACCTGCGCCAACACCGAACGCCCGAGAATCCAGAGCAGGGAGAACAAGGTCCCGGCCACCCCATGCACCGCGAGTCGCAAGCGCCAGTGACGTCCGCCCAGGTTGAAACGCGAGGCCAGGGCCGCGGCCGGCAAGGCCAGAAGGCCGAACCCATACCAGTCGGCGAGCGCCCCGGCGACCGCCCCGCCCCACCCCACTGGTGCGCCCACCTTCGCCGACGTCAGGTAATGCTGCCCCGCGAAGGCCAGTCCCACCAACGTCCAAAGCCCCACATAGGCCGGCACCTGCCATCCGAGGTTCCGCAACGTTCGCTGGTCGGCCATGGCCGCGACTCTGTCAGCAACGGGTCACGCGGGGAAGTTTCGCGACCTGTCGGTTGACCCGGTTTGGTGCGGCACGCCAGACTGACCCGGGTTTCCGAACCCATCCGTGCACGATCTCCTCCGCGATATCGCCCTCTGCCTCGCCGCCGCATGGCTGCTGGGTGTGGCCTCACAACTGGCCCGCCAACCGATCATCCTCGCCTATCTGGCCGCCGGCTTCCTGCTCGGGCCGTCGGTGTTGGGCTGGGTGACCAACCAGGAATCCATCGCCACCATCTCGGAACTGGGGCTGATCTTTCTGCTGTTCATGATCGGGTTGGAAATCGACCTGAAGAAAATCGTGAGCGCGGGCAAGGCGATCACGGTGACGGCGGCGGCCCAGATCATTGGGGGATTCGCGCTGGGCACGGTGTTCTTCCGCCTGCTGGGGTTCAAGTTGGGCGGCGGGAATTGGGACGCCCTGTACCTCGGGGCGGCGGCGGCCCTGAGCAGCACCGTCATCATCGTCAAGGTCCTGTATGACAAGCGGGAACTCGACACCCTGCCCGGCCGGGTGACCTTGGGCATCCTGGTTCTGCAGGATCTGTTCGCGATCCTGTTCCTGGCCATCCAACCCAACCTGAACGAGCTCGACGTCTCCATGCTCGTCGGCTCGCTGCTCCGGGTGTTCGTCCTGGTGGGCACCGCGATGTTGGTGAGCAAATACGTCCTGCCACCCTTCTTCCACAAGATCGCCCGGCTTCCCGAACTGGTGCTGGTCGGTGCGATCGGCTGGTGTTTCCTGGTCGGTGAATTTGGGGAACGCCTGCAACTCTCCCGCGAAATGGGGGCCTTGGTCGCGGGCGTGGCGCTTTCGACATTCCCCTATGCCCTGGACGTGACCGCCAAGGTGACCAGCCTGCGGGATTTTTTCGTGACGCTCTTCTTCGTGGGGCTCGGCATGAAGATCCATCGCCCGGATCTCATCGTGTTCCTCTGGGCGCTGGTGTTCGGGGTGTTCACGGTCGCGAGCCGTTTTGCCACCACCTTCACCCCGCTCTACCGGTTGGGCTCGGGATTGCGCGCCAGCCTGCTGCCCGCCATCAACCTCGCCCAGATCTCCGAGTTTTCCCTGGTCCTGCTCGAACTCGGCGCCTCCGACAAATTCCACCAGGTCGGGCCGCTCGCCAAGGACCTCGTCTCCCTCTCGTTCGTCATCCTCGCCACCCTGTCCACTTTCGGCATGGCCCGCTCTGACAGCCTGACCCGTTGGCTGATCCCGCAGTTGAAACGGCTCGGCCTTCGCGACCTGGACCAATCGCATCCAGCCCTGGGAGCGACGGGATCGGGAGCCGGCGGCCATGGTCACGGTGGTTCGAAGATCCTGTTGCTCGGATTCTTTCGCGCGGCCAGTTCGTTGCTGGAGGAATTGGAGGAACACGCGCCCGACCTGCTCAAACAGGTGGCCGTGGTTGATTTCAACCCGGTCGTGCATCGCGAACTCAAGAAACGCGGGATCCCGGTGATCTATGGGGACATCAGCCAGCGGGACACGTTGGTCCATGCCGGGGTGGCGCAGGCGGAGGTGTTGGTCTGCACGGTCCCGGACAGCCTGCTCAAGGGCATCACCAACGAGCGTCTGGTGCGCAGCCTGCGCGAGCTCAACCCGACCGCGCGGATCATCGCGCCGGCAGAGGTGCTGGAGACCGCCCGGCATCTGGTCGCGGCCGGCGCCAGTTATGTGTGCCTGGGCCGCCTGCACGAGGGACGCGACCTCATGGAAGCGGTGCGGGCCGCCGAGCAGGGCCTCTTGGATGACCTGCGGGAGGACTTGATGACCCGGCTCAAGGATCGTCGGGAAGTCCTCCCCTGATTTGCGGGCTTGGGCTTTGCCGTCCGAACCCTAGAGTATCCGCCGTCGAAGCCATGAATTCCTCCCGTCTGATCGCCGCACAAGGCTCTGCCATGGCCGCCGCCCGCGCGGCCGGCGACCTGATGCGCCGGCACCTGCGCCGCACCAAGAAGGTCAGCGAAGCCTGCCACCATGACATCAAGCTCGACCTCGACGTCCGTTGCCAGCGGCTGATCACCCGGACGTTGGCCAAGGATTTCCCGGACATTCCGGTCCTCGGTGAGGAGGGCATTGACGAGCGCGTGAAAGGTGCCGAGGCCCGTTGGGTGGTGGATCCGATCGATGGGACGGTGAATTATGCCCACGGGATTCCCCATGCCTGCGTGAGCATCGCGTTGCAGGTGCAGGACGGCACCGGGTTCCACACCCGCGTGGGGGTGGTCCTCGATCCGTTCATGGACGAGTTGTGGACGGCGATTGCCGGACGGCCCGCGCTCCTCAATGGCCGACGCATCCATGTCAGCCGCCGGCTCCGCCTCGACGAATCGATTGTTTCCCTGGGCTTCGCCAAGAGCACGGCGTCACTCGACCACATGCTGCCGGTGTTCAACGAACTGGTGCATCGCGTGCGCAAGATCCGGCTGATGGGGGCGGCGGCGCTGGCGTTGACCTACGTGGCCGACGGGCGTTTCGACGGTTATGTCGAGGCCGGGATCCGGTTGTGGGACATCGCCGCCGGCGGGTTGATCGTCGAATGTGCCGGCGGCGTGTTCGAACCCAAACCCACGGGTGAGGAATTCCAGTTTTCCCTCGTTTGCAACAATGGGCATATTGACCGTGAACTTCGCCGGGCCGTGCGGGCCGGACTGAAGCGCGGCATGGGTCCGACTCCCCTTTACAAACCATGAGATCATTCCGGAAAGTCCTTTCCCGGCTCCCCTTCAATCCGTTCCCCGGCGGTCCCACCGTTCAAGGTCTCAGCCGCGCCCTCGCGCTCTTCTTCGGGCTCCTCTTCGGGGTCTCCTTTGGGTTCGTCCACGCCGGCACCATCGTGCAATTCCGTTCCGCCATGGGGGACGTCGATGTCGAATTATATGACCAGGAAAAGCCGGTCACCGTGGACAATTTCCTGCGTTACGTGGTGGACGGCACCTATAGGGACGGTTTCTTCCACCGGGCGGTGAACAATTTCGTGATCCAAGGCGGGGGCTACGGGATCACGAACCGGGGCGCGACCAATTCCCGCGTGGTGACTTTTCCGGTGCGGGCGGCGATCACCAACGAGTACGGGGTCGGGCCGTTTCTTTCGAATGTCGCCGGGACGATCGCGATGGCCAAGACTTCCGATCCCAACTCGGCGACGAGCGAATTCTTTTTCAACCTGAAGGACAACAAGTCCCTGGACGACACGAACAATTCCGGTGGCTTCACGGTGTTCGGACGGGCGGTTTCCGGAACGGACACCCTGGCCCGTTGGAATTCGTTCACGGCCGGGCCGCCGACGAACCACAATATCATCGTCAACGGTGGATCGGTGTTCAACGAACTGCCCGTGTACCAGCTGCAAACCAATTCCACGGGCGGGTTTTTCATCTCCTTTTCCGACCTGGTCTACGTGGACATCTCCCTGCTTCAGGTGCGGGTGGATCACCGGGCCGACGGCAGGGCGGAGATCCATTGGGCGCCGCTGGCGGGTCGGACCAACATTGTCGAGTTCACCACCACCTTCCCGCCGCAATGGCAGGTGTTGTCCAATGTGCCGCCCGCGGATCTGACGGCGGGGGTGGTGGTGGATCCGGTGGCGGATTCGGACCGCTTCTACCGGGTGCGGGCGACCTATTGAGCGGAGCCCGGGCAGGGAGTGGAGGTCAGACCTCGGGACTGATCTGGACGACGATCTTCCCGAACTGCCCGCCACGTTCCATCAGGCTGAACGCCTCGGCGGCCGCTTCGATCGGAAACACGGAACCCACGACCGGTCGGATGGCATGGCGGGCCACGAAGTCGGTCATCATTTGAAAATCGGCGGGGCTGCCCATGGTGGAGCCGAGCAGGGAAAGTTGTTTCCAAAAGACTTTCCGGAGCGGCAGATCGGGCACGTTACCGCGGGTTGCCCCAAAAAAGACCACCCGCCCTCCCGGCGCCGCAAGCTCAACGAGATCGGCAAAACCCGCACCGCCCGCACTGTCAACGATCACGTCGAAGGGGCCGTGGTGTTGGCCGAATTCCCGGGCCCAACCGTCGTGAATATAAAGGGTGCCGGCCTTCGCACCCAATTCCTGGGCCCGACGGAGCTTCTCGTCGGAACTCGAGGTCACGCAGGGCATGGCACCGGCCGCCACCGCGAATTGGAGTGCGAAAACCGCGGTGCCGGCGCCAATGCCCGAAACCAGGACCTTTTCATGCGCCCGCAATTGGGCGCGGGTGAACACGGCCCGGAACGCCGTGAGGCCGGCCAGCGGCAAGGCGGCGGCTTCCACCCACGAAAGGTTGGTCGGCTTCGGAGCCAACTGCGTCACCGGCACCCGGATGAATTCCGCGAGTGTCCCGTCGTGGGGCAATCCGAGAATCGAAAACCGGGGCTCCTGCGCCCGCGGATCGTGCCCCCAATCAAAGGAGGGGTTGATGATCACCGGACGGTCCAGCCAGGAGGTCTCGACACCCGGCCCGACCTCACAGACCACCCCGGCCCCGTCGGATCCGGGAATGATCGGGAACTTCAAACCCGCATACTGACCCTGCCGGATCCAGACGTCGCGATGGTTCAGCGCGGCGGCATACAACCGGACCAGCACCTCCCCGGGAGCCGGGAACGGGCGGGGCACGGTGTCAACGACCAGGTCTTGGATCCCACGGAGAACAACGGCTTTCATTCACTTTTTCAGATCGTCGAAATAATCACGGACCGAATTCCGGTAGGCTTTGGGCACCTGTTCCTGGTTCAGGGCGGCCTGCGCATCCGATTGCGCGGCGGCGACGGCCTCGGTGAATTGGACTTTGCTGTCCCCCTTGATGCTGACCCCGCGGAGCGTGATGCTGGGCATCGGTCCGCCCGGCTGCATCTGGCCCTTGATCTTGGTCGGGGTCAGTCCTTCGGGGGTCGAGGCATCCCGGTCGGTGTTGCCCCGACCCGCCATGTCCGGCCGGTTGATCCCGCTGTTGTCCCACAGGTCCTGGATGCTGTCGGGCATCGCCCAGGCATCGTTGTCGGACCACGTACCGACGCCCTTGCCGCCCTTGGACGGCTTGTTACCGGAGCGGGGCGGACCCGTTTTGCCCTGGCCCCAACATTGTCCGTTGGCGACGCACATCTGGGCCTTCTGCAGGCCGTCCATGGCAGCCATCAGGGACTGGGCATCCCCCAATTGCTTCAGCAGGTCGTTCAACTCCTTCTCGGCACTGGCCAGGCTCTGGGCTCCTCCCTCTTTGTCGCCGCCTTCACATTGCCCGGCGGCTTTTTTGAGGAAATCCCCCACTTTCCCGTACTGTTCACCGGCCTTCGACGCTTTGCCGGCCTCCTGCGCGATCTTGCGGAGCTGTTCCGGAGTCAGGTTCCCCTGCTTCAACTGGTCGATCATCTTGCGCAGGGTCGCAACCGCCGCCTCCGCCTGTCCGTTCTGCAATTGCTCCGCCAGGTCCTTGCCCATCTTGTCCGCCTGCTGCTGCATCTGCGCGAGCGTCTTGGCCATGTCCGCCATCTTGTCGAGGTCGCGCTCGCTCAGTTGCAAATCCTTGAGGAACTGTTCGACGTCGGCCTTGCGCAAGGCCTGCGCCGCATCCTTGAGGTCGGCCATCGGGATTCCCATCGACTCCGCCTTCCGGGACAACTCGGCGAGCGATTGGGCCATCTGTTGCCGGGCCTGTTCGCCAGCCTTGCCGTCCTTGTCGGCCATCCCCTTGGCCGCTTCCTGCAGCTTCTGCAAATCCTGCTTCAGATCCTTCATCGCGTCCTGCCGCCCTTCCTTGTCACCCAGCGATTTCTGGAGGCTGTCGAGCTGTTTTTGGAGTGCCTCGGGGGTCTGGTTGGGATTGCTGCCCGAATTCCGGGCGGCCTGTTCCAGCCGGCGGACCGAGGGGTTTTTCGCCAGGTCCAGTGTCTGTTGTTTGAGGGATTCGGTGGACTTGGCCAGATCCTTGAGGGCGTCGTCGCGGGTCAACCGGGCACTCTGGAGTTTCTCACCGAGTTGGTTGACCTCTTCGATGGCCTTGCGCGTCTCCTCGAGTGCGGGTTTGTGCTGCGCCACCTCGCGCTTGGCCACCTGCACGAGGTTGCGGCCGACGTCCTTGATCACAGCCGATTCCTGCTGCTTCTGGACCTGGGGCTTGGTCCGGTATTCCGGTGCGAACCCGACCCCGGCGGCCACGACGAGCAGCATCACGATCCAACGGGTGAAACCGGGCAACGCCAGCGGGAGCACGCGGCGGGGATCGACGGTGCCCGCCGCGGCGGACGCGTCCGCCAGGAGCAACTCGGACCAACGATCCTGCTTCGGGGCCGCCGCCACCTCGAGGGCGGTGCTCAGGCGTTCCTTGAGCCCCGCGCGACGGTCCAGGAAACGCGCGGCATCGGCGGCGGACATGCGCCGGGTCCAACCCCAGGCGAACCCGGCCAACACGGCGACCGCACCCGCCGCAATCGAGCCATCGACAGCCGACCGGGGAATGGGGGCGAGTTTATAAACGGTGAGGACGGCCAGATAGACCAGTCCGCCGGCGAGCAGGCCGCGCCACATCCCCTGCCAGGCGCGGAGCCACCGGACCCGGGAAGCGGTGTGATCAAGGGTTTGTCGGAGGGCCTGGAGTTCGCTCATGGTCGGGGAGGGTCACTGGCGTTCGTACTCACCCTTGTTGACCCGTTTCAAAACCGTGAAACCGGCCTTCTTGGCGTCGGAAATCGAGAGGGGTTTGGTCAGGTGCGGGGTGTTGAAATTCGAGAAGACCTTGCAGACCGGGCGTCGGCAGGCGGGACATTGGCGAAGCTCGGGGGCGGAGAGCGGACGGCGCAGGGTGAAACGCCCCCCGCAAGCGGCACACTTGCCATCCGAAAGTTCGTACTCGTAAAGGGGCATGGGACGCGGATTTGCGCACACGCAAAGTGGCGGGCCGCCGCCCGTCCGGCAAGTCCTGATCCGGAACCAATCTCCCGGTCCGTTCCGGCCTCGGGGCGACGACCCGCTCACATCTCTATGCGTAGGGTACTCCAATACCCGCCCATAAGACACCAGTCCCGGAAGATTGTTCCGCAGGACTTGTCCGGGCCTTATGCGGGGATCGAATTGCGCATTGGGCGAGGTTTGGCGTTGCGGGAAGGCCGCCAAAACCGAAGCCTCCCGCGGTCCCGATCTTAAGCATGAGTGAATCCGCGACCCCCGGCCGCCGCCCCTCGCCCCCCCGCGAGAATGTCTGGCTCAATTTGTTGTGCAACGTGGTGCTGCCCGGCTTCCTCCTGAGCCAATTGAGCAAAGAACCCCATGCCTTGGGTGCCGCGTCCGCCACCGGCCTCCACGCCCTGCTGGATCCGCTGCGAAACGCCCTCAGTCTCGGCCCGGTCTGGGGCCTCGTGGTCGCGCTGGCCGTCCCGCTCGGATATGGGATCTGGGATTATGTGAAACGGCGCATCTGCAATGTGTTCTCCATCCTGGGCCTGGTCTCCGTCGTCCTCACCGGCGTGCTCGGCCTCTTGAAAACCGATGCCTTTTGGTTTGCCGTCAAGGAGGCCGCCATCCCTTTGATCCTCGGCCTGGCGATCCCACTTTCACTGCGCACCCGTCAACCCCTGGTCCGTCTGCTCCTTTATAATGACCAGATGATGGACACCGATCGCATTCATGCCGCCTTGGAAGCCCGCCAGACTACGCCTGATTTCGAACGGCTCCTGGCCCGGAGTTCCTGGATCCTGGCGCTCTCCTTCTTCGGCAGCGGCCTCATGAATTTCATCCTCGCCCGCTGGCTCCTGACGGCCCAACTCGGCACCGAGCAGTTCAACGCCCAACTCGGCCGCATGCACTGGATCAGTTGGCCCGTCGTGTTCATCCCCATGCTCGGCGTCCTGCTCTTTGCCCTGTTTCAACTGCTCAAGGGAGTCGAACGCCTGACGGGACTCAAGGGCGACGAAATCCTCCACTCTCCCCAGCCCAAGAAAGCCTGACCCGCCTCTCAACGACCCGCCGGACGCCGCGCTGGCAGCGTCCCCGGATCCTGTCGGGTCGCCAACGAACCCGTCTTCACCCCCGAACGCAACCAAGCCTCCGGACGATCTGGTTCCCGTTGCGCCGCCGCCACGGCCGCCGCCAATAACGCATCCCCCGCACCGACCGTGTTGTGAACCCGTGTCCGAGGTGCCGTGGCGACCCGCACTTCATGCCCGTCGGGCCCGGCCAGCCACGCACCGGCGGCCCCTCTCGAAACGAGCACCCATCCCCCGGTGGCGTCCGCCAAAAGACGTGCGGCCCGTCGTTGGTCCGCCTCGGTCACCAGCGGTGCGCCGGCCCACTGGGCCAATTCAAATTCATTGGGTTTCACCAGGAATGGCCGTGCGCGGACCGCACTCCGGAAGGGTTCGCCATCGCAGTCCACGATGACCTTCGCCCCTGCCGCCGCCGCACGCTTCACCCATCGCGCATAAAACGTGGGCGGGGCACCCCGCACCAACGCCCCGCTGAAAACCACCCAGCGGTGCCGGGCCAACTCCGCGGCCAGCACCTCCTCAAACCGGCCCATCTCCGCACGGGTCAGGATCGGCCAGGCCGGGTTGAGGCGGTATTGCGGGCCGGAATCCGTCGTGACCACCACATTGGCGCGCGTCGCCCCGGCGATCGGGACCGCATGATAATCGATCTTTTCGCGGCGGAGCCCGGCCTCCAACTCCGCACCGGTGGCCCCGCCCAAGGGGAGAAGAAGCCGCGCCTGCACCCCGCACCAGCCGAGCCAACGCGCCACATTGACCCCTTTGCCCCCGGGCCACCGTCGCTCGGACCGGACCTCGTTCTTTTCTTCGGGCCGGAGTTCCCGCACCCGCCATTCGACATCGACGGCGGGATTGGTGGCGACGACCAGGACCGGATCCCGGTTCACGGGTTGGTGATCTGGACCACCCGATAGTAACGGGCATCCTCCGAGGTCATGTCGATCGGCACCGAGGTGTCATAGCCGGTCGCCACAACCGCCGACCCGAGATCCTGCCAGGGATCGATCAAACCGAAGTCGGTCGCGAACTGGACCTGATACGTCAGCCCGGGCACCGAGTTGAATTCGATCCGTCCCTTGATGGTGGTTCCCAAACCCGGGATCAACACGAGGGTCAGCGGTGCGCGACTGAAGGGATTGCCGTCCCGGACCATCGCCGCCCGGACGGTATAATTCACCGGCCCGGGCGTGGATCCACTGACGCTCAGATACCAAGGGCCCGAAAGATCGGTGAAATCATTGGTCGTCACGAGCACCAGTTCCGGGGCATTGGCGGGTCGGATATTGCTGAAATTACGGGTGAATGCCGACGGCACGGCGCCCTTCGCGGCCACCAGGTCCACCGGCCCATCCAAACCATAGATCTCGAACAGGACCATCGGCACCCCGGGATCCACGTCGAACCGGTAAATCGTGCTCGTGGACCCGACCAGCACCGCGGCCAGCGGCACGTCATCGAAGAGGCTGATGACGTCCGTCCGATCGAAGAGAATGATGACGTTCAGCGCGTAGATTGCCGGCGTCGCGCCCTCGTCATGCACCGCCATGTAATAGCGGCCCGGCGCGAGCGCGAGCGGCTTGGTGGCGGCGGTCAACTGGATCAACTCGATGCCGCCCACCAGATGGGTTGAGCGGACATCATAAGAGGTGGGGCTGGGCAGCGGCAGGCTGTCCTTCATATAAATCCCCAATTGCCCCACCAAGGGCGCCGCCGTCACCACCAGTGCCGTCGCGCTGTCCGGGACATCCACCGCATAATACTGGGTCGACCCGACCACGGTGTTGGTCACCAACACCGACGTGTCGTTGGTGATGACCGTCAGACTGCCGGTGAAAGCCGACGCCAGGATCGAATAATTCCCGGAATTGGTGCCCCCGGCCGCCACCCCGAGAAACCACCGGCCGGGCGTCAGCGGGACCGGGACGGATTGTCCATCAATGGAGATCAACTCGGGCGTCGTGCCCGTGTTCGTCCCCGCGTAATCATAGACAAATTGCCGCGGAAGGGTCGGGAATCTCGACACAAACAGGTTCATGTCGGAGGTCATCGACGGGATCTCGAAGTTGGCCACCGTCGCGTCGGAGGGGACATCGAAGGCATAAAAATCCAACCGGCCGGGCCCGATGTTGGTGCGGGCATAGGGGATCCCGTTGGTCAGCACGATCAATCCGAGGTCGAGATCGGCGCGGATCGTGAACAGGTTGGTGCGGGTGGGATCCGGGTTGAGGACCGACAGATAATAGCGCTGCCCGCGTGGCAGGATCGGGGGCAGGTTGGTTCCCACGATGTACGGATTGGCATTGGCGACGACATCGTTCGGCTGGCTGCCGTCGGGGAGGCCGGTGTCGCTGTAAAGAAGCAACAGGGGATCGCCAGGGTCCGAGATAAAGAGGGTGTTGGTGGCGGCCCGGGCCTCCAACGGGACGTCCATCCGGAAGTAGGCGATCCCACCGCCCGGAATCCCGGCCTGATAGGGCACGCCGTTCGTGAGGATCACAATCGGCCGGTTGGTCTGGGCGAAGGTCAGGTGCAATTGCCACCCATCGATGATCCCGGTGACGGTGCCCCGGTCGTCGGTGACCTCGAGTCGCCATTCCCCCGCCCCGGACTTGCCGAGCAACGGAGTGAAATCCTCCTCGGGCAGGTACGTGACCGCCGAGCCGATCTCCTCGAATTGGAAGGAATCCAAGAGCAGACCCGAGGGCGCCCCGTCCGTGTTCAGGTTGCCCACTGAAGTCGGCACCAGCGTGAGGACCAGCAGGTTGGTCTTCGCCCGGAACCGCACCTCGGTGCGCACCCATTCCGTGCTGACATCCACGGTCTGGTCCACCTGGCCGTCCAGCACGACGTTGAATTGCACCCGGTTCGTCGCGTCGTCGGCCTGTCGTCCATAGAATGACGCCCGATAACGCTCGCCCGGCGTGACCGTGATCGCTTTCACCAGTGTCGCCGCACCCATCGCCAGCACCTGGTTGCCATCATGCGCCCCGGGAACAAACAACCGGACGGCGGCGGGGTTGGTCCGGATCTGCCAGCCCTCCACGGCGGTTCCCGGCAGGAAGATCCCGGCGGTGACGGATTCGAAACCATTGGTTTCCAGCACGACGGTGGAGGTGTTGGTCCCATTGAACGGCGGGAGGACAAACTTGATGGGACCGGCCGTGTGGTTGGTGAGCTCGCCGAACACCGCATAAGTCTTATTGGTGGTGAAATTGTCGGCCAGGATCAGGCCGGGATCGCTCACCAGCATCTTGGGCGTGCCGTCCGCCCCTTCGAACACGAACGAAACCGAGCCGGCTCCGTTGCCCCAGGGCGCGTCGAACCCGACCAACACCGCGGGCATCGAGAGACCCGCTTCCGGACCCCAGGCCCCGAACACCACCCGTCGGTTGTCGCGCAGCAACTGGATCCAGCCTTCCAAGCTGAAGCCGATCCCGACATCCAGCGGCAGCCGCGGTGTGCGCCCTTCCGAGGTCACCCCGATGAACGCCAACGCCGTGTCGATCTGTCCGGCCGTGCTGACCACCGGGCCCAACAACGAGAGATTATTCGCACCCAAGGCGTCATCGCCGGTCAGGTCCATCCTCCATAAGGCCGCCAATCCCGCGGTCGACAGCCCTGACCGTTTCCCAAAGCCGTCAAAACCATCCTTATAAATGGACAGCACCTCGTCCGTTCCCAACGGCCGCCGCCAGAAGCCGACGTCATCGAGCGTCACCGAGGCATGGTCGGTGGTGAACCCCCGGGTCGGATCCCGGGCGAGGCTCAACCGGCGGTCCACCGGCAGCTTCACGGAGCCCATGAGCGCGTTGGTGATGGGCCGGCCGTCCACGAGGATCGCGGCCCGGCTGCTCGCCGCATCAAACGTCGCGGCAAGGTGCTGGAAATTGGTGAGACGCTGGCTCCCGCCATAACCGTTGGCGTCCCGGAGCCCGCGGTTTTCGGTCACCAAAACCCGGTCCCCCTGCGGATTCACCAGGTGGATTGCGAGATCGGATTCCCGGGGGTCGATGATGCGCAGACCCACCTCGACCGAACTCACCGGGCGGGTGTCCGTCACGACAATGCGGGACTCGCTTTCGGCCACATCCTGGAGGGCGATATTGTTGGCCGGATCCGAGTTCAGGGTGCGGTTGAAGGAATCGGGCAGGTTCTGCTCGATGAACCGGGCCGTGTCGTAGCTCACCGCCACCGTGTTCGGGTTGCACACGCTGACAAAGTATCGGCCCGGAATCAGCGGCGGTTCGTCCCCGATCCCCAATGACACGGTCCCCCCCGGGGGTATGATCGTGGCGGACTTCTGCGAAGCTCCCGGCTGGGTCGGATCCGGGAATCCCCCGTCATCACGCTGGATCAGGACCTCCAAGGGCAGCGACGGCTGCATGTTGGTGACGATTACGGTCAGCTTGCTCCCGTTCGGCGGCACGTTCACCACCTCGGTTTCGCATTCCCCGGGCTGGACCGTCCGGTGCACCAGACGGGTCCCGAAGTCATTGGGCTGGACGATCAGCTCCAGGGCATTGATCCGCCCGGTGTTGCCCTGGGCGTCATCGATGGTCTGCAGGAGCCAGACGCCGGAAGTCGGACGACCCAGGAAACTGATCAATCGCCCGGGCCCGTCGGTGGGCACCGAGCCCTTGAAGGCGCGGCTCCCGAAATCATCATAGATGGTCGTGATATTCGTCCCGAATTGGACGCGGCCACGTACGGTGTCGGCGATCTGGCCGTGGTTGTTCAGGACGATGCTGATGCGGTCCTTATAAAGATTGCCCAACAGGTCGGGGAAATTCCCGTGACTGAGGGTTTCCTGGACCCAGACGCGCCGGATCTCCCCCGGGTTGAGTCCCAACCCCATGAAATAGCCGATGCCCGGCTTGGCCGGCGTGCCGTCGGGGATCGGTTGGACCAGCGGGAATCCATGGACCGCATCGTTGCCATCCGGCCGGGTCCCGCCGAAGGGAACGGTGCTGCTGACCCCGACAAAGGAGTAGTCCGCCGACTGCATGTCCTCGGACTTGATCCCTATATAATAAATCTCACCGTTGACCGGGGCGTTGGTGAACACGACGAATTCCGTGCCACCGCGACCCGTGGACTTGAAGGCGTTGGTGACCGCGCTCGGGACGAGGTTGGTCAACCCCGGGTCATAGGACACATAAAGATCGATGTCCGCGTCCTCGTTGCGGGGCGACGCAAGGTTGGGGGGGAAGAAGGTGACGAACGCGACGTTCTTCCCGTTGGTGAGGGCCCCGCCATAGCTGGTGCCGCCCGGCGTGTTGGTGAAGACGTAGAAATGCCACTGGTTGGTCGTCCCGATCGCGGTCCCGACCAACGGTGAATTGGCACCGACCCGCTGGTTGAACATCGGCAGGCCGTTGGTGACCGGGCTGATCGGCGGGCGCACGGTCAGGATATCCTTGGCCGGCACGGCATAGGCATCGGAGATCGTCCCCACCAGGCCGAGGGTGTCCGGGGCATCGCTGCTGAACACCAGCGCGCCATCCTGCACGATCCCGTTCGGGTGCAATTGGACGGCATTCACATTCACCCGGCGGGCCCGGACGATCACCACAAAATCGGTGCCGGCGCCCGGCGGCAGGACGACGCGTTCGACGTTGTTGACGTTGTCGAATTGGGCCGCGACCACGTTGGTCGAGGTGATCGGGTTCCCGAACGGATCGGTGCCGCCCTGGCCGGTCCCGGTCCCGGTGGAGGCCAGGAGATTGGTCTGGGTCAGCAACCGGCTGAAGCCCGTGCCCACCTCGAAATCATTGCCGAGATAAAACTCGCCGGTCGTCTCGTTGGTGACCACCAGGTCGAGGTCGTTGACCAACTTGATCGCCGCCGCCGGGTTGCCGGCCGGATCGGTCCAGACCAGCGTGAAACGGACCGGATAATTGGTGGCCTCAGGGAGGGCCAGCTTGATCCGGAACGATCGCGCATCGCCCGTCGCCAACCCGAGCTCATTCGAACGGCCGACGATGGGAAACCCGATGATCTGGTTGTTGGTTCCGCCCGAGGGTCCGTTGAGGAAACCGTTCAGGGTCTGGCCGTCGGCGGTGAACCCGCTGTTCAAGGACCGCAGGAGATGGGGTTCGCCCCAACCGGCATAATTGAGCGTGTCGTGGGGATCCGGCTGGTACCGTTCCGTGTTGACCCGCGCGCCATTGATGAGGATGGCCTTATAACCTTCCGGCGGGATCTTGTTCCCCTGCTGGATCTCATAGAATTCCTCCAACTGGGCCAGCAGCCCGGAGATGGACGGCGTGGCCTGGCTGGTCCCCGATTCATACCGGTACCACGGACCCACCTCGTCCATCAGTTCCTGCGTCACCGGGAACCGGTCGTCATCCGGGGGCAATTGGTTTTCCAACCGCCAGAGCGAGGAACGGGCGGAAAGGATATAGGTTCCGGGGGCGACGACATCGGGTTTGAACCGCCCGGAATCGCCCTCGGTGCCGATGCCGACATTGCCCCGGCTGGAAAAATTCGCGACCTCATAATCGGAGTCGGTCTCGACCCCGAACACGGCATTCGTGACATAAGTCGGGTCATTGGGATCATAGCCCCGGCCCGGGATGACGGTGTTCCCCGAGCGGACGATCACGCCATTCTGGTCGAAGACCGCGATGTTGGTGAGGTTGCGGGCCGATTCGAGGGCGCCCACGGTGATCACATTCTTGGCATTGCCCGGCGCGGAGACCGTGTCGGCGCCGCCTCCCAGTCCGTTGGCCCCACCGTCGCCGGCATTCCCCGCCGCGAAGACATACATGACCGGCTGATCCCCCGGCACATCCGGGAGGGCATCCCGGACCGCGGCGTCGTAACTGGCGGAAAAACTGGTGTATTCGAGGGCCGCGGGATAACCCCAACTGTTGTTCGAGATCGGCGCATTGGTGCGTCCGGTCAGCAACAGATTGGTGCGGGCAAAGGTTTCCTGCAGGAAAACATCGGAGATCGTCGGACCCGTCTGGAGGTCGATCGGCAGGATGAACAGCCGTGCCCGCGGAGCCTTGCCCCGGAAATCGGCATTGGGGACCGAGCCTTGCGCCGTGACCACCAGGGCGGATTGCGCACCGCTGCCGGCGATCGAGGCGGCCACATGCGTGCCGTGGCCGTTCAGGTCCTGGAGTTGCGCCGGGTCGGCCGCAATCACCCGTCCCGCGAGGTCGGGATGCGTGGAGTCAATGCCCGTGTCGTTGATGTTGACGACCAACCCGGCCCCGGTGAGGCCGAGGGTCGGGACATTGTTCGTGAAGTCGGTGCTGGATCCGAGGATGTAACCGGCGCGGTCGTTGGCGGGCTGCCGATGTTGCACGGCCTCGAGCAACGTGATGCCTGGGAGCCGGGCCAATGGCACCAGAATATCCCGGCCGCCGGTCTCCACGACGATCAGTTCCCCGAACGGACCGCGCTGACGCGCCACGGCATGGGCCCCGAGGGCTTCCACCTGGGGCAGCGTGCGGTCGGCGTCGAGGACCGTCAGGAGCAGTTCGGCCGGTGTGCCGCGGGATTGGAGGGCCTGAAGCGCGAGGCCCGGCTCCAGTTTGAAGTGGGGTTCGTTGGCCAGGATCGCACCGGTTTCCGGCGCATTGGCGAGTTCTTCCGCAACGTCCGCAGTGGCCTGAACCAAGACCGCGTTGTTCGGGATATAAGAGATGATCCGGGCACCGGTGAGCTGAAGCCGGCGCCGGAACGCGTCATCCAGGGTGTCGCGCGCCTGCACGATATAAGTGCCGGGCTCAGGACCGGCCCGGAGCGATTCAGGAACCGCCAGGGACTCGCCGGCCTGGGTGTCCACAAAGGCATTGCGGAGCAGGATCGCCCGCTCATTGCGGCTGAGCTGGCCGATGGTCGCGGACGTGTTGCGCAACCGGTGCGGGAACTTCGGGTCGGGATGCGCCAACGGTTGCCCGGCCGGCAGCGAGATGACGCTGACCCATTTGGCAGGCGTGGCGGCGGCCAACCGAAGGCGCACCGGTGATCCCGGGGCCGCCGATGGGGTGGAGCCCACCGTGGCCACCGGGGCCGGGGTGGCGCCCGGGACGGGACGTCCGGGAGCGGGGGTGCGACCGGCACGGAAGCACAGCAGGGCCGCGACAAAGGCGACCAGGGCGAGAAGCAGCAGAGGGCGACGGGAGGGGCGCATGGACGGTCAAAAAAGGGGTTCGCGCTGGGGTTCAGTTTTCCGGTGGCAGGACGCGATGATCCTCGATCACCGCCCGGAGTTGTCCCGGACGGGGGGCACCGTCAAAACGTACGACGGTGCGGGTGGCAAATTCGCTGGTGACGACATAATTGGTGCACAATCCGAAGAAGGGCCCCGGTCGGGTCACGATGGAATTGGGCGCGGGCTTCAGGGCCTGGCCGTAGGCGTAAATCACGACGCGCGCTTCGTCGGTGCGGAGCAGGGACAACACCTGTTGCGGGATCTGTTCGATCACCTCGTCGGGAACGGCGGCCGGGACGAAGGTGGCGGAACCCGGGATCTGGTAACGGTCAAACGGCGTGAGGAAGGGCGAGAAAACCGGGGATGCCTGGTTGGTGCCCAACGGGCCCACGCTGAGGGCGGAAGCGGAGAGCACCTGGCCCAACCGGCTGAAAACCCCGCCGGCAAATCCCGTCCGCGAGCTGTTGATGTTCTCCACGATCCGCCGGAGTTGCGGCGTGGCGGGCTCGATGAACCGCGTGCTAAGGGCACCATTGGGCTTCCCCGTCACGTTCGTCAGGACGGGCATGCCGGACAACACCGCGGACCAGGCGGCGAGGTTGGTCTGGTTGACCCCAAGCACACCCCGCGCGCTGTTGTCATTCACCGCCGCCGTGAACAGGTCCAGGATGGCCCAGTCGTTGTTGGGCATCGTGCGCCCGTTGCCCGACCATCCCGCCCAACTCTTGGCGCCCAAATAACGGTCCGCGACCAGCGTCGAGCCCAACTCCGGCCTGAGCCCCTTCAAATAGATCGTCTGCCACGGTGTCCCCCGATGGATTCGTCCGAGCCAGCCGATTCCGGGCACCTTGTTGGTCGGGAAATTCCAGTCGTCCGAACGTTTCACCAACGAATCCTTATACGCCACGTCGAAGGCGGTGGACTTGATGTCGTTGACGGGGACGGGGACGCCCGAACCGAGGTCGCTGTTCACCCCCCACGGGGCATAGGCGCGCACGACCTTGGCCTGGTTGCCGAGATGGTTGGTGAGGGACCGTTCCTCGACCGTAAAGCTGGAACCGGCAGTGGACCGCAGCGTGAATTGGCCGGGCACCTGGACCTCGGTGTAGCCTTCCGGCGCGGTGTGCAGCAGGAGTCCCGGGGCCAGGTCCTCAGGGGTGTAATGGACCAGCGGATCGTTGGCCTGGCGGCGGTCGGTCAGCAGCACCGTGGCCGTCGGGGTGTAACCCACCTGGGTGGCGGTCCCCCCGAAATGGGCCAGCACGTCCGACGCGACCTTTTCACCGGCGCGCCGTGGTAGCCGGAACAGGAAATAATACAGGCCGTCCTTCTCATAATCCTTTTGCTGACCCGCCGGCCGGACCCCGGGGGCTTCCTTCCACAGCGAATTCTGGATGTCCACCACCCCGCCCTTTTGGTTGGAGCCCAGGGAACCGTCGAACTGGAGCGCGATGCCCTGGCTCAGATAGAGTCCAACGCCTGCATAGAGATTGGTGTTCCAGAACTCGCTCATGTGGTGCCCGGTCGACGGGGTGCCGGCGGGTTTGGAGAGCACCCCCAGGGCGTTGGTCTGGTACATCACGCTCTTGAGATTCACCATGTCCAGCAACCGGCCGCTTTGGTCGATGAGCGCATAGACCAGGTGGTTGGTGAACGCGATCGTCAACCGCGGCGCCGGCGCCCGGATATCGACATAACCGCCGTTGGTCGAGCCAGCAGGCCAGATCTGCTTTTTGATGTGGTCATAGACGAAGTTGGTGCCGAACCCGACGTTCAAGGGCGCCAGGTATTCCTGAGGGGACCACTTTCCGGCCGCGATGGTGGCGAACGCGGTTTTGAAGCCATTCGTCTGGTAGATGGCCTGCCCGTAGAGGCCGCTGGCTTCATCGCGGATGGCGAACCCGAAATAATTGGTCGCCCGCAGCGTGACGGCGGTCGGGTTGGAGAGGGTGAAGTACGAATTCCACGCCTCCATTCCGAAGGTGTTCGCCACGTCATAGCGATACTGCGCAAAGGCACCGAATCGACCGTCTTCCCATGGCCGGCCGTTGGTCTTTGCCAAGGCATCGGTCGGCAGCGCCTTGGTGATATTCAACCGGCGCGTGATATCCAACCGGCTCTGCCAATAACCCTCTTGGAAATTCGGCAGGCCGCGCTTCGCACCGACCACCCACGGGATCCCGGCCGCATTGAAATCCAGCCCGGCCGCCAGGATCGCCGCGACGTCCGGGTTGGACGAGAGACGGGCCGCCTGGCGGTTGTCGTCCAAGTCCACCCACGGCCGGCCCAGCGGGACGGCATTGGTGACTTCCTGGAAACCGGCGATGCGCACGAGCAGCCCGCCATTGGTCTGCTGCTGGTATAAGATCGGGCGGAACACCGACGGGATGTCGCCGCGGGGATTCCCGGGACGGGCGGTCGAGACGTAATGGGTGGCGTCGTAAATGTTGGCCGCCACCTGTAGCAACCGGTGCACCTCGGCATCATACCGATAGATGTTGGTCACGCCGCGGATGACGTTGGTCCCGTGGATGGCCAACCCGTGCCCGAGATGGGCGGTCCGGGAATTGGTGAGCAATTGCCGGTCGGGCAGGCCGTTGGTGAACTCCGTCAGCAACAACCGGTGCACGGCGTTCGTGAACCAGGCGATGGGCTTCCAGTCGTTGAAAAAAGAGATGTCCGCACTCGAAGCCAGGTCCACGGTCGGGTCGTTGTTGTCCGGTGCATAATTGATGTTCAGCTTGGCCCGACGGTAGAATGCGCCGGAATAATTCGTCCCCGATTCATACCGGCCGTCCCCGGTGTCCGTGCCGAGGCTGCCGAGCATCCGGTAAAACGTGTTCTGGTCGTACGTGCTGACCAGCTTGTTCCCGGCAAAATTCGTGCGACCGGCGAGGCGTGCCGCCAGGTCCGTCCCCACCGAACCGTCCAGGAGTCCCGAGAGGTTGAGGATCTGCCGTTGGTTGTCCGTGCCCGCCCACCGGCCCTTGAGGCTGTCCTCGCCCTGATTGGAGTTGATATAATCCTGCGGGCGCCGGAACTCCGCGAGCGTCGCCGGGATCGGCCCGTCCGCATAATCGTCGATGTGATTGTTGCCGAACGGCATTAGCTTCGGCGACATCTCGAAGAAGTCCGGGGCCCCGCGTTGGACGGTCTGCTGCGGGTCACCACGGCGGGCGAGAAACAGGCGGTAAGCGTCCTCAAACGCCAGGCCGCTGCTGAGCGCGCCGGAAGCGGGGCGATAGGTGTAGGACGTGGTCGGCCAGACGTTGGTGTTGAGATCCACCAGGAACGCCGCGCCATTGTCCTCGAACGTCCCGACCCCCTGGTTGCGTGCGTATCCGCCGGGGACCGTCCGCCGATCCTTGACGTCATTGTGGAGATAATTCAGGTCCAGGGTCCGGCCGGCGGGCAGGATCACGAAAGCCCAGCGTTTCTGGAACCGGTTGGTGCCCGAATGCGGGACTCCCGGGTACTCCGTCTCCCCGACCCACTCGGGATCCCCGACCAGGGTGTTGGTCCCGATCACCTTGCGGGACTGGTCATACATCAGTTGCACCCCGTTGGTGTCACAGATCCCGTTCCGGTTCAGGTCGAGATAATATCGGAACTCCGCCCGCACATTCGGGGAGCGGCTGATGGCGGCATAAACCGGGGGCCGCGGATCATAATAAAGGTTCGCCAACGCGGCCCGGGAATGCTGGAGGCCGGCCGTGGTGTTCTGGTTGAACCACGGGGATCCATCCGCCCGCACCTGGGGGCTGGAATTCGTGAAAATCCGGTAATCAACCGTCGGCAGGGTCTCGGTGACCATCTGGTCGAGCTGCGCCAGGTTGACCTGCGTGTTGACGTAATTGGTGGAGACCTGCAACCGGATGTCCATGCGGTTGCCGGTGCCGAGGATGCGCGCCGCCACCTCGGCCTCCGCCCGCGCGAGGGCCGATTCCGACGCCGATCGCGCATCCACCAGTTCGGCGGCCGCACCCACGGAACCGCGCTCGCGCCGGGCGACGGCCAGGAAAGCGACGGCGGTGATCGTCACCACCGACAGCATGATCAGGGTGATGACGAGCGCGACACCACGTTGGGAGGAGCGGTTCATCGGAAGGAGGAGCGGATCGGAATGCGTTGGCGGAAGCTCTGGATCTGGCCCAGATGGTTCGTGAGGTAGCGGTTCCGGATCTTTATGTCCGGTGGCAGGGCCCGGAATTGTTCCAGCAACCGGGGTTCCAGCGTGTCGAGCTCAACCTCGACATAGGCCGGCATCGCGGTGTCGGCATAGATCACATCCGTCACCAGTCCCTTCAGGATCCTGGTCCGGGTGAGCGGTGGATAGCGCGTGGCCCCGTCCGGTGCCGGGAGGGAATTCGTGGGATAGACCAGGTCGATCGGCCGGCCGATCGTGTCGTAGGCGGTCACGCGGAAGTTGACGACCCCGTCGAGGACCCGGGCGGAGTTGTTCAGGCGATGGGTGGGGTCGGAACCGAGGGCGCCCGGCTTGGTGATCAGGTTACGCTGCAGGACCGAGGAGCCGAGGGAACCCCGGGTCACGAATTGGATCGGCGTGTTGCTGGACGAGGTCCGGAGGTCCCCGTTGACCATGCTCCTATAATCGCGGTCCTCATACCGGTAGAGGGTGCCGACGGGCGGCTTGACCGCCACGACCGCCGAATCCTCGCTGGCGATGAAGTAACCGAAGACCTGCCACCGATGGTCCCCGACATTCTTGATGCCGAAGACGTCCTGCAACACCGGTTGATGCTCTTGGAAAAGGAGCGTCTGGTTCTCGATGAGGTTGGCCTTTGCGCTCACGTGGGTCAGGAAATTCGGGCCGTTCGGCACGCCCGCCGCCCCCGCCTCCTCGATGTCGCGGGTCACCAATCCGAGCGCGGCCCGGGCCCCTTCCATGACATCGGCCTGGCCGGAGGCACCGCGCAACGCCTTCTGGGTCTGGTCGAACATCGCGTACAGGGCGAGGACGATGACCCCGAGGAGTCCGACGGCGACCATCAGTTCGATGAGCGAGAATCCGCGGGCCGGCAAGGGATGGGTACGGCTTGGTTTCATGGTCATCAGAAACGCTGGAGAAGGTTGGTGACGGCGGGACTGCCGTTGAACCGGGAGACGATCCGGCCGGTGCCCATGAAATTGGTGGTCAATATCTGACGGTTGCCAAACACCTGGGTCCGGAAAGTGCGCCGGCTGCCGCCCACCCGGAATTCAGTGCCCACGCGGTAAACGGGCCACTGGAAGGTCAGCCTCAGGTCGCTGAGTGATTGGTCCAACTGGAGTTGTTGATTGAACGCCACCGCATAGTCCACGGGGTTCGGGAAGGCATTGGTGGTCGGTGTCGGTCGGGTCACCGCCGAGACCGCTTCCACGTTGACCAAGTAACGCAGGGCGGTCGTGAACCGGGTCGGGTCGGGCAGATTGCCGGCGCCATCCCGGTAGCTTTTCTCCGTGAACGGACTGTTCAGGGACCGGAATTGGGCGGTGATTTCGTTCTCGATCAACACCACGTTCCGGCCCACCAACTTGCTTTCAAAGCGGGGCACGCTCAGCAGCGCGAGGATCTGCCAGGCATCCGTGATGGGGATCGATGTCCCCGGCAGGGCGTCGGTGAAATTCGGTCCGCGATAATACTCGTCCCCCTGCTCCGCCGGCGTCGCACTCATGCGTCGCCAATGGATGAAATCGACGCGGTTGGTCAGGTCGGAAATCCCGATGCTGCCACTCCGGATCGACTCGGTCAGGAACTGGGAATCCTGGGCGACCAGGGTGTCCTCACGGTTCTGCTTCTGGACGGTGAGACCGCTGGGGAGCACCCCGATGATCGCGACCAAGGCGATGCCGATGACGGCGATGCACAGGGCGATCTCCGTCATGGTGAAGGCCGACTGGCGACGGTTCCGTGCTGGAAGGGCGGCGTGCATCACTTGGGTTGGTTTTTCACCAGCCGCGCCCGGCCGGTGTAGTAGGAAATGCGGATGAGACCGTTGGTATAGCCGAACCGGGGTGCCTCGACCACGTCACCGCCCCCCAGCATCACCACGCTGTTGGTGTCGCGTTGCATCAGGACACTGCCCGGCGCCACCCCGATCACCACGTCGGCCCCGGGCAGGATCGCCTCGCCCTTCGGTCCCTGCAGGCCGGCGTAGGTCTGGTCGGAGATTCGTCCCGTCGGATCGAAGGCGATGAAGGGCAGTTGGGGGAGTTTGTCGGGACCACCCCACAGGGTCATCTGTTCGGTGAGCAACTGATCCTTGAGGACGACCGGGAAAGGGAAACCGCGCTGTGCGAGGTGTTGCACGCGCTTTTCGACTGGGAGCTTCACCGCCGGGTCCGCGCCGAGGAACATCTCCTTCGGGAAGATCACCCCTTGCGGCAGCGTCTTCCATTCGGTGATGTACCGCGGCCGGTCCACGCCCGGCTGTTCCCCCACCTTGCGCTGCGCATAGAGGGCATAGGAGGCATACTGGCCGAGCACAACATTCGTCAGGGTGGACAGCGCCTCGCGCGGGAAGCTCCCGTACGTCGTGGCATTCAGGCTGAGAAACAACGGCTGCTGCAGGTGGGCATTGGTCGGCGCAAACAGCACATAGACGGTCGAACGGCTCTTGATCGCCACCTGCCGGGCGAACCCGAGGTCATCGATCATCTGCCGTTGCCCCGTGGTAAAGGAGTTGGACTGGCCGAATCCCTTGAACGCCGGGACGGTGACCGCCGCCAGCGCACCGATGATCGCCAGCACCACCAGCAACTCGATCAGCGTGAAGGCACGCCGGGCGGAACGGGGCGGAAGATGGTGTGGGTCGAACAGGGGGGGGGTGGGGTGGGGCCGGGTTTATGTCACTTCACTTCCAGCTATAGATGTTGTCGGCGTTGACGGTCCCTTTCGCTCCCTGGCCGGTGGGCGCCTTGGTGAAATCGACCTGGCCGTCGGCCCCGAGCGAGAAAACCGCGACCGAGGTGTTCAGGAATTCGCGTTCGTTGGGGTTGGCCGGCCCGAAGAACGGATTCCGCACCTTGCCGTCATAATCCAAATCCAGGATCACGATATAAGGGAACCCCCAGACATCCCGGTACACGCCGTCGTCCGCGCTCACCCGATCCGCCTTGGGGCCGGTTTCGGTGCGGACACTCAGGAAGCTCTCCTGCTGCGGGTTGAGCTCATTGCCGCGGTTGATCAACTGCCCATTGAGGGAGCGCGGTTCGTGCATCAGGATCGACATCAATTCGGCGTTGCTCACCTGCCAGGCGTTCCCGGACGGGTTCTTCACCTGGGCATAAGTCTGGCCGGCCTTGCTGGACGGAACCGGCGCCGTGCCGTTCAGGGTGCCGTAGAGGAAATCCGGGCTGGTGTCAGTGATCGCGGCGCGCGTCTGGGTGGAGGCTGGGAGCCGCGAATACTTGACCTGGTAAGCCTGGATCGCGGCGGCAAAATTGTTGATCGACACGGCGGCGAGCCTCTTGCGGGCGTTCTTCTGGACCGCCGCAAGCGCGGGCAGGATCATGCCGGCCAGGATCGCGATGATCGCGATGACCACGAGCAACTCAATCAGCGTGAAGCCGTTTCGATGGGAGGGGACGCGGAGTTTCATGCGGGTTTCGGGTACGGGTGATGTGAAAGGTTCGGATTCAGTTCTTCCAGTTGCCGATGACGCGCCGCTGGCCGCGGATGATCACTTCCGCCCACAGATCGAAGGTGGCCGGGTTGTTGGTCGGATTGCTGGAAACATAGCGCCACGGGTTCACGGTCTCGAACCCGGGCTTGGCCACCGGCGAGGGAAACCGGGCGTCCTTGAAAGGCCAGGGGATCGGCGCGGTCAGAACCTCGACATTCGGTGCCGTGGTGGGCGCCTGGGTCGGCGCGCGGGTGATCGAGGCGTGCTGGGAGTCCTTGAAGTCGTGATGATAGAGACGCCGCAGGTTGTTCGTCGTCGCGGCGTTCACGAACCCATCGCGGTTGAAATACTGCAGCACCAGCGTCGGATCCAACCGCGTCTGGGCCCGGTCGCCATCCCCCACCGGGACGAAATAGCCGCCCCCTTTGGTCCGGACCACCATGAGTCCGGTCAGCTCATAAAACAGGGCATTGGTGACCGAATTCACGATCGGCGTCCCATCCGATCCGCGACCCATCACATTGTCGGGAGGATACACGCCGTGCCGTCCGCGATAAGTCTCGATGGCGGTGACCAGTTTCTCCAATTCCGCCCGGGTGCGGGCCTCCTTCATGCGGACGGTAACCTGGGGCGCGAGACCGACGAGCATGCCGGCCAGCACGGCAATGATCGAGATGACCACCAGCAATTCGATCAGCGTGAAACCCGCACCGCGGCGGGCGGCGGGTGGGAGGGGGGTTGACGGCAGCGGATTCATGCTGGCGGAAGGGCGGGTGGGTGTAATTTGAAAATCAACGGTCACGCACTGAACAATCGGCCACTTAACGATCACGCACTTAACGATCACGCACTTCTTTTTCCATCCGTTCACTGAGCCATTGCTTGATCATGCTCTGGTAATTGAGGAACCGGGACCGGGCGAGTCGCTTGATCCGTGCCAACATCCGCGGATCCATCCGCAGGGTGATGCTCACCGAATCCGACATCTCACCCGTCGCTGTCGCCGCCGCATCCATCAACCGCAGGTCCACGTCGTGCTCGGACCAAAATGCCGCCTCCGCCTGTTCGCTGTCGAACAGGGGGACATCATCCCATGCGATCACAGTTTCCATGGCTGCTTTCCGATCAAGCCCGCAGCGATCAAGCCGACAACGCCTGGTTGAGCCGACGTTGGTAGAAGTATTCCTCAGCCGCGGTGAATTCCCGCGCGAGGATCACCCGCACCAACTTCCCGTTCGTCCGATACACACTGAACACCCCCGACCCACCCGCCGACCGGCCCAGGTTGAAATACCGGGCCTGGACGGCGAACCGGGTCGAGTCCGGCAACAGC
>JANYCC010000372.1 GCA_025360495.1 Verrucomicrobiota bacterium | reverse complement strand
ACGACCTCTCCGGGCGGGAGCCGGAAGTCCACCAGGCTGATCGAGGGATCCGCCTTCGCGAACCCGCTCAACAGATCCGCCCCCGCCCCGGATGCGGCGGCGATCCGTTTCACCAGGTCCTTGACGTCGGCGTGCTCCCGTTTGATGAAGCGCAACAGGCTGACATCCTTCTGCTCGTCCAGAAGTTGGTGGAGGAGGCTGTAACAATTGTTGCGCGTCGCCAGAGCCGCGCCACCTCCGACCGGAGCCCGGGCCACGGGAGACATGCAACCCGCCAGCAGGCAGGCGATCGCCAGCATCAGCGGTCGCAATGCGCTGGAAGATGCTCTCATTACGGTCGGCCCAATCTGCGGACCGTGCCGCTCTTCCCGCCTTCGTCGTGGAGTCGGTTCACGATGGCCCAAGCCAACGCCTTGGCGGCATCCGACGGCATCCCGTTTTTCTCATACCCGGCCCCGATCTGTGCCGCCTGGCGCTTCTGCCGGTTCGTGGGAGTGGGGGCGGAAACGGGAGCAGAAACGGGAGTGGAAATGGGAGCAGGAGCGGGTTTGTCCCCTTTAGACATGGGAATCCTTGGTTTCCGGGTTCACGCATCGGTTTCAACGCGCCAGGCTTTCTCGTTCTTCTTCTCGTAATCGTCGAAGGCCTTGACGAGGCCGGTGAGCACCTCGGCCGACGTTTCAAAAAGCGCCTGGGCCTTCGGTTCCGCGACCTTCCCCACATCGGCACGGAGATGCGCGATGAGTTCTCGCATCTGGACCGCCAGCTTCCGGGTGTGATGGATCGGGTCGTTTTCGGGGAGAATTTTCATAGGGTTCCTTCGGAAGGGGAGGACACTATTTATTGCCGCCGCCGTCGCGGTTCGCAGGGGCCCGGAGGGGTGGCACATTGATCCCCAACGCGGCGCTCAGATCAATCTCATGCTCCTGTTCCTGCACGATGATGGATCGCAGCGTCTCGCTCAGCGCAAACTCGCCCATCGCCTCCGCCTGCCGGATCCGCTCACGATAACGTTCCACCGTGGCCCGTTCATTTTCCAGGTCCGCACGCAGCATCTCGGCCGGATCATCGGAGGTGATCACCGGCTTGGGTGTCACCCCCGGCATGCCCCCCAGGTAATCGATCTGCTTGGCGATCTTGATGGCATGCTGCAGTTCCTCCCCGGCATGCACGGCCAGTTCCCGGGCGATGTCCGTGTATGCCGCGCCCTTGATCACCTGGCTGTACACGGTGTAGGCGATGATCGCCTGGTACTCGCCGGCCAGATCCTCGTTCAACAACTGGATCATCTGTTCGCGGGTGACGACCGCACCGGAGATCATGTTTTCCTTAGTCATAATAATGTCATGGTGATGGCGCCGCACCCCTGGCCGCGACCATTGCGGTTTGGGTTCCTGGTCCGACCGTTTCAACTCAGGCTTCTATTCTAATATTATAGTGATGTTCAACCGCCCGTTTTGCAATTTTTTTGTGGTGTTGCCGGGTCGGCCACCCCGCGGGAACCGCATCGGTGACCGCGCGTTTCGCGGGACACGTCGGAAGTCCACCTGCAAAGCCCGGCAGGGATGCCGCGGCAGATCGGGAGGAGCCATGGGGTGTTTCCCCCACGGCTTTGCTCAGGCGCCGGGAGCCGACACCAGCGGGGTGCGCACCTCGATCTCGGTGCCCGTGCTTCGGGCGGAGCGGATTTTGAGCGTGCCGCCCACCGACGCCGCCCGCTCGCACATGCCGAGGATTCCCAAGCCGCCCGTTCTCTCGCGTCGGGCGGGAAGCGGGTCCGGGTCGAAGCCCAGGCCATCGTCCAGGATCGTCATCTGCATGAGATTTCCACGCCTGCCCAGTCGGATGGTGACATGACGGGCGCGGGCGTGCTTTTCCACATTGTTGAGGGCTTCCTGAAAGATCCGGTAAAGGGTCACCTCGATGTCGGCGGGCAGCCGGGTGGCCAGCTTCAGGCAGACCAGCCTGACCGACACACCCGTCCGCTCTGCAAACTCCGTGCCGGCGTCCTGGAGGACGGCTATGAGGCCCAGTTGATCCAAGGCCCCGGGCCGCAGGTTGCGCGAGATGCGCTCCACTTCCTCCGCCGTCTCGCCGAGCATCTCGCGAAGCCGGATCGCCTCCCGCTTGGAGGTCCCGTCATCCGCCGAAAGACGGTTCGCCAATGCCTGGCTACGGACGAGGACGGCGCAGAGCAACTGGGTGATGTTCTCGTGCAACTCCAAGGCCACACGGCCGCGCTCCTCCTCCTGCACCTGCACCACGCGGTGGGCCAGCGCCCGCAGCATATCCTCATTATGCCGGGCCTCGGACAGGTCCGTCACCACGATGCCGATGGTCTCGCGCTGAAGACCTTTCCCGGCCCGGGGACCGGTGGATATTTGCACCGGCATTTGCGAATGGTCCCGGGCGTGAAGCATCACCTGGATCTTCGCACCGGATGGATCGGCCCCCTTCAGGAGTGCTCCCAGCGATGCCCGGTCGGGCGCGGAGAGGTAGCGACGGAAGGAACCGCCGATCACCTTTTCCAGCGGGCTCCGCACCATCCGGGCGAAGCATTGGTTGGCATAAAGGATCGTGTGGTCCGCGGTGAGGGTCAGCGCGCCCTCGTTCATGCTCTCGATGAGGATGCGATAGGGGTGTTCGGCTCCCTGGAGGGTGAACACCTGAGGGCCCTGCTGGCCGGGGACCACCACCGTGTCCACATCACCGGTGCGGATCGCGTGGAGGGTGGCTTCAGCCTCGGTCAGGCGCCCGCGAAGTCGGGCGAGTTCGGCCTCCTGCGCCAGTCGGGGGGAAGGCCTGCTGCCGGTGGTTTTCAACGGACCGCTTCACCTTCCGGCAGCAGGTCCGAGCCGAACAGGTCGGTGAGGTTGGACAGGCTGCCGATGAACCGCCGCACCGGACGTGGAAACTCCCGGACGAGGGTCGGGGTCGCGACGATCTGGTGTTCGCGCGCCATCTCGGGCTGTTGATAAATGTCGATGACCTGAAGCTCGCACTTGCCTCGGAATTCCGCGTCGCAGAGTTGCCGCACGCGCAGGACCGCCTGACGCGATCGGGCGGTGGCCCCCGCAACGAACAACCGCAGGACGCATTTTTCCAGGGACCGACGGGTGAGCGTCTCCTCCAAAGAACGGCCCGGCACGATGGCTTTCTTGGTTTTCAGGGGCGTGGTTCCGGTTGGTCGGCAGGACGCAGGTCCAAGCCGACGAGCAGGTGATCGAGATCGGAAAGGGTGCCGATGATGATCCTCACCGGCTTCGGCAATTTGCGGATCACGGTGGGGATGGCGAGGATCTGATCCCCTTTCGCCAACCCGGGTTCCTTCAACAAATCGATCACCGTGATGGAGTAACGACCTTTGAGATGGGTTTCACAAACCGTCTTCAGGTTCGTGAACGCCATCCGGGACTTGCCGGACTGTCCGGTCACATAAAGGCGCAATTGCCAGAGCTTCGCGATCCCGCGGGCGGGCCTGGGCTTGGACGCGGCCTTGGAGGCGGCCTTGGACGCGGGCGCAGGTGCGATGGCGGCGGGTTTCGTCATCCTGGTTTTCATCCGGCCACCTTTCCCAACCGGGGCTTGCCCCGGTGGCCGGACGCAGCCTTGGCGTCGGCCTGGCGCAAGAGGCCCGAAGCCGCCCGTTCGGTTCCCAACACAAAGGTCCGGGTGCCCACCTGTTCGGCAATGCGTCGCAGTTCGACGGCCTCGGTCTCGTACTCGGCGCGCAGACCGCTGATGCGGCGTTCGAGCGCCGTGCGCTTGCGCTCCACCTCGCGTTTGAGTTGGGCGGCTTCCTGCTGGCTGGCCAGGACCGCAGCTTTTTCGAGGGCATTCTGGGCCGCGCGAGCCGAGCCGGTGAGCACGCCGCTGGGGCCGATATAGGCGTCGACGAGATCGATGCCCCGGTCTGAGATCAGGAATTCCCGGATCTGGTTGGAGTGGGCCATGCCGCGGGCCTTGAGCACATAAAGCACACGATTGCGTTCGCCATTGCCTTCGTAATCCTGGAGCAACAGCCAGGAGTCCATGAGCGAGGACATCGCCGCCTCATTTTGTTGGAGCGCATGGCCGCCCTGGGTCAGGCTGGTGAAGAGCGTCGTGACCTTCCCGGCCTTCAGGTAATCCACCAACCGCGTCACCATCCCCCGGCATTCCGAGGGCGTGCCCGCATCCATAAGGCTGGTGATCGGATCGATGATGACCACCTGGGGTTGGAACGAGGCAATTTCCTTGAACATGGTGGCCAGATGCATTTCCAAACCGTAAAGCGAGGGTCGCGCTGCGTGAAACCGCAGCAGGTCACGCCGGACCAGCGGCTCCAGGCGCAGCCCGATGGAATGCATGTTGCGGATGATCTGGTTGGGCGATTCCTCGAAGGAGAAAAACAGGGTGCGTTCCCCGCGGCGGCAGGCGGCTTGCGCGAAATTGGCGGCCACAATGGTCTTGCCCGTGCCAGGCGTTCCCGTGAGCAGGATGCTGCTGCCGCGGAAGAAACCCCGCCCCCCCAGCATCGCATCCAGTCGCGGGATGCCGGTGGCGATCCGCTCGCTTGAGATCTCATGGTTGAGCCCGAGCGACGTGATCGGAAGGACGCTGATGCCCCCGTCGCCGATGAGGAATGGGAATTCGTTGGTGCCGTGCAGCGTGCCCCGGTACTTCACCACCCGGAGATGCCGCGTCGCGATCTGCTCGTTGACCCGGTGATCGAGCAGGATCACACAGTCCGACACATATTCCTCCAGCCCGTGGCGCGTCAATTGGCCGCGGCCCCGCTCCGCCGTGATGACGGCGGTGACGCCCTTCTCCTTGAGCCACCGGAACAGCCGCCGCAGTTCCGCCCGCAGGATCGCCTCATTGGGCAGGCTGGCGAAAAGCACCTCCAAGGTGTCGAGAACCACCCGTTTGGCGCCGATGGAATCAATCGCGTGATTGAGCCGCACGAACAACCCTTCCAAGTCAAACTCACCGCTTTCCTGGACCTCGCTACGCTCGATGTGGACACAGTCGATGACGATCTGCTTTTTTTGGACCAGGCCCGACAGATCGAATCCGAGGGACGCCACGTTGGCCTTCAGTTCCGCCTCCGTCTCCTCAAAGGCCATCAGGACACCCGGTTCGTCGAAACTCACCGCGCCCCGGACCAGGAATTCCACGGCCAACAGCGTCTTGCCGCACCCGGCCCCGCCGCTGACCAGCGTCGGCCGGCCCCGCGGGAACCCGCCGCTGGTGATCTCATCGAGACCCTGGATGCCGGTCGGACATTTGGCCAGACGGGCGGCTTGGGACACTGATTTGATCCCCTTGTTTTTCATTTCCAAGTCATCCTTTCACCAATGGAGTGCTAACAAAACAGCGATCATGATCCGCACCGAGGACTTCTGGTCGAAATCGGGCCGGATCAGTGGGGATCAGCGCCGGAATCCGGGCGGATGGATATAGACGGCAAATGGATGTCATCTGCATGGTGATAAGAGTGCGACCGGTGGGCCTGACGATTCGCCGGGCCGTACCGCCTGCACCTCGGGAGGATGGGGCACGACCCGGGGCACCGATATGGGGTGTTACACCCATTCCCAAAACCTTGCATCCGGGGACGGATTCCAGCCGGGATCCATCCGACCCCGGTCAATCCTTCACCAATGTCCAGCCAGCGTCCGGATTGTAGAGCGTCATTCCACCGGCGAGGGTGGAAGTTTTCGAACCCAGGTTCTTTTGATGGACGAGGCCCCGCTGGTTGACCACAAAGGTCATGATTCCCGAATTGCCCCATTGCGCCGGCCAGGCCACCAGTGCGAAGCCGGCGATCATGTGGCCGTTGATGATATAATTATATCTGCCACCCGGCACCTGTGCACCCTGCCCGGTGAGGATCTTGAAATAGTAGCCGTGATACGGTGCCTTTTGATCATCGAAAGCCCGGGTCTCGCGACGGTAACCCTCCACACGGGCCTGGGCGATGAGCGGTCCAAGTGGGCTGGGTTCCTCACCCGGCTTGGGGGGCCAGTAAAGCCCGTCATGGGTGCCGGACGTGCTCCGCAGGCGTTGGGCATAGGCCAGCACCCCGTCGCCGTGCCAGTCGAATCCCGCATACTCGCGTTGGGCTTGAACGTAGGTACGGCAAACCCGGATGGTGCCCAGTTCGTTGGCACCGATGCGGCGGTTGAGAATTTCCTCGCGGCCCGTTTCCGTGTCAAAAGACCAGTGCCCGGCCCGCTGGAGAAGCGGTATCGGAAAGGCCCAGCCATCCTCGCCAAGCTGCAAAACCACCTTGGAATCGCCCTCTTTCACGAGCACCAGCCTCTCTGCGACGCGGACCGCGAATTGTTCGCGCTCGTTGACGGCCTCCACCACGTCCACCGAGACCAGTCCCTGCCCGGCGGGTCCGAACAAGGCATGCAGGGCGTTGGTGTCCCGGGCGGCAATGGCGGTCTTCAGGGCTTCCACCGCGCCTTCCACGGAATTGAACTGTTGCTCCCCTGCGGCCCGGAGGTGGCCGCACAGGGAGAGATGAATCGTGGCCAGCACCAGTGCGGACCACATTTTGCCGGACCGCCCTGCCATGGGGGATTTCAAGAGGTTCATGGGAGCCGTTTCTGTTGCTCGGAGAAAGGAAGTCGGGACCGCTCAATGTCTGTCTTTGCCTTGGGGCGGGTGTCCGGAACCGGAAGGAGGCGCCGGGGCGGCAGGATGCGGCGCCGGGGCCGGGGCGGGATGGGTGGGAGGGGAGGGCGGGGCTGCCCGGGGAGGGGTCTGGCGGCTTTCCTGGCCGCGGTCCCGATACTGCTGGGTCTCACGTGCGCCTTGCACACCGATCAGGGCGCCTTGCGCCGGACGGGACGGGACGGGCGGGCCGGGATGCGGCGGGTTTGCCAGATGCCCCGGTGACCGGATCGGTTCGGGGCGAACGCCCGGACCCGGCCGGGACGGATGGGACGGATGGGTGTCCCAGCCGCGGTCACCCTCCCGGACCAAGGGGACCGCCGGGCGGTGGGGTTCCCAATGGGTGGCACGGGACGGTTCATAATTGGTCCGTTCCGCCGGTCGGCGGGCCCACCAATTGCCGGGACGCGGATGTTCCCGGCCCCATTGGATGAGCCCATGCCGGTGCCAGTCAAAGTCCAGGTTCAACCAGGCGCCGGCGCGGAAGCCCGTCCCGAAGGAAATGAACGGGCTTCCGTGCGACCAGCGTTGGTAATACACGATCTCCGGCTGATAGACCGGCACATAAATCACCTGCGGATTGGCCGGTAGGATTTCAATCTGTCCCCCATCAACGAAGACGTTTTCCTGCGGGGTGCTCTGCAGGTTGCCAAGGGCCTGGGCCCGGGCTCTCAGCCGCTGGATGGACGCCATCACCTCCTCCTGCTGGGAGACAAGCGCCTGGCCCAACGCCGTTGTCCAGGAGAGGTTGTCGTCCATCCATTTGAGCACGTCGGGATATCGGGCCAGGGCCTGGACACCGGGATCCCATGCCTGTTGTTCGATCAGGTTGGGATCGCCTCCCCCGCTCACATACCGGTCGGCGAGGACGACTTCCGAAGGCAGCGTGGCTGAGGAGAGGATCAATCCAAGCAGCGGGTCGGGATAAAGGGCGATGGGCTGAAGCAGTTGCTCAAGCTCTTCACTGGAACGCGGCTGTCCCATCGGCGCCGGCGGCGGGACCGGCAGCTGGGCGGTGCCGATGCCGGCCACGCCGAGCAGCAGGGCCAGCGTGACGGGAAAAAAGAGGATTCGTTTCATCGGAGGATCATCCCGGTTGGTTCACGTTGGTTGCGTCCCATTTCCAATTCCGGATCTCCGGCAGATCCTCGCCATGTTCTGCGATGTGCAGCTTGTGGCCGATCAGCTTGTCCCGGAGCACTTGTTTCAGGTACAGGCCCCGTTCACCGGTTTTCGGAAGACGATCGATGGCGTCCATCACCAGATGAAACCGGTCCAGGTCATTCAGCACCGTCATGTCGAAAGGCGTGGTGATGGTACCCTCTTCCTTATAGCCCCGGACATGGATGTTGTCATGGTTGGTGCGGCGGTAGGTCAGCCGGTGGATCAACCACGGATAGGCGTGGAAGGCGAAGATGACCGGCTTGTCCCGGGTGAAGATCTCGTCGAAATCGGAGTGGCTCAATCCGTGCGGGTGCTCGGATTGGGGCTGCAGTTTCATCAGGTCGACGACATTGACCACCCGGATTCTCAGCTCGGGCAGATGCTCCCTCAGGATGGAGACGGCCGCGAGCGTCTCCAGCGTGGGCACGTCGCCACAGCAGGCCATGACGACATCGGTGGCGACCCCCTGGTCATTGCTGGCCCATTGCCAGATGCCGATCCCCTGCATGCAGTGCCGGACGGCGGCTTCCATCCCCAACCATTGCGGGGCCGGATGTTTGCCGGCGATCACCACATTGACATAATGCCGGCTGCGCAGGCAGTGATCCATCACCGACAGCAGACAGTTGGCATCCGGCGGCAGATAGACCCGCACGACCTCCGCCTTCTTGTTCACGACGAGGTCGATGAAGCCCGGATCCTGGTGCGTGAAGCCATTGTGATCCTGGCGCCAGACATGCGAGGCCAGCAGATAGTTCAGCGAGGCGATCTTCCTCCGCCAGGGAAGGTGCGAGGTGACCTTCAACCACTTGGCATGCTGGTTGAACATGGAATCGACAATGTGGATGAACGCCTCATAGCAATTGAACAGGCCATGGCGTCCGGTGAGCAGGTAGCCCTCGAGCCAACCTTCACATTGGTGCTCGCTGAGCATCTCCATCACCCGCCCCGTCGGCGCCAGCCATTGGTCGTCCGGCTGTGTCCCGGCATCCCACTGGCGTTGGGTCACCTCAAAGAGCGATTCCAGACCGTTGGAAAGCGTTTCATCCGGACCGAAAACCCGGAAATTCCGTTCCCCGTCATTCAGCTTCACCACGTCACGCAGGAATCGCCCGAGCACATGCGTGTCACCGATGCCGCGCACCCCGTGGGTGGGCACCTCCACCGCGTAATCCCGGAAATCGGGCATCCGCAGGTCCCGGAGCAGAATGCCCCCGTTGGCATGGGGATTGGCGCCCATTCGCCGGCTGCCCTGGGGTGCCAGTTCCGCCAACTCCGGCAGGAGACGGCCCTGGGGATCGAACAGTTCGTCGGGCCGATAGCTTCTCAACCAGTCCTCCAAACGCCGGAGATGTTCGGGGTGGTTGGCCGGGTCGGAAAGCGGGACCTGATGGGATCGGAAGGTTCCCTCCACCGGCAGGCCATCGACGCGTTTCGGCCCCGTCCATCCTTTGGGCGAAATGAGCACGATCATCGGCCAGCGGGGCCGTTGCCTTAAGGATGAAGGTTGAGGGATGACGGGTGAATCCCCGGGCTTCGCTTCCTGCTTCGGATTCTTGCCCTCATTTTCCTGGTGGCGGGCTTCGCTTTGGATCTGTCGGATCTGCTCCACTGCGAGGTCGAGCGTCGCGGCCATGGCCTCATGCATCAGTCCGGGTTCATGGCCCTCGACAAACAGGGGTGTCCATCCGTACCCACGAAACAACTGTTCGAGTTCTTCCCGCGTGATCCGGGCCAGCAGGGTCGGGTTGGCGATCTTATAGCCGTTCAGATGCAGGATGGGGAGCACCGCGCCGTCGGTGACCGGATCGAGGAACTTATTGGAATGCCATGCTGTTGCGAGCGGTCCGGTTTCCGCCTCCCCATCGCCGACCACGCAGGCGACGACCAGGTCCGGATTGTCGAAGACCGCCCCGAAGGAATGGCTGAGCGAATAGCCCAATTCACCGCCCTCGTGGATCGAGCCCGGGCATTCCGGCGATACATGGCTGGGGATCCCGCCGGGAAATGAGAATTGCAGGAAGAGTTTCCGCAGCCCGGCCTCATCCTGGCTGATGTCGGGATAGATCTCGCTGTAAGTCCCCTCCAGGTAGGTGTTGCCGACGACCGCCGGTCCGCCATGCCCGGGACCGGAGACATAAATCATGTCGAGATCATACTTCCGGATGACCCGGTTCAGGTGCACATAGATGAAATTCTGGCCCGGGGTGGTGCCCCAGTGCCCCAGCAGCATGCGCTTCACATCCGCGATCGCCAGCGGACGCCTCAGCAGCGGGTTGTCGCGAAGATACATCTGGCCGACCGACACATAATTGGTGGCGCGCCAATACGCATCCATCCGTCGGAGCAGGTCAGGCGTGAGGGTGTTCTGTTTGAGGGAGGCCATGTCCACATTATCTGGGCGCTCGGTGCCCCGCCCACAGGGGAGAATCAATCCTGGGTGATCACTGTTCGTGAACTGCGGAATCCGTCCGGAGCCCGGCCGCCAGTCGGACCACACAGTGGTTTGCTTTATCAGTCGTCATAAATGTTGGCGGTCTTTCGTTGCGGCCGGTCAATCGCGCACGAAGTCGATGAAGCCGCGTTCGACGTCGGTGTGGACCAGCCTGACCCGGACGCGGTCGCCCACGTCGAGCCCTTGGAATCCGCGCTCCAACCGGCCTTCGGTCGGGGGTTGGAACACCCGGACCCAGGTCCCCTTCTCCGAGGCGCCCGTGATAATGGCGTCGAAGGAATCGCCAATCCGACCGGCCAATAGCAAGGCCGCGGCCGATTTGCGGACCTGACGCTCGACCTTGGTGGCGTCGTCCTCCCGTTCCGTGCAGTGCTTCGCCAGTTCCGTCAGTTCCGGGATGGAATAGGGAAGTGGTGCCCCCGCCAGCGCCGCCTTGACCAGGCGCTGCGTGATCAGGTCGGGGAAACGACGGTTGGGCGCCGTGGAATGGGTATAATCCTTCACCGCCAAACCGAAGTGTCCGGGCGGTTCCCCCCCGGGAAGATCCAATGCGTATTCGCCTCTTCCCATCAACTTGACCACGGCCAGGGAGAGGTCGGCGAAGGTGTCCGGTTCGGCGGCGCGACGCCGGCCGAGAAATGCCTCCAAGGCCACGGCATCCGGCTGGTCGGGAAGGCGGTCTCCCAAACCTGCCGCGAGCTCGGCAATGCGATCCCACCGTTTCGGGGAGCGCAAGACCCGGCGCAGTGAGGGAAATTTCTTCGAGGCCAGATAGGTCGCGGTCAGCCCGTTCGCCGCGATCATGAAATCCTCGATCAACTGCTTGGCACGGTTTTTCCGGTCCGGTTCGAGCTCGGAAAGGGCATCACCGGCGAAGACCGCTCTCGTCTGGAGGGTCTCCAGGCTCAGCGCACCAAGGCGGTGACGCAATTCCACGAGCCGCTGGGCGACCCCGTCCTGGAGACGGAGGTTGTCTCCAAGTCCCACAATCTCCGCGATCCGCCGGGGAGCCTCACCCGTGCCCTCCATCCATGCGGCAACGCTCCGATAAGCCAGCTTCCCGTGGTTGCGGACCCGCGCCCGGTAAAGGTCCGACGTCGCCGGCGAACCGTCCGCCTCGAACACCAGGTCGGCCACCACCGCAATCCGGTCCTCGTCCTCGTTCAACGACGTCAGGTCGGTGGAGAGCCTTTCCGGAAGCATGGGGAAAATCACCGCCGGCGTATAAACCGAGGTGGTGTTCCGGGATGCATGGCCGTCGAGCGCCGAGCCTTTGTGCACGAGTGCGTCCACGTCGGCGACCGCGACCCGGATCCGCACCCGGCCGTTCCCGAGGGACTCGGCGACGGTGAGTTGGTCGAGGTCGCGGGAATCATCGTTGTCGATGGACGCCCAAAGCTGGTCGCGCAGGTCCCGTACAAGATCGCCTGATGCGGCTGTGGCGGGCTGGCCCAGCGCCGCCAACTCCAGCAGGGCGGCCGGAGGGAAGTCCGGTTCCAAGCCCCGTTCAATCATCACCCGGTGGGCGATGGCGGCCAATGTGGCCCGGTCGGTGTCCCGATGAGGGGGCACGGGCCGGGCGTTGTCATTCGGGTTCCGCGGACTGGAGTCAGGAGGGGTGTTCATGGATTTATTATGGAGGCACGTCCCCAGTCACCGTCCGTGGAATACAGCCTACTTGCAACAGCTGGCCGTGGCTTCCTTGACGGCCTTTTCGACCGCTTCCCGGGATTCCCCGGTGCGCTTCTGGATGCGGCCCAGCATCACCTCGGCCTGGCCTTCGGCGAACTGGAGATCGTCATCGGTCAGCTTGGCCCACTTCTGTTTGAGTTTGCCCTTGGCAATGTTCCAGTCGCCCTTGATTTCGAGTGTGTTCATGTTTTGTATTTTTATATCAGTCCACCACCAGCTTGACGGAAGATTGGCCCCGCAGGGCTTTGGAATAGGGGCAGGTCCGGTGGGCCTCCTCCATGATGCGCCGCGCCTGCACGGGTTCGGTTCCGGGGAGGTGCGCGTGCAACTCCACCCCCAGCCGGTAGCCGCCCTGGTCATCCTCGGTCAGGCTCACCAAAGCCCGCACCGTGGTGTCCCCGAGCGGCGTGCCGAGCTTCTTGCCCGCATTGCCCAAGGCGCCGTGGTAACAGGCGGCATAGGCACCAGCGAACAACAGCTCGGGGTTGGGACCGCGTTTTTCCGCACCCTTTTCCAAAGGGTTTCCCAAGGTGACGTCCAGCAACCGGTCCGGTGATTGGACGGTCCCTGAGCGCCCGCCTTTGGAGATCGCTTCCGATGTGAACAATAGTTTCATGTGGTGGTCCACCCACAACATGCTCACCGGACCGAGGGTTGCCCATGGGGTGAAACCCTAATGAGAGGCTAGGGACTGGGGACAAGTCTCCGACCCGCCTCCTGACATTCCGTGCCCCTGAGGCTCTGCGGCTCTGCGGCTCTGCGGCTCTGTGGCTCTGAAGTTCTGCAGTTCTGCAGTTCTGCAGTCCTGCCTTTCTCCCCACCGGTCCGTCACAAATCATGGATCACCTTGGGCGGAAAGGCCGCCCTCAAGGCGTTGAGCACGGCCAGCACATCGATGACCTCCTGGGCTATGGCGCCGCTCACGGGACTCAGATGACCGGTCGAGGCAAAGGCCATGCCGATGACACTCAATGCCATCCCACCCACGGCGCTCTGCAGGGCGATGACCCGCATCCGACGGCTGATATGCATGAACTCGTCCACCTTTTTCAGGGAGTTGTCCATGATCACCACCCCGGCCGCTTCCGCGGTCACATCGCTGTTCTGGCCGATCGCGATCCCGACCGTCGCGGCCATCATGGCCGGGGCGTCGTTGATGCCGTCGCCCACATAAAGTGTTTTTGCGGCCGCGGTCTCCGTGCGGACGAGGGCCAGCTTTTGCTCCGGACTCTGCTGGGCATGGATCTCGGCAATCCCGACCTGTTCGGCCAGGTAGCGCACTTCCGGTTCGCGATCCCCCGAGATGATCATGACGCGGGCGAAATGATGTTTCGGCCCCAAGTGGCTCACGAACGGCCGACTCTCCGCCCGGGGCGCATCCCGGAAACGAAGGGCCGCGGCATAACGCCGGTCAATCGCCACCACGCACTCAAGCCCCCCTCCGATCGGCGGGAGTTGATCGGCGCCAGCGAGGTTTTCGGTCGCCAACTTTCCCCGGCTGGTGACCTGCAAGGAGTGTCCGGAGACCGTTCCGCGCAGGCCCTGGCCGGGTTGTTCATTCACCTCCGTGGCCTCCGGGAGTTGGAGCCCCTCCGCCTTCGCCGCATCCAGGATGGCCCGGCCCAATGGATGCTTGGAATAGCGCTCCAGGCTCGCCACAAGGGTCAACACATCCCGTTGCTCAAACCCCGGGGCGATGAGTTGCTCCGTCAGCTTGGGTTCGCCATAGGTCAGCGTACCGGTCTTGTCGAAGATCGCGGTCCGGCATCCGGCGATCTGCTCGAGCACGACCGGGCTCTTGACGATGATCGCCCGGCGCGCGCACAGGGAGATCGAGCCGATGATGGCAATGGGGATGGCGAGCAGCAGGGGGCAGGGCGTGGCGATGACCAGGACCGCGAGGAAACGGTGGGACTCGCCGCTGATCGCCCAGGCTGACACCGCGACCCCGAGGGCCAGCGGGGTGTAAATGGCGCCCAATTGGTCGCCCAACCGACGCAACCGCGGGCGCGTGGCCTCGGATTCACGCATGACCTCCATGATCTTCGCATAACGGGAATCGGCCGCGCGCTGCGTCGTGCGAATGGCCAGGACCGCCTCCCCGTTGATGGCGCCCGAGATCACCGTCGAGCCCAGGGTCTTGGTGATCTTGAAAGGTTCTCCCGTCAGATAGGATTCATCCATCACCCCATGACCCTCGATGACCACCCCATCGGCGGGACACGTTTCGTGCGGATGGATCACAAGGGTGTCCCCGACCATGATTTCGGCCAGCGGCACCTCCTGGATCCCGTCCGCGCCTCTCCGGTGCGCGACCGAAGGCATGCGTCGGGCCAGGGCCGCCAGCACGGAGGAGGCGCTGCGCAAGGCATAACTCTCCAAGGCCTCACCGCCGGACAGCATCAGGACAATGATGGCACCGGCGAGGTATTCGCCCAACAACACGGAAGTGACGATGGAAATGCCGCCCAGCAAATCGGAACCGAACTCCCGCTTCAGCAATTTGCCGAGCAGATCGTACAGCAGCGGCAGTCCCCCGAGGGCGAGCGTGACCAGCAGGGGGATCCGGGCGGCCGACGCCTCCCCGGCCAGACGGAGCAACAGATGCAAAAGGATGGCGGCGATGGAAAAGGCCGCTATGACCGTGGTTTTGCGGGCCCATAAGGTGGAGGGTGAAATCATGATTCAATGATCCGATGATTCAATCGCGGTGTTCGGTTCCGGCCAAGCCCAACAGACGGCACACGGAGCGGGCAATCATCAGTTCCTCGTCCGTGCGGAGGACGCGGACCCTGGCCCGGCTGGCATCCGTGGAAATGATCGTCGCAGAAACCGCATTGCGGGGCCCGCTGATTTCAACCCCGAGAAAATCCAGACCTTCGCAGATGCGCGCACGCACCAACGCCGCATTCTCACCAATGCCCCCGGCGAACACCAAGGTGTCCAGGCCCCCGAGTACGGCAGCGAAGGAACCGATCCATTTCTTCGCCTGATAACAGTAAAGTGCCACCGCCTCCGCCGCACGCACGTCCCCGGCTTCCTGCGCGAGCAGGTCCCGCAGGTCGGAACTGGTCTCCGATAACCCCAACAGCCCGGATTCGTGATTCACCATCCGGTCGAATTGTTCCGCCGTCATCCGCTCCGTTCGCGCCAGATGGCTTACCAAACCCGGGTCGAGGTCGCCGGACCGGGTCCCCATGGGCAATCCCCCGGTGGGCGTGAAACCCATGCTGGTGTCGATGCTCCGGCCCTGCTGCACCGCGGCCATGCTGGAACCACCACCGAGATGGGCCAGGATGACGCGTCCGGTCGTGGCCGCGGGGTCGCCCAACCGGACGAGTTCCTCCATCAGATAGGTGTAAGACAAGCCGTGGAAGCCCCGGCGTCGGATGCCTTGGGCGTCATAGCGCCGGGGGATCGGCAACAGGCTCGCGACCCGCGGCAGCGTGCGGTGAAACGCGGTGTCAAAACAGGCCACCTGGGGCAGGTTCGGATGCCGCCGGCGCAATCCTTCGATCAGTTCGATCTCGCGGGGCAGATGTTCCGGGTCGATCGGGCTGAGGCGGTGCAGTTCCTCCAAAAGATCCCCGGTGACCCGTTCGGGGGCGGTGCGATCCATGCCATGGACCACCCGGTGTCCCACCGCACGGATCGTGGCGAATTCCGGCTGTTGGCCCAACCAGTCCAACAGCTGATCCACCGCAGTCCGGGAATCCTCCGCCGCAAGGGACGGAACGGGACGGGGTTTTCCGGCCGACTCGTTCACCGTCATTCCCGTGTCGGTCCGGCCGATCCGATCGATCTTCCCGTCGAACCGTCGCCGCGGCAGCACGCCGGCCTCATAGATGGCAAACCGGATGCTCGACGAACCGCCGTTGATCGTCAGGACGCAGGATGAACCCTTTTCCATAATTCCAAGACGCCCTCGTCAACGGATGTTGCAGGTTGCTGGAACTGCCGGCGGATCGGGTCACCGTTCGCGTTTCAATTCCCACCCAGCGGGACTTCGGCCCGGATGGTGGTGCCGAGGCCGGGGGAAGAGGTGATGCTGAACCGGCCGCCCACCATTTCCACGCGTTCGTGCATGCCGATCATCCCGAGGCGGTTGTTCCAATTGCGGGAAGCCAGCCGATCGACATCGAAAGCCTTGCCATTGTCGGCGATTTCCAAGCACACGGTTTTCCCGTTCTTGAGAAGGGCCACATTCACGACGCTGGCCTCCGAATGGCGGGCGGCATTGGTGAGGGCTTCCTGGGCGACGCGGTAGAGGACCGTCCGTTTGTCATTGTCGATGGGCCCGATGTTGTCCGGGCCCGTGAATCGGATCTGCCGGCCTTTCCGCTTGGGGATTTCCTCGATGTAGGCGAGGAGCGCCGGGACCAGGCCGAGATCGTCGAGGCTGGCCGGCCGGAGTTCACGGGCAAACCGATGCACGATCCGGAGCGATTTGCCCACGAGTCGGCGCAGCGGGGTGACCGTCCGCCGGATCCCGGCCGGGTCGATCTCCGCCGCCTTGACGAAAACCTCCAGGTTCAGATCGATGCCGACCAGAAGCTGGCTGATGTCATCATGCAGGGCGCGGCTGATCTCCCTCCGCTGGTTTTCCTGCGCCAGGAGGTTCTGGCGGGCGAATTGGCGCAATTTGGCCTGCAATTGTTCCGATTGTTGCCAGAGCAGCCGGGCGTGGTTCTCGCTCTGCCGGAGGGATTCCTCCTCCGCGTGACGCCGGACGATCTCCTGTTTCAGCGTGTCACTCGAGGCGGCCAGCGCGTCCAGACGGTGCTGTGCGGCCTCGGCCTGCTTGCGGACCGTGATGTCGCGGATGTTGCATTGGATGACGGGGCGGCCGTCCTCCTGATAAAGATTGGCCACCACCTCCACCTCCTGGTTCCGGCCCCGCTGGCTTTTGAGCGGCAGATCCTCGTAGCGCATTTCGTGGGTCTTCTTCAGGTTCCGGAACATCTGCCGGCTCGCGGCGGCGTCTTTGAGCAGACCGATCTCATATAATTCCTTCCCGACCAGCTGATCCCGTTCATAGCCGAGCAATCTCGTCATGAACGGGTTCGCGTCGATGATCTTGCAGGTGCCGGGATCCAGGAGGATGACCCCGTCGTTGGCGGTCTCAAAAAGCCGGCGATAACGGATCTCGGAAACGCGCAACCGATCCTGGGCCTGCTTCCGTTCGCTGATGTCGCGCACCACTTTGGAAGCCCCCGCAATCCTTCCGTCCGCGTAGAGGATGGGCGAAACCGTCACGGACACGTCCATCTTCCGCCCGTTCTTGGTCATGCGGACCGTTTCAAAATGCTCCACGCACTGCCCCCTTTTGATCCGCCCCAATATCTCCACCTCCTCCTGCAGGCGCTCGGGCGGAATCAGCCGTGTAATCGGGCTGCCCACCATCTCGGTGGCGGAATACCCGAAGATCCTCTCCGCACCCCCATTCCAACTGGTGACGATGCCCTTCAGGTTCTTCCCGATGATCGCATCCGCCGAGAATTCCACGATCGCCGCCAATTCCGCCGCGGTCGCCTCCATCCGGCGGTCGTGGGTGATGTCCACCATCATCGCACGACATTCCTTCCGGTCCGAGAGGGTTTCGGCCTCGAGCCTGATGGTCCGGGGCGGGTGTTGTCGTGCCGGCAGATCCAGCTCAACCGATTGTTTGGTCCGGAGCGCAAACACCGCCTTGAGAAACGAGGTGAATGCGGGACGGGACCCGGCCGAGACCAACCCGGCAAAGGGCCGGCCCACCAACCGCGAACGTTCGATCCCGACCAGGGAAGCCGCGGTGAGATTGGACAACCGGACGGTGCCGTCGGAAGCAAGGGTCAGATAGCCGACGGCGGCGAAATCATAGAGTTCGGTATATTTCTCCAAGGCGGTTTCGGCCACGGCCTTGGCCTCCCGCAATTCCTCATTCTGCAACTCCAACTCAATCTCATGAACCCGGAGTTCGTGGATCATCCGCTGTGAATCGGCGATGCCCGGCAACGGCGCCCCGGTGGATGCCCCGTTGTCCACAATTCCCTCCGCACGACGACGCAGCCCACCGGTTTCCTGGGTCCTTTTGGCTGGTTTCTTCATCTTGGAATCACGCCGCGTCGGCAGGAAGCCGGCTCCCAACAGTAACCCCGATGTCCGGGGATTTGTCGAGAACTGCCCCGCCCGTCTCCCGGGTTGGGGCGCATCTGGACATCGTGGGAAGCGGGGCGGGTAGGAAAACCCGCCTTCCCGGGAATCGCGACGGGCCCGTTCCCGCGGTCATCGGCCATCATCACTGGTACAATGTTCAACGGACCTTCATTTCGACCCGGTGCTCCTGGCGATCGTCCCGAAGCGGAAACCGGGGCCCCTCCAGGACCTGTCCATCCAGGACGAGCAGATCTGTCTCCGTCGATCCCGGGGTGATCCGCGTGAAGGTGATATGATATACGGTCTGCCGATGGCGATAATGGATCTTATAGGTCTGCCACGCGTCCGGCATCCGCGGGGTCAGGCACAGTTGATCCCCGTCGAGATGGACCCCGAGAAGGGTCTCCACGAGCAACTGGTACGTCCACCCGGCGGATCCCGTGTACCAGGTCCAGCCACCGCGGCCCGTGTGCGGTGCGACCGCATAGACATCGGCGGCGACGACATAAGGCTCCACCTTGTAAACGGCGATCTGCGCGGGTGTCCCCCCGTGATGGATGGGATTGAGGAGCCCGAAGATTTCCCAGGCGCGTTCGTTCTCCCCCAACAGCGCGAAGGCCATGGCCGTCCAGATCGCGCCGTGGGTGTATTGGCCGCCGTTCTCGCGGACGCCGGGGATGTAACCCTTGATATAACCCGGATCGAGCGGGGACTTGTCGAAGGGAGGGTCGAACAGTTGCACCAGGCCGGCGTCGCGCCGGACCAGTCGTCGGTCCACGGATCCCATGGCCTGGCGGGCGCGGTCCGGATTGCCGGCGCCGCTGATCACGGACCAGCTTTGGGGCAGGGAATCGATCTGACATTCCGGATTGGTGTGGGAGCCGAGCGGTTCCCCATTGTCGAAATAGGCACGGCGATACCATTCACCATCCCAGGCGTGCTCCTCGATGTTCCGTTGCAACTGCCCCGCCTGGGCGAGGCAACGGTCGGCAAAGGGGTGGTCTTGACGGAGTCGCGCCAGTTTCGCAAACCGGGTGAGCACGTCGCACAGGAAGAAGCCCAGCCACACGCTTTCGCCGCGCCCTTCCTTCCCCACCCGGTTCAGGCCGTCATTCCAATCGCCACAACCCATCAGCGGGAGCCCGTGTTCGCCGAACCTGAGCCCGTGCTCGATGGCGTTCACACAATGTTGGTAAAGGGTGGCCGACCCTTCGGAACGATTCGGCAGGTCGAAATAGGCCTCCTCGTTGGCCTTGATCGGCCGGCCCTCCAGGAAGGGGATTCTTTCGTCCAGCACGCCCGTGTCCGCGACACAGGTGACATACCGGCAGGTCACGTAGGGCAACCAGAGATAGTCATCGGAGAAATGGGTGCGCACGCCGCGTCCCCCCGGTGGATGCCACCAATGTTGCACGTCGCCCCCCTCGAACTGGCGGGCGGCGGCGCGCAGCAGGTGTTCGCGGGTCAGGGCCGGTTCGGCGTGCACCAGGGCCATCACGTCCTGCAATTGGTCGCGGAATCCATAGGCGCCACCCGATTGATAGAACCCGGTCCGTCCCCAAAGCCGGCAGCCCAGGGTCTGGTACAGCAGCCACCCGTTGGCCAGCGCGTTCACGGCCGGATCCGGGGTGTCCACATTCACCGCACCCAGGGTCCGGTTCCAATACTCCCAGACCCCCTCGAGCGCCACGCGGTTGGCATCCCCCCGGCGGAAGCGCCGGATGAGATTCTGCACCTCGGCCCCGGTGCGTCCGACCCCGAGGCGGAAGGTCGTTTCCCGTTCCTGTCCGGCCGCGAGTTGGAAGGAGACCTGCATCGCGCCGCACGGATCCAACCCCGCGCCGACCTTGCCGGAGAGCCGGGTGCGCTTCAGGGCCGCGGGCTCGGAAAGGCTGCCATTCCTGCCAATGAATTCCTTGCGGTCGCCGGTGAGGGTGCGCGTGGCGTCGTTCACATCCAGGAAGACGATCCGGTCCGGGAATTCAGTGTTGTAACAATTGCGCGCCAGCAGGGCCCCGGTCCGGAGGTCCACCTCGGTCTGCACATGGAGGAGGCTCTTCTGCCTCAGGTCCCCCAACACCCATTCCCAATAGCCCGTCACGGAAAGGCGGCGGGGACGGCCCGATATGTTGCGCAATTTCAACACCGTGAATTTCATCGGGGCATCCATCGCCACATAGACCCACAACTCCGAGACGATGCCGTTCTCGGTGTGCTCGAACACGGTGTAACCAAACCCATGGCGGATGACGTACGGCGTGGCGCCCCGCACGGGCCCCGGCGTCGGGGACCAGTACTGGCCGGTCTGCTCATCCCGGATATATAATGCCTCGCCGGTGGTGTCCTGGACCGGATCGTTGCTCCAGGGGGTCAGCCGGAATTCATGCGAGTTCTCAAACCAGGTGTAAGCCGCACCACTTTCGGAGATGACCGTGCCGAAATCCGGGTTGGCCAGCACGTTGACCCACGGTGCCGGCGTCACCTGGCCCGGCTGCAAGGTGATGACATATTCGTGACCGTCGGGGGTGAACCCGCCATGGCCGTTGGAAAACATCAACTCGCGACGGGGCAGCGGCGGGGAGGGGTCGGGCGTCCCGGCACCGGCGGGCACCAAGAGGGGGACCGTCGGCTCCAACACCCGGCGATGCTCCCACTGCTCCGCCAGGGTGCCGTTCTCGTCATCCAACACGATCCGGGCCACGGATTGCAGCAGGACGCGATCATCATTGGGAATCTGCTCGAGGCGCCGCACGAAGATGCCCCCGGGCTTGTCCAGCATCTGTGCCTCGATCCCGGAAGAGATCAGGCCGGTGATCTGTTCCTGCAGGGACTGGCGGTAGACGGAGACATCCTCGTTCAGGATGACCAGGTCGACCGTCAACCCCTTCATGCGCCAATAGGAATGGGCCTGGATGAGTTGCCGGACAATCTCCATCTTGCCCGTGTCGCTGATGCGAAGCAGGACGATCGGTGCATCGCCGGAAATGCCATAACTCCACAGGCCATCCTGTCCGCGCCGGTTGTTGAGGAGCACGCTGGGGTTGCCGCGCCGGGCGGGATCGGAATAGATCAACGCACCGGCCAGCCGCCCGTATAACTGGGCCTCCCCCTCGGTGGCATTCAGGTGGCGCAGGGTGACCTGGCTGTGGGTCCACGCCAGGTCGAAGGCGCGGTCGGCCAGACGGGGGCCCCGATATTTTTCGATCTGCGCCAGCGCGGTTTCCCGGCTGGCGGCCACCCCCAAAACCAGGTCGAGGGTGGCGGTCCCATGAGGGGGCAGGGTGACGGTGCGCCGCAACGAAACGATCGGATCGAGCACGCAACCGACGGTGTTGGAAAGGGGGGACGGTTCCCGCAGGGCGGCCGGGTGGGCCAGGGATCCGCCGCGCCCGACAAACCGGCTGCGGTCGGTTTCGCACGAGACCCCTTCCGGAGCGCCCTCCGGACCCACCAGGAGATGCAGCAGCCAGGGTGGCTTTTCCTCCGGGGAACGGGGCCGGCGGGTGCAAAGGATCGCGGAGGACGCCGGCACCCATTCCGTCTGCACGAAAAGATTGCTGAAGGCGGGGTGGGCGGCGTCGGCAGCCGGGCTGGCCAGGACCACCTCCGCATAGCTGGTCAACTCGATGACCCGCGCCACGGGTGAATGATTGGTCAGCGTGACCCGGCGCAGTTCCACGTCGTCCTCCGGCGACACGCAGATCTCGGTATGGACCTCCAGGCCGGCATGGCGGACCCGGAATTCCGCACGGCCCTGCGTGAAGATAGCCTCATAGTCCTTGGCGCCGCACAGGGTGGGTTGGTGGGCCGTGGACCAGAATCCCCCGGAGGCCACGTCGCGCAGATAGACAAACGTCCCCCAGCAATCGCGCGTGCCATCCTCCTTCCACCGCGTCACCGCCAGGTCGTGCCAGCGGCTGTAACCGCCGCCGGCGCTGCTGATCGCGACGTGATAGCGGCCATTGGACAAAAGATGGACCTCCGGGGCCGGTGGATTGGGATTTGTCAGGATCCTCATCACGCTCTCCCCCCCGGCCGCGGAGGTCGGCGATGTCTCCGGCACAGAATCCTCGGCGAACACGTTCGCCGGGGTTTTGGGGACCCGTTCCTGCAGGAGCAAATCGGCGGCCCGCAGCATCGGACAGCCCATGAATCGTCGCTGCATGGGATGGTCCCGCAGCAGATTGTCCAGGGCCACCAGGCTCATCCCCTGATGGTGCACCATGAAGGACCGGATCGTGGCGCTCGTCTCGCCCCGAGGCAGCCGCCGCGGCGTATAATCCACCGCCTCATAAAAGCCGTGGGAGCCGGTGCGACCCTCCAAGGTGAGACGTTGCAGGTTCTCACAGGCGGCCCTCGGGGCGATCATCAGCGCCATCACGGAGGCGTACGGGGCGATCACCAGGTCATCACCCAAACCCCGTTTCAACCCCAGGCCCGCCACCCCGAAAGCCTGGTATTGGTAGTTCATCTGAACGTCCGTCCGGTTATATCCGGATTCGGAAACCCCCCAGGGGACACCGTGCATCCGGCCGTGCCCGATCTGCATTTGCACCGCCGCCTTGCAGGTGTGATCCAGCAGCGTGTTGTCGTAATTGGGCATCACCAACAACGGCATCAGGTATTCAAACATCGAGCCGCTCCACGAAACCAGGATCGGGCCGCCGCGCGAGGCGACAAGCAGGCGGCCCATGGAGAACCAGTGGTCCTGTGACACCTGGCCCAGGGCAATGGCGACATAGCTGCCAAGGCGCGCCTCCGAGGCCAGCAGATCATAGTGACTGGCGTCACAGCGGCGCTCCGTGACATTATACCCCGTCGCAAAGAGGTCCCGGACCGGGTCGAACAGGAAGGTGAAATCCATCGCGGCCAGCGCGTCGCATTCCTGGGCGAGGGCCTCCAACACCAACAGGCGCTCCCGGGCATGATCGGCGGCCTCACGCACGCAACGCAGCACTCCGGGCAGGTCCCCACGGGTCTGCCCCCGGATGGGATCGGGCCCCGTCGGGGTACGTTGCAATTCCCTCTCGATCAGAGGACAGAACGAGGTCTCCAGGTCCACGATCTCCCCCAGGGTGCGGACCTCATCGAGCCGGGCAAGCGGGTCTTCAAGAACCGCAACCGCCGCTCCGACGGGTCGCCAATCCAGGGCCAACCACGGCGCGAGAAACAGCATCTCCGCCAATTGCTCGTCACAATTGCGCTTCAGGGTTTGGGCCCACCGCAGGGGTTCCTCCCCTCCGTCCGACAACGCCATGGCCACGTCATCCGCGTGCCCCGCCGCTCTCTCCAAAAGGGTGAATGCCCCACGGAGACCGGCGGGGGCCACCCTCAATTCCATCTCCAATTGCGGCAGGGTCGCATTGTCCCGGGCGAGTTCCCTCAGAACCCTCACGGTGTCCTGCAAGCCGGCGAAGTTCTGCGTCGTGAAGGTCTTTTCCGCCGCCTGTTCCCTCAGCCCGGAACCGAGGGTCAACAGATGTCCGGCCAGGTTGCCGCTGTCCACGCTCGACACATAGCGCGGAGGGAGCGGTTGAAGCGTGCGGATCTCATACCAGTTATAGAAATGCCCGCGAAACCGCTCGAGCCGTTGCATCGTGCCAAGGGTGTCCTGCGTGCGTCGGATCAGGCCCCCCAGGGTCAGGTACCCGAAATCCAAGGCGGCCAGGTTGGCCAGCAATGCCAGGCCCATGTTGGTCGGCGAGGTCCGCAAGGCGGTCGTCGGGGCCGGTATCTCCTGATAATTGTCCGGCGGCAGCCAGTTCATCGGCCCGGTGACGAAGGTCTCGAAGAAATGCCACGTCCTGCGGGCCGCGCCCCTCAGGAACATCCGTTGATCCCCCGTGAGATCCGGGGCCTCGGACCCGATCGGCTGGCTGATCCACCACGCGATGAACGGTGCGGCGTACCAGATGCCCAGGATCGGCAGGGCGACGGCCAGTTCGGCCGAGTGCACCGCCATCAGCGCGAATCCTCCCAGCAGGGCGACCAGGGGGGCGATCCACATCGTTCCATAGAACGCGGACAGATCGGCGCGCCCGGCCCGTTCCGAATCACCCGACGTCCGCCATTCCAAGAGCCGTTTGTGGGTCACCAGCAACCGCAACCACGTCTTTCCGATGGCATCCAGGCTGATGAAGGCGTCGTAGGGAAGGAAAGCCAGGGTGAGGAAAGCCTGCGCGAATTGCCGGCCTTGGGACACGGCCACCCCCCGCCAATGGGCCGCCCAGGACAGGTCGGCCGGCCGGCGCACGGCATTCACCAACCCGGACAGCAATCCCGGGAGGGTGATGAGCGAAAGGACCACTGGCAACCCGAGGCCGCCGAGTTCCGGGAGGAGGACCCAACTGCCGGGCAACAGCACCAGCAGGGCCACGGGGACCAGGCTGCGCCGGAGATTGTCGAAGATCTTCCACCGGGAAAGCGCCGA
>JANYCC010000294.1 GCA_025360495.1 Verrucomicrobiota bacterium | reverse complement strand
TTCGACCACTTCGAGCCGGGTGAGGCTATAAGGTGGATGATCGCCATAAGGATCGGCGAACCGGGCGATTTCGATGCGGGAGATCCGGTGGGAGATCGCGAGCACCCCGGCAAAGGCGAGCAGCGCCAGGCCAGCCCTGCGGAACTCGATCGGAAGCACGCCAGAACGGGCCAGTCTTTCGAGCGGCACCTCGGCGAGACGTTCCGCAAATCCCTCCACGGCCTGCCGGGCCAATTCACGGGTCAGCGGTGCGAGTTTCGGGTCGGTGGTCTGGGCTCGGAGTTGCAGCAGGTTGATGAGCTTCGAGCCGAGGGTGGGATCCCGTTGTTCCAAGCGGCGGGCAACCTGCTCGACCGGGTTGCGACGGACCCAGGCCAGCCAGGCCGCCGCGGCCAGAAGACCGGCGGCGGACAGCACGAGCGTGAGCAGGAGACCCAGTCGCGGGCCGGCGCCGAGTTGGAGGAAGAGGTCGGCCAGGAACGCGAGCGCGAGCCCCAAGAGCAGCCACTTCACGCCGCGGAACGCGCAACGGCCGCCCACCTCGCGCTGGTGGACCCGATCCGCGACGGCCAGACGTTCAAAGATGGGACGCGGAGCATTCATGACAGACCCCAGCGGCGGCGCAGATACCATTCCAAGCCAAAGACCGTTCCGATCACATAGAAGACCCAAGCACGATCCCACAAGCTCGTCAGCTTTGTCTTTGGGGTGGGGTCCGGCGGTGCCTCGTGCAGTTCCTGGAACAACCGTCCGAATTCCCCCGGCGCGAGCAACCGCCCGCCACTGGCTTCACACAGGCGTTTCAGCAACGCCACGTCGGTGGTGACCTCGGTTTCCTCCAGGTTTTCGGCAAAGACGATGAACCGGGCCTCCTGCGAAGTGCCATCCGGGAAATCAGCCACCACCCGGTAGCGTCCCGTCCGCGGCGGCAGGAATTCGGCGGTGAAACGGCTGGGATCCCCGGTGGACGGGGCAAGGCTGGTGCGGGCGAGTTCCGCGTCGCCGAAAAACACTTTCAAGGGGACGGCGCGCACGGATTTGTCGGGACGGCGCAAGCCCAGGCGGAAATGGACCTTTTCGCCCAGGGGCACATTGGCGGCGCTGGGACGGAACGAGAATTGTTTGGCCGGCACGAGGTCGCGACTGGCCAGCATCCAGAGGAGCATCTGGTCCCAGAAACGGTCGAACGCCGTGTTCACGCCCTCCACCTTCGGATTGAAACCCCAACGCCACAAGCCTTCCACGCCGACACTGACCACCTGCCCCGAACCCAACCGTCGGTGGACCATTCCCGGGAGCGCACCGGAGCCGTCACCTCCCGTCGTCGCCAGGGTGGCCGTGAGCGGTTTGGCCGCCGAGGCGTCGCGACCGGCGATCAAATCGGGCAGTCCCTCCAGGCCTCCGGGTTCGCCGGTCAACCCCCGGAAGGGCCCGGTCGCCGCCCCGGCACGGGCCACCTGCAGTTTGAACTTCTCACGCTTCACGCCGCCCCAGATCACCGGTTCCAATTCATTCCTGGCCAGCGCGCCTGCGAAGGCCGGCCCCCGCGCGAAGATCACGGATCCGCCCCGGTTCTTCACATAATCTTCCAGGGCCCGGAGTTGGGAAACGTCCATCATGTCCTCCAGCCCGCGCCCCAGCATCACCACGTCATAATGTGCGAATTCATCGCCGGTCCGTGGCATCCGCAATTCGGGCGCCCCATTGGTCTCCGCATGTTTCCGGATCGGGCGGATCTTTTTGGCGCCGTATTTCACCAGGGAATCGACCTCGAACTTGTCATTCCGCAGGAGCGAGCGCTGGAGAAAGGTGGTGTCCCAATAGGGCGATCCCTCGAGCACGAGCACCTGGATCTGCTGGTCGATCACATTCAGATAGGTCAGGGCGCTGTTGTTCGCCACGTCCACCTCGCCCTCCAGCGGCACCGCGTGCACCTCATACTCGACCTGCCCGGTCTCCGGCTCGGTGACCTCGAACTCCACCGTCGCCTCGGACAACTCGTCGGCATGGATCCGCTGTGACTGGACGACCACACCCTGGCGCAGCAACTGCACCTGGACCTCCTCAAATTCGCAACCGATCAACCGCAACGCCGCCATGATGCGCGCCCGCTGTTTCACATAGGTGTAAGGTTGGAAACTCAGGATGTGGACCGAGACGTCCCGGACGTGGCCCTGCTTTCCAAAGGCGACGGCATAAAGGGGGGTCTGGCGCGCACGTGCCGCCGCGGCGGTGCGCGCGGGATTCACCAGTTGGAAATCATGCCCGTCGGTCAGCAGCACCAATGCCGCCGCCGTCTCCCCCGCCCCGACGGATGCCAGCATTTCCGTGACGGGTTGGTGCAGCCGGGTCGTGATGCCCTGCGGGACCAAGTCGAACACCGATCCCGTCACATTGGTCGCCGCGTCGCTGAACTGGAACAACCGTGTGGAAGGCTCCGCCACCCTGCCGTCCCGTCCCACCACGCCGGCCTCCGCCAACAATCGCCGCGCCGCGTCCATTCTTGTGCCCCGGTCCGTGTCCGCCTGCTTCATGCTCTTGGAGGTGTCCAGGCCCACCAGCACGACACGTTCGGAGGAGGGTGGACGTACCATTTCCACCCGCGAGGGCTGCAGCAGCAGGAGCAGCACCAGGGCAAGACCGGTGATCCGCAGCAACAGGAGCACGACGCTGCGCCCGCGACCCGGCGCCAGCGTGAAAACCAGGAGCAGCGTCCCGAGCAGCAGCACCCAGGGCACCGGCACGATCGGATCCAATGCATAGCCGGACTGGAGCAAGGTCGGATTCATGGCGCCGTCCTCCGCAGCGCCCATTGCACGCCGCCCTCCAACAACAGGAACGTCACCGCCCCGAGCACGAACCAGTGGAACAACGGCCGGCCGGCGACCAACTCATCGAATTCCGTCCGGCCGGAAACATATTGCCCAGTTTTGTCGTCGCCCGTTGCGGTCGGCAACAATCCACGATCCACGGCCCGCAAATCGGACTCATCGGAACTCGGGTTCACGGCGAACGCCTGCCGTGGCGGGGGCGCGCCGAGGGTGTAAAAACCCGGGACAGTGGGTATGAACGAGACGGCATAACGCTCACCCAGGGGTTCCCGTTTGATCGCCACCGGCCGGCCCGTGGGATCCCGGAATTCGGCGTCCTGGAACTCCTGCCTCCAAAGTTCGGTGTGCACCGGTTCGCCCACGACATGACTCGTCGGGACCGGTTCGTCGGCCCCGACCGACTTGACCAACTCCTGCACCCACGCGGGGAAGATGCGTTGCCGGGCGAGATTGCTGGAACGTTCGGCGGCCGAGAAATTCAGCAGCAGCAGCGTGCCCAATCCGTGCCCCACCACGGCCATGGCGGGGGAATCGTCCCCATACACCAGCAGCACGCCATCGGGACCGGTCGCGCTGGCCTGCCAATAATCATAGAATTCGAGCAGGCCCAGGTCCTGCCGCGTGGCGCCGCGGAAGAGGCGGAGATGGCGCGATTTGAAGTCACCCCGGGCGATCTGTTGCAGGCCGGCGGTGACGTTGGTGGCCGATCTTTTCGTGGCGAGCCGCAGGGGCAGCGGCCCGGCACCCATCGCCTTTTCCAAGACCGCCAAGTTTCCGGCATCTTCCGTGCCGTCGAGAAAACAGATCACCCCCGCCCCGGCGTACAGCGCCTGGGCGAGCACCACGGCGGGTTGCGGGCGCAGCGCCTCCAGTTGCGTGAGCACGATCTTGCGCACGCCGGCGACCCGGCTGGCGGTGAGTTCGCCGGGGCGGATCACCCGCGGCAACAACGACCCGCGCAGGTCGTCATAAGGGTTCAAAGCCGTTTGAAGGAAATGAGCCGGGCTGGACGGATCCGCCGGGGTGTCCGTCACGATCAGCACCTCCTCCTTTTCCAGCGCCGACAGCGTCAGCCGGAACCGGTCGTCGGCCTCCAGCAAATCGGGCGGCAACGCGACCTCCGCCCGATGCAACCCGGGCGCCCCCACCGGCACCGGGATCGTCACCTTGCCCACCGACCACGGGCCCACGGTCGCCTCGGCGTCCAGGGTCAGGTGCTGGTCCACGGTCACCGAGACCCGGCCCGCGAAGGGTTCATCGGCATAATTCCCGATCGTCACCTCCAACGGCACCGTGTCACCGGCCAGCACCGGGGTGACCAACGGACGGGCATCGAGCACGGCACGGTTGGCGTGGTTGCGGGCGGCGACATCGACGAAGAAAATCCGCGTGGCGGCAGGCAGGCCTGCGAAATCGGCTGCGGCCCAGTTCTTACGTTGGAAATCCGAGATGAAATACACCTCGGGACGGGACGGTGCCGGGGCCAGAAGGCGGGTCACCAATGCGGTCGTCGGCCCCAGATCACCGCGGGCGGCACCGGGACCCAGGGCCGACACGAAACGCTTGGCCTCGCCGTGAGCGCGGGTGAATTCGGGGAACGCCGCCGCGGGGCTCTGCTCGAGGAGCACGACATTCACGGAGTCATCGGCGCCCAACGAATCGATCAGCTTGCCGGCCTCATTGATCGCGCGTTCGCGGGCGGTGGCCCCATCGCCCCGGTGTTCCATGCTGAGCGAATGATCCACCACCACCACAACGTGACGGGCGCCGGTCGCGGCCGGGTCGGATCCGAAGCGCGGCAGGACGGGTTTGAGAAATGCCAGCAACAGCGCCAGAAGGAAGGCGGTCCGCAGGGCGAGCAGGAGCCGGTGCCGCCAGCGCTGGAGTCGGGAACGGCGGGCCAGCGTGGCGCGGATGTTCTGAACGGAGGAGAAACGGAAGATCCGGGGGAACTGCCGGTTCAACAGGTGAATGACCAGGGGCAACGCCAGAAGGGGCGCCAACGCCAGCCACAGCCCCGGATTCAGGAAGTTCATCCCGCAAACAGCGTGTTGTTCCCGCGAAATCCCAAATAGGCCTCGATCGCCTCCCGATACGGACGATCCGTAGGGACCAACGCATGCTGGATCCGCCGCCGATTGGCCTCACCCGCCAACTCATCCAACTGGCGGCGCATCGTTTCCTGATACGCACGCCGGATTTCCTGGGGCTCCACCTGGACGATCTCGTGCGTCTCCATATCCTCAAATTTGGCCACACTGACAGCCGGAAGTGTCAACTCATCCGGATCCACCACCTGGAGAAGCAGGATGTCGAATTTGCGGTGCAGGAACTGGCCCAAGGCATCCCACCGCGCCGCCGGGTCGTCGAGGAAATCGGAAAGGATGACGAGGCGCCCGCGCTTCCGGAACAGGGTCGTGCATTCATTCAGAGCGGCCGCCAGTCCGGTGGTGGACGCCGGTTGGACAGCCTCGAGTTCGGACACCAACCGGTGCAGGTGGCGCCGGGTCCCACCGGGGGCAAGGTATTGCCGGACCGTGTCCGCGAAGGTGACCAGGGCCGCCTGGTCCCCCTGCTGGAGCATCAGGTAGGCAAGGGCGGCCGCGATCTTGGCGGCGACGATGTACTTCGAAGCCCGCGGATCCCGCCCATAATCCATGGAGGCACTCACATCCACCAACAGGTAAACCACCATGTCGGTCTCCTCCTCATAGGTCCGGAGGAACAACCGGCGCGCCCGTCCGTAAACCCGCCAATCGAGATGCGCCAGGTCATCACCGGGAGCGTATTCCTTGTAATCTGCGAATTCGACCGAAGAACCCCGGTGGGGCGAGCGATGTTTGCCGACAAAGTAGCCCTCCACTGTGGCTTGGGCGAACACGAGAAGGTTCTTGAACCGCTCGAGTTCGGCCGGCGTCAGCAGCGGCACCCCACGGGCCCGCGCGGGCAAGGCCGGCGGGGCGGCACGCCGGATCCGGGGCAACAGGGGCCGGAGGGGGGTGGGTGACGGCATGGGGGGATGACGAATGACGAATGACGAATGACGAATGACGAATGACGAATGAC
>JANYCC010000255.1 GCA_025360495.1 Verrucomicrobiota bacterium | reverse complement strand
ATCGGCCAAATCTCGCTGCGCAAAAACAAACGATACCTCAGGACCCTGGCCTTGGCCAGAACGGCACCGACCCGGGGCACGCGCCGGCCATAAATCGCGTACCGGTCGCCGAAACGCCCGGACCTCCAGGGCGCGCATCTGGGCATCGTGGGAAGGCGGGTGGGAAAACCCGCCCTCCCCGGGCGGCCGCGACAGCTCCGGGGGGGCGGGTTTTCCTACCCGCCCCGCTTCTCCTATGGCCCGGCTTACCACGATGCCCAGATGCGCCCGGACCTGCGCGACGCGGCCCGCAAACAACTGTCCCCCGGTCGGCCGCGTGGTATCGTCCCAACCAGAGCGCACCTATGGCCATCAAAGCGACCATCTATAAAGCCACCATCCAGCTTTCGGACCTCGATCGGAATGTCTATGGCGACCACTCCGTCACCATCGCCCGCCACCCCTCGGAGACCGACGAACGCATGCTCGTCCGACTGTTCGCCTACGTCCTGAACGTGCCGGCCGGCCCGGATGAACAACCGCTCGAATTCGCCAAGGACATGTGGGAACCCGACGAACCCAGCCTCTGGCAGAAAGATGCCACGGGCCGCATTGTGCACTGGATCGAAGTCGGTCAACCCGATGAAAAGAGGCTGCTGCGGACCACGGCCCGCGTGGGTCGGGTCAGCGTCTACAGTTTCAGCGCCAACACCGTCATGTGGTGGAAAGGCCTCGCGTCGAAACTCACCCGCACCCGCAACCTCTCGGTGTGGCAGATCCCTTCGGTACAAAGCCAGGCCCTTGCGGCGCTGGCGCAGCGGACGATGCAGATCCAGGTCACCATCCAGGATGGCTCGATCTGGGTGGGGGACAGCACGCGATCCGTCGAGATCGCACCCCTGCGACTCTTCGGCCCATCGGAGAACTGAAGTTCCCGGATCATCCAGCTTTCCCCGGCGGCCACGGAGTCGCCCGCATCCCAAGGGAAAACCACGGCCAGCCTGGGCCAAGGAGCGGTTGGCGTAAACGCTCCGGCTGAGCCATGATACCGGCATGGGTACGGCAACCTTTCGCGATCTTTATTGGCGGGAGCTCGAAGGCCGGTTGGGCGGCATCGTCAGCGAGTTGACCCGGGTGCGGTATTCACCCCTTCCCGCCCGGGAATCCTGGCACCCGGCCATCAATGCCTATTGCTGTCGTGACTGCATCCTGATCTGCGCGGAACTGGCCGGTGTCGACCGGTCCGAGATCGCCCTGACGGTGGAACCCCGTCGGGTCTGGCTGCGGGGACGGCGGCGTCCACCGGAGCCGCGCGAAACCGAGGGGCCGACTTCGCAGGTCCTGGCACTGGAGATCGATCACGGCCTGTTTGAGCGGGACATCGTGCTGCCCGTGGAGGTGGACCCGGAGCGGGTGAGGGCCGAGCAGCGCGAGGGACTGCTGTGGATCTGCCTGCCTCTGGCGGAACTGACATGAATTTCACCCGGGGGAACCCACCATGAAAGAAACACTTTCCCTGAAAGAACCCGCGCCCAAGGAAACCCCGGTGGAAAGCCCGGCCCCGGCTCCGACTCCGACTCCGACCGTTTTGACGGGACCGGCGACCGGACCGCGCGAAGACGGGCGCGGTGGCGAGCCTTCGATCCCCGGAGTGCTCCCCTTGCTGCCCATGCGCAATCTCGTCCTGTTCCCGGGAATGGTGGCCCCTTTGAGCCTCGGACGGGCGGGGTCCATCCGGCTGATCGAGGAAAGCCTCCCCAAGGGCAAGATCATCGGTGCGGTGGCGCAGCGGAATCCGGAACAGGACGAACCGGGCTCCGCCGATCTTTTCCCAGTCGGCACGGCGGCGACCGTGTTGAAACTGGTCCGGCAGTCGGAGAATTCGGTGATCCTGCTCGTCCAGGGCCTGAGCCGGTTCACGGTGCGGAAAGTGGTGCAGGACAAACCCTACGTCGTCGCGGAGATTGAACTGCTCACGTCCCCCCCGTTGCCGCCCCCCGGTGACAAGGAATGGGAGGCAACCGTGAAGAACCTCCGGGACTCGGCGGCGCGGTGGGTCGGACTCACGCCCGAAGCGCCGGAAGAGATGCGGCTCGCGATCCTGAACATCCCGGATCCCGGGAGCCTGGCGGATTTCATCACCGGCGGCCTGAACATGGCGTTGGCCCAACGGCAGGAAATTCTCGAGGAACTCGATGTGCCCCGCCGCGTGCGCCTCGTGCAACAACGGCTTTCCGCCCAACTCGAAATCCAGGAAATCCAGCAGAAGCTGCAACAGGATGTCAGCTCGAAGTTCACGGAACTCCAGCGGCGCGCCTATCTGCGCGAGCAGATCCATGCGATCCAAAAGGAACTGGGCGAGGGCGACGAAGGGGTCGGGCAGCAGATCGAACAGCTGCGCAAGCGGCTGGTGGAAGCCGGCACGCCCAAGCCGGTGATGGAAGCGGCCGAACGCGAACTCAAACGTCTCAACTATGTGCCGCCGGCCAGTGCGGAGTTCTCGGTCATCGTCAGTTATGTCGAGACCCTGGCTGAACTGCCGTGGGTCAAACTCAGCCAGGACAACCTCGATCTCCACCAGGCCCAGCTCATCCTCGACCGAGATCATTACGACCTCGCCAAGGTGAAGCGCCGGCTCATCGAGTATCTCGCGGTCCGAAAATTGAACCCGTCGGGTCGCGGGCCCATCCTGTGTTTCCTCGGCCCGCCCGGCGTGGGCAAGACCAGCCTGGGCCAGTCCATCGCCGACGCCCTGGGCCGCAAGTTCGTCCGCCTGAGCCTCGGCGGAATGCGGGACGAGGCCGAGATCCGGGGGCATCGCCGGACCTATATCGGCTCGATGCCGGGCCGCCTCATCCAGGAATTGCGCCGCTGCGGCACGCGCAACCCGGTCATCATGCTCGACGAGATCGACAAGCTGGGCACCGATTTCCGCGGCGACCCCGCCAGTGCGATGCTCGAGGTGCTCGACCCGGCCCAGAACCACGCCTTTGTGGATCATTATCTCGATGTGCCGTTCGACCTCTCCCAGGTCATCTTCATCACCACCGCCAATTATATGGATCCGGTGCCGGCCCCGTTGCGCGACCGCATGGAAACGCTGGAAATCCCCGGCTATACGGAACGGGAGAAACTTGCGATCGCGAAGGGCTATCTGCTGGGACGCCAGCTCAAGGAAAACGGCCTGGACGCCGGACAATGCCGGTGGTCCTCCGCCGCACTGGCCAAGGTGACGGAGGATTACACCCGTGAAGCCGGGGTGCGGGAACTGGAACGTCAGATCGGGTCCGTGTGCCGCGCCGTGGCCGCCCAGATCGCAAAGGGGGAAAGCGGGCAGGTCGGCGTCACGCCCGCGTTCGTGGCGGAAGTTCTCGGCCCGGCCCAATACATCCGTGAAACCCGCCTCAAGACCGACCGTCCCGGCGTGGCGACCGGACTGGCCTACACGCCCGCCGGCGGGGAGATCCTGCACATCGAGGCCACCTGCTTTCCCGGCAAGGGGAACCTCACCCTCACCGGCCAGATCGGGGACGTGATGGAGGAATCGGGGTTGGCCGCACTGAGCCTTCTGCGCAGCCGCGCCAAGGAATTGGGACTGCCCTCCGACGCCTTCAAGGACACCGACATCCACATCCATGTCCCGAGCGGCGCCGTCCCCAAGGACGGCCCCTCCGCCGGCGTGGCGATGTTCACCGCGTTGGCATCGCTCTTCACCGGGGTCGCCGTCCGGCCGAGCGTGGCCATGACCGGGGAAATCACCCTGCGCGGCCTGGTGCTCCCCATCGGCGGACTGAAGGAAAAATCCCTGGCCGCCCTGCGCGCCGGCATCCGCCAGATCCTCATCCCCAAGCTCAATGAAAAGGATCTGCCCGATGTTCCGGCGGAGGTGAAGAAGAAGATCCGCTTCACCTTGGTGGAAAACGTGGAGCAAGTGCTCGCGGTCGCGCTGGCCAAAAAACTCCCGCAATCCCCGTCCTCCACGCCGGGGCGCAAAGTCCACCGGGCCCCGGCAACTCCCGTCAAGGGGCGCGCTCGATGACCGAGACCCCGGTCAGGCTGGATGCGGACACGTCGGTCCCGACCGCGAAGGCAACCAGGTGCCAGGTGTCCTGCGCCCGGTAAAAGCGGAACACCCAGGGAAAAAAACCCAGTTCCCGCCGCTCCACACAGACAATCTGGATCAGGCTCCGGCCCACGGCCGTCCCCCCTATCAGTTCGAACCCGGGCCCGACCCGCTTCCCCAGATGAAGCTCCTGCAGGGGGGCACCACTCCGTAACTGGCGCTCCAGCCTCAAGAACACCTGGGCCGCCTCCTCGGGTTTGCCCCAGAGGTCCTCCAAGTCCGAGAAGGCGACCGAGATGTTGCCCCGGGCCATGGCTTCCATGCACCGGACAACGACCTTCCGGAGTTCGTCGGGCACGGCGTCGGTCATGGCCTCCAGGTCGGTCATGTCCTGCACCGCCGGGTCGCCCAACGCGATTCCGCCCAACCGCCATTCGTCGTCGGGCCTGTAAAACGTCAGCACCCACGGACACACCCCGTACTCGTATTTCAGGATATAAACGAATTTGATCAGGCAGGTGCCGAGCCGCTTCGTGCCGAGGTACTCCCAGCCGCCATCCACCCGCTGCCCGGTCTTCATCCGGAGGACGGCCTCCAGCGCGCGCCACTGCCGTTCAAAATCCTCGCCCAGACGAGCCCCCTCATCGGCATCGTACCAGTGCGGTCGGATCAATCCGAAGGCGCTCGGGTCCCCCCGGCTCAGCGCCCCGATGAACCCATCGGCGACCTGCCGGGACTGTCCGCCGTCGGTCACGACGCTATTCGTGCCCGCGGCCAGGCACGCCCAGGCGCACGCAAAACAACCCACCCAATGCGCCAACCATCGCCGGGCCCGGTTGACCAGGGACTGGCGCGACAAAAGCCTCTGGGCGGGGTTCGCTTTCATGTTCACACCCTGCCGACAAAGGCCCGGACGTGCTTCGTACGATTTGGCGGAAGCCCACTTTCCCTTGGCGCCCGGGCGTTGCATCAGGATCCCCAAGAATTGCCCGCACACTCCGCGGCAAAATGACAATCCGTGTGGAAACCCGGTCAAGGACCGGCCAGCAACCCCTCCCAGCCCCGGGGTAATCTGGGTCGTGCCAAGAGCCTTGCCCAAACCCGGCACCAGCCGGACGGATGCCATGCCACGCTCCATCCTGATGGCACTGCTCACGGTATCCCTCGGCGGTTGCATACTCTTTCCGATTCCCACGCCCCACGGCAGCGTGCTCGAAGGCGCCGAGGTCCAACCGTCACACGTGGAGTCTTTAGAGCCGGCAAGGACGACCAAGGAAGAGGTCACCCGTCGGTTCGGCACGCCGACGATCTGGTGGCGCGACGAAAACATCCTGGCCTACCGTTGGGTGCAACGGAAAGGACTGCTGATCTGGGCGGTTGGAGGGGGTTACTCCAGCGCGGGCGGCGTCGTGGATATCACCGCCGAATATGCATTCCTGATCAAATTCGATGAGGCCGATCGGTTCCGGTCCTCAGAAATCGTCCGAAAACCGTCCGGCAAACCCTTCGGCCAGTTCCTGCTGGACTGGCGGGATTCCCAACGCGCCAAAGAAGGGACTGAATTCAAACGCCCATGAATGCCGACCGTCGCGACACCCCCCGTTCCAGCCTGACCGCCCGCCTGCCACCCCTGTTGGGCGCCCTGCTGTTCGCCCTGGGCGCATCCGGCTGCGTCATCATCGGACGGCCGCCAACCCCGCAGGAACTGGGACTGGAACCGGATGCCGGACATCGGAAGGCCGTGGTTTTGGTGCGGGTTTTGACGGAAATAGATGGGCGACCCAGTCCCGCCTTCCCGTCCGCCGTCCGCGAGGACGACCTCTGGCTCGGACTGGGCGACTTCTCCAGCGGTGGGAAGATAAGGGACGCCCCGCTCCGGTTCTTCTCCCGGGACACGCGCAAGAATGGTTGGGCGTATCTGCTCCTGGAACCGGGAATCTATTATCTGGCGCCGCATCCGCCCCAGAACGGGGACGCCTTTTCCTACCTGGCTTCCTGGGGCCGCACCCCACCTTCCTGGCACTTCGAGGTTCCGCGGGGCGCGCCCGTCATTTATATCGGGACCCTCTTCGTTCCCGGGACCGGACAATGGATGATCGGCGGGGGACGGCGCCTGCGCCGGTTTGATCCGGGACGCTTTGAGATCCGGGACGAAACCGTCCTCGCAGAACAGATCCGGGAATCCTGGCTGAAAGACCTGACTCCGTTGACGTCCCACTTGGGGGTGCCGCATTCGGCGGGCGAACCGATCATTCTGGAAACGCCCCCTGGAAAATAGGTATAGAGTGGCACCCGGTCACGCTGGCGGTGACGAATCGGGCGGGCCCTCCACATCGTCGTCGGGAAAGGCGCAACCACACCTATGTTCACAGACCCAATGGAAACGACCGCCCGGGCGCTTGTCGCACCGGGGAAAGGCATCCTCGCCGCCGACGAAAGCACCGGCACGATCGAGAAACGGTTCAAGTCGGTCGGCGCGACCGGCACGCCGGAGACCCGCCGGGCCTATCGGGAACTCCTCTTCACCGCGCCCGGCCTGGGTGAATTCATCAGCGGCGTCATCCTTTTCGATGAAACCGCCCGGCAGAAGGCCGGGGACGGGACGACCCTGATTGGGACGCTGCAGCGCCAGGGCATCATCCCGGGCATCAAAGTGGACGTGGGCGCGCAGGCCATGGCGGGGTTCCCCGGCGAAAAGCTCACTCTGGGCCTCGATGGCCTGCGGGAACGACTTGCCGAATACCGTGAACTCGGGGCCCGCTTCACCAAGTGGCGCGCCGTCATCACCCTGGGCACCGACCTCCCGACCGACCCCTGCCTGCGCGCCAACGCCCACGGGTTGGCCTGTTTCGCGGCCCTGAGCCAGGAGGCCGGGTTGGTGCCGTTGGTCGAACCCGAGGTGTTGATGGACGGGGACCACCCACTCGCGTGCCATGCCGCAGTGACCCAACGCATGCTGAGGTTCGTCTTCGATGCCCTGGCCGAACATCGCGTCCGTCTGGAGGCTATGCTGCTCAAACCCAACATGGTTCTTCCCGGCCAGGATTGCCCCCAAACCGCCAGCGCGTCCGAGGTGGCCGAGGCAACGTTGCAATGCATGCGGCGGACCGTTCCGGCGGCAGTGCCCGGCCTCGTGTTCCTCTCCGGCGGTCAGAGCGACGTGCGCGCCACCGAGAATCTCAATGCCATGAACCGACTTGGCGGCGCTCCCTGGGAATTGGGCTTTTCTTTTGGGCGCGCCTTGCAGGATCCGGCGCTGAAGGCCTGGTCGGGCCTCCCCGGGAACGTCGCCCGGGCGCAACAGGAACTGCTGCTCCGCGCGAAATGCAACGGCGCGGCGCGGTCGGGCACTTATACCGCCGCGATGGAGGAAGGGTGAATTCCACATGGATTGGCGTTTTCCCTGGCTCCTTGCCTGCGCCTTGGCGGGCCCTGTTGTCGCGGCCGCCCCGACCCATCCCCCCGCGGCTCCCGGCACCGGTCCCCTCACTCCTTCCCGCGCCCTCGCCCTCTTTGATCACGAACCCGGCCTGAAGGTCGAACTCGCCGCCGCCGAACCCTTCGTCGTCGCCCCGTGCGCCTTCGCTTGGGACGAATCCGGGGCCCTGTACGTCGCCGAAAACCGCGGCTATCCCACCGGCGACCCGAACGGCAAGCCCACCGGTCGGATCGCCCGCCTCACCGACACCGATGGCGACGGCGTTTACGACCGACGCACCGAGTTTGCCGAAGGGTTGTCCTTTCCCAACGGCGTCCTGCCTTGGCGCGGCGGCCTGCTCGTCACCTGCGCCCCCGACGTCCTCTGGCTCAAGGACACCGATGGCGATGGCAAGGCGGATGTCCGGGAAGTGATCCTGACCGGGTTCGCCCTCAACCAGTCGACCCAACTGCGCGTCAACAAGCCGCAACTCGCGCCGGACGGTTGGGTCTATCTCGCCAGCGGCTTCAGCGGGGGCCACATCACGTCCCCCAAACGCCTGGGGGATCCTGCCCTCGACCTCCATGGCGACCTGCGTTTCAACCCGGATTCGGGCGAATTCGAGGCGGTCGATGGCCGGACCCAATTCGGCCAGGATTTTGATGATTTCGGCCGGCGTTTCGGGTGCCAGGACCGGGTGCAGGTCCGCCATTTCGTCACGGCGTCCTCGTGGTTCGCCAGGCAACCGGGGCTCGTCCCGCCCGAACTTCCGCACAATTGCCCCGAACTCATCCCCAATCCCCTGCTCCGGACCGGCGGCGGGGCGGCACCGCTCCATCCGATCAGTCACAATCTCACGACCGCCGACTCCCATGCCGGGACTTTCACGGCCGCCTGCGGCGTCACCCTGTGGCGCGGTGGAACGTTGCCCGATCGCTACCAAGGCGGGGTCTTCTCCTGTGATCCGACCGCCAATCTCGTCCACTTCGACCGCCTTGAACCCGCGGGTGCAACTTTCTCCGCACGCCCCCTGCCCGGAACCAACGAGTTCCTCCGCAGCCCCGATGACTGGTTTCGGCCGGTGTACCTCGGCGTCGGACCGGACGGTGCCCTCTATGTCGCCGACCTGTATCGGAAAACGATCGAGCATCCCGATAATCTGCCCGAGGCGATTCGGAAACGGACTGATTTGCGAGCCGGCGAGGATCTGGGCCGGTTGTGGCGTGTGACCTCGGACCGTTCACCGGCCCGACGCCCGAAACGCAACCGCCTTCCGGGTCCCGCGGAGACGATCCGCAACCCGGCGGCGCTGCTCTCCGACCTGAGCCAAACCAACTCGTGGCGACGGGACACGGCGCTGCGTCTCCTGCGGGAAAGTCCCGATGCCGCCTCCTTGAACGGCCCCCTCCACGCCGGCTTCCGCGCGAGCCGATCCGCCCGGAGTGCCGCCTTGTTTCTCCAATTGCTGGCCCGCATTGACGCCCTCGACGGCCCGGTGATCGCCGCCGCCCTGAATTCGCCCCATCCCGAGGTCCGGGAACTGGCCTTGCGATTCGCAATTCCTTTCCTGACCGGCCCGTCCGATCTCGCGACGCTGGCCGTCAATCGCGCCCGGGACGAACAACCGCGGGTCCGGTTCCAAGCGGCGTTAAGCCTGGGTGAATTGCGCGAATCCGCCCCCCAACTCGCGCTCCCGGCCCTGTCCCAAATCGCGATCCGGGATGGCCATGACCCGTGGTTCCGGGCCGCGATTCTGAGTTCCATCCACGGGCAGGAACGCGGCTTCCTCGGCCGCCTGATGGCCCAACCGCCCCAACCGAATGATCCTGTCCTTCCCCTGCTCGCTGACTTGGGAGAATTGCTGGGACGGACGGTCCCAACGGATGCGTTCGTCGAGGTGTTTGCCGACACTTTGGGCGGTCCCGGCACGGATCTGGCCCGGGCCCTGGCCTTGCTGGGACCCTTCACCGAAGCCGCCGGCGCCCGCACCAACGTGCTGTTCGATCCCTTGGCCGCCGCCGCCGGAACGGTCGCCGCGGCGAAATGGCAGGTGCTCAAGGAAGCCGCCTTGGGATCGCTGGACCCACCGGGACCCGATCCCTTCCAACGACTCGTCGCCCTCCGCCTCGTCAGCCAGATGGATCCCGAATCCGCCCAAAAAGTCCGGCTCAAGCTCCTTCGTCAGGAAACCGATCCCCTCCTGTTGGCCGCCGTCCTGCGCCAACTCGCCGACCCGGATCACCCGGAACTCGCCCGCCCGTTGGTCGACCCCACCCATTGGCCACCGTTGCCCCCCGCGACCCGGTTGCTCGTCCTGAATGCCTTGGCCGATCACATCGAACTTCACCCCCTGCTGGCCCAAGCCCTCGAACAACACCTCGCCCCGACCGGCTTCCTCACACCGTCCCAACGCGATTCCCTGCGGCGCACGCGTGATCCGGAACTCCGTGTGCGCTTCGGTGCGATCCTGTCCGGAGCGGTCGCCCCCGAACGTCGCCAGGCCTTCGGGGCCGCCCGGGCCGCCTTGCAACTCACACCCGTGCCCGCCCAGGGACGCGAGGTTTTCCGCCGGAATTGCACCGACTGCCACCGTTTGGACCAGGAAGGATTCGCCGTCGGCCCGGATCTCTTGGACGTGCGCAACCAGTCCAAGGATACCCTCCTGCAGCACCTCGTGATCCCCGAACAGGAGATCACGCCGGGCTTTGCCAATCAGGTGTGCAAGACCCGCGACGGACGGACGCTGACCGGCCTGCTGGTTGCCAACGGCGCCGCCGGCACCGTGCTGCGTCAGGCGAAAGGGGTGACCCGGACCGTCGCGCGGGCGGAGGTCCGGTCGCTGGAACTCAGTCCGCTCCCGATGATGCCGCAGGGACTGGAGAAGGCCATGAGCCTGCAGGAACTCGCCGATTTGTTGGCGTATCTGCAGGGGGAAAGGTAGGCGGCCGGGTCAACCCCACTTCTCGGTCTTCATCTGCTCCTTGGGCAACCCGAGGTCACGGGTGACCAGGTGTTCGACCGCCTCGACCATTTCATTGGTGCCACACGCGTAAAAAGTCGTCGTCGCCGGGTCATCGACGAAGCTCTTGACCCATTCCGGAGTCACCCGGCCGCGACGACCGGTCCACACGTCCTCGGGTTGGAGCCGGGTGCAGGTGACGTGGAATTTGAAGCGCGGATTCCTGGCCTCCAATTCGCGGAACTCCTGTTCGAAGATGATGTCGCGGGTGGTGCGCACCGTATAAAGGACGGTGATCCGGGTATCCAGGTTCCTGGCCGTGGCCTCCCGTGCGAAGCCCCGGAAAGGGGTCACACCCGAGCCACCCGCCACGCAGATCAGGTGACGGCCGGGGGGTTCGAAAGCCGGCAGGAACTTCCCGACCGGCGGGATCACGAACATTTTGTCCCCGGCCTCCAGCCAATCGACAATGCTGGTGCCCATCTTGCCGTCGCGCTTGACCGTCACCTCATAATGGCCGCGGTCCAGGGCGCAGGAACTGAGGGAATAGGCCCGTTTGTACTTCGGTTTGTGCGGCCAGTACACCGTGATGAACTGGCCGGTCTTGAACTCGGGTTCATAGCCCTCGGGCCATTGGAAGCGCACGGTCTTCACGTCCGGAAGTTCCAGCTTCGCGGATTCAACGAGCATTTCGGCGATGACTTTCGACATGTTGGGACCTGATTTCTACCCGAAGGCACCGGGCGACCCGAGCATCACGGGCAAGCCGCCCCGCTGTAAAGCCGTCAGTCACCGCGCGCCTTCCAACGGCCCCCGATCCCCGATCTCCGATCTCCGATTTCCCAGCCCGCTTGAATCTCCCCGCCCGACTTCCACGTGACCCCGCGCCAGAATCGGCTATCTGTATCCGCACATGAAAAAGGTCCTCGCAATCGTGCTCGGGTTGCTGGTCTTCGGCGTTCTCGCCCTCGGCCTTGGTGGCTGTGGCAGCTACAACGGCATCGTCGGCCGCAAACAGGCCGTTGACAGCCAATGGGCCCAGGTGGAAACCCAATACCAGCGTCGCCTCGACCTGGTTCCCAATCTCGTCAAGACCGTCGAGGGGGCCGCGAACTTCGAACGTTCCGTGCTCAAGGAAGTCACTGAGGCCCGGGCTTCGGTCGGCCAACTCAAGGTCACCCCCGGACAGGCGCCGGCCACGCCCGAGGAATTCGCCAGGTTCCAACAGGCCCAAGGCGCCCTCTCCTCCGCCCTCTCCCGGTTGCTCCTTGTCTCGGAACGGTATCCCGACCTCAAGGCGACCGCCGCTTTCCGCGATCTCCAAGTCCAGTTGGAGGGCACCGAGAATCGCATCTCCGTCGCCCGTCAGGATTTCAATCTCGCAGTGCAAAGTTACAACACCAGCGTGCAACAGTTCCCCGGCGTGATCGTGGCCCGGTTCGGCGGCTTCACACCGCGACCCTACTTCCAAGCCGAGGCCGCCGCCCAAAAGGCACCCAAGGTCGAATTCAACTTCGGCAAACCCGCCCAGTGACGCGCCTCCCGTCACCCTGGGCGCTCCTGCTCCGGATCCGGCCCTGGACCTTGCTGGCCGCCCTCACCGGCTGCCTTCCCCTGATCCGGGCCGCCCCGGTCCTGCCCCCGCCGCCGGACCACTTCGTCGCGGACCGTGCCGGTGTCCTCCCCGCAACCACCCGCAGCGACCTCAACCTTCGCCTCGAACAATTCGAACGCGACACCTCGTCCCAGGTCGTGGTCTGGCTGGAACGGAAACTTCCCCCGGACACCACGCTCGAAGCGTATGTCCACGACGTGTACCGGCATTGGGGGATCGGCCAGGCCCACACCAACAACGGGGTTCTCCTGGCGGTGTTCCTGGATGATCACAAGGTTCGGATCGAGGTCGGTCGCGGGCTTGAGGGCACCCTGCCCGACGCGCTCGCCGGCCGCATCATCAACAACGAGATCACCCCCCGGTTCCGCGCCAATGACATTGCTGGCGGGGTCCGCGCCGGGGTCCTGGGAATCCTCGCGGCCGCCCGGGGGGAATACCGCGGCACCGGCACGACGGCGAGAGATCGCGAACGCTCCGCCGTCTCCTCGGCCGTCGGGGTCGGGATGGTGGTTTTCTTCGGACTTTTGTTTGCGATCTTCCTCTTCGTCCTCAAGCGTTTTGGAAATTCGCTACGACGGGGCCAATCCGGCGGTTGGACCTATTATAACGGGGGTTGGGGTGGCGGCTGGGGTGGCGGCGGCGGGTCCGGAGGCGGGGGCGGTGATCCGGGCGGATTCAGCGGCGGCGGCGGCGATTCAGGAGGCGGTGGCGCCTCAGGTTCCTGGTGATTTATGCGTCCGGAAGAATTCATCGAAAAACTGGAAGACGACCGGATCGTGGCCGCCATCTCCGCGGCCGAGGCGGGCACGTCCGGCGAGATCCGCGTCTTTGTCACCCGGCACTCCCCGACCGAGCCCCTGACCGAGGCCCGGCGGCAATTCGAACAACTCGGCATGGCCCGGACACCGCTGCGCAATGCCGTCCTGCTCTATTTCGCCCCGCGCACCCGGAAATTCGCGATCATCGGGGACGAAGGCATTCATCTGCGTTGCGGCCAGGCCTTCTGGGACAAGGTCGGGGAGGAGATGACGGTCCACCTCAAGTCCGGCGATTTCACCGGTGCCATCCTCGCGGGGATCCAGCAGGCCGGCCGGGAACTCACCCGGCATTTCCCCAAAAATCCCCTGGATCGGAACGACCTCCCGGATTCGGTGATCCGCGATTGATGGCGCCCCTTCAAGCCACCCGCATCCAAACGGTCTTGAGGTGCGCCGGTTCCTCGCGGGTCACGGGGAAATCGGGCGGTTGCGGGACATAATGCTGCTGTGTCACGCGCCGCCCGGATTCCGTGACCGCCGCGCCGATGCACGCCAGGAATTCCGCCGGGCCAAGTCGTGCGGCATTGGTCGAGGCGAAGAGCACCCCGCCGGGTGCCAGCACCGCCAGGGCGTTCCGCACCAGCGCGCCATAATCGGTCTCCGCACGGAAATCACCGTGTTCCTTGGATCGCGAGAACGTGGGCGGATCCAACAACACCGCGTCAAAACACCGCCCCTTTTTGGCCAACCGTCGCAACCACTCGAAGCAGTCCCCGTAGATGAAATCGTGGGCCGCCGGATCGAGGCCGTTCACGACGAAGTTACGACGGCCCCAATCGAGGTATTTGCGGCTGAGATCGAGGCTGGTGACCCGGGCGCCGGCAAGCGCGGCACACGCGCTGAAAGCACAGGTATAGGCAAAACAGTTCAGCACTTCGCGTCCGGCCGCCCCCTCAGGAAACAAGGGGAAGCCCGCCGCCACGTGGTTCACCAACAGGCGCCGTCGATTGTCCCGCTGATCCAGGAACAGGCCATAGCTATATCCTTCGCCAAGCCCCACTTCGAATCGCACGCCGTTCTCCAACACTTCGAACCGTTCCGCCGCCGCCTGCCCCGACACCCGCACCGGCGACGTCCCGGCCGGATCCGCCACTCGGACATCCCGCCGCAAACGCTTTTCATAGATGCCATCCTCCCGGGTGCCGAACGGCCGCGTCCGGCGCGAAAGGTCGGGTGGCTGGTCTTCGAATTGGACCAGCAGATGCCGGTTCAACCGCTCGACATAAATGCCCGGACAACCGCTGGCCGCGCCATGGAGCCACCGAAACGCATTGGTCTCATCCTCCCGGAACATTGCCTCCAGGACCGACCATGCTGTCCCGGTCCCGGTTGTTTCCAAGGGTGCCGCGAACTCCACGGGTTCGCCGCTCGCCGGATGCCGGAACCGGATGCGCCACGCCTGCAACCAAACCCGGGCCGCCACCGGGCCGCCATAAAGGACATCACCCCGGATCGGATATCCCAGCGCTGCCGCATGAATGCGGATCTGGTGGGTTCGGCCGGTCTTGGGCCGGGCTTCCCACACGGTTCCTGGGGCGGCGTCTCCACGCGGTTCAAACTCGGTGACTGCCTCCTCGCCGGCGGGACCCGTGGCGCGGCTGACATAAGATTCACCCTGTCGTTGCAACCAGGACGTCACGCGACAAGCCCCGCCGGACAGCGATTCGACCCTGATCACCGGCCCGGGGCTGGTGGCGACCTTGGCGGTGTGCAGCAGGTAGGTCTTTTCCACCTCGCGGCGGGTGAACTGTCCGGTCAGGGATTGGTTGGCCCGGGTCGATTTACCGAACACCAGGACACCGCTCGTATCCTTATCCAAACGGTGCAGGATGGCCAGGTCGGCCCAGCGCGGTTCCCGGTGACGCAACCAGTCATAGATCCCCTCGCCCGCATGGGGGGCGGGGGCGTGCGTGTTCCACCCGGCCGGCTTATGCACCACCAACAGGTCATCGTCCTCATGCAGGACGCACGGGGGCACCGGGCGATTCCGGATGGATTCCGTCGAAGTCGGCATCAGCTGAATTCCCAACGCCCGGTCCCGATGGCGTACCCGCTGATCAGCAGATTCGTCACCGCGTGGGCGAACATGGCATCGCCCAATCGACCGCGCCGGATCACGAGCCATTGGTAAGCGAGACCGCACAGGATGCCGGGCACCCAATTCTCGGGATGCGACAGCCCGAAAAGAAGTGCGGTGGCCAGCCAGGCCTTGGTGTTGCGCGTGCCGAGCGGGATTCCGAGGAAGTTGGGGCTGATGAGGTAACGGTAGACGAAGGAGCGGTAAAAGACCTCCTCCAATGCCGGCACCACCAGGGACCGCCCCAGAACCCGGACCGACAACAGCGCATAACCGATCACCGGCTGATCCTTGAAGAATTCCAACGGGTTCCACACCTCGGCGGGTTTGGGCGGCGGCACCTCCTTCCCCGTCACCAGGTTCCGCACCAAGTTCCAGAGGTCTTCGAGCGACGGGATCCGCCCGGCGAGGCTGAGCCACAACACCGCGATGAGCACGCCGACGCCGATTGCCTCGAGCGACCATGCCCACCGCATCTCGGGCAACCTACGGCGCCACACCCAAAGCAGTCCACCGATGCCGACGGTTTTCGCCGCATAGAGCCAGTATTCGGATCCGACGAAAGCTTTCCCCGCGAGCGAACCGACCAGGAGGAAGAGGAGGAAAGGCAGCGCCCGGGGCACCTCTGGCAACGCGAGCCAGGACGGACCGGACGGTTCACGTGGCGCTGTGGATTCCATGAGCCGGTGATTCGTGGGGAACCCCGGTCCGGGGGCAAGACCGAAGTCGCCCCGAAGTCGGCGGGAGTTCAAAATGAGACTTGATGTGGGATCAAAATGAGACTGGGTCAGAGGGACCAAAGAACAAAGGGACAGGTCCTTAGTCGGAACGGGCGTGACGGCGGGGCGGGCGGGTGGCAGGGTGCCCTGCATGCGACAGTCACGCCTCAAGGTCTCCCCGGAGCGGCCGGTGGGCTTCTACCATTGCCTCTCCCGCGTCGTGGACCGCCGCTTCCTCTTCGGCTTCCCCGAAAA
>JANYCC010000361.1 GCA_025360495.1 Verrucomicrobiota bacterium | reverse complement strand
TCCGCGCGGTTTCCTGCAGGCCCTCGGGGGCGGACCACTCCCGGCCGCCACCACGGGCAGCGGTCGGCTCGAGCTCGCGGGGTGGCTCACCCGGGCGGTGAGCGGATGATCCGGCCGGGTGAGCCACCCCGCGAGCTCGAGCCGACCGCTGCCCGTGGTGGCGGCCGGGAGTGGTCCGCCCCCGAGGGCCTGCAGGAAACCGCGCGGAACCTCGCCCCCGGGACGGTCCGGTTCACCGCGTTGCTGCAGTCGCGCATTGTGGGGCGTCCCTTCGGTGACGGCATAGGCGAGGTCGAACGGTCCGCCTGCCAACAGGGTGTTGAGTTCCCCGTTCAGCTTCTCGTCCGCCGCCTTGATCTCGGCGAGTTGCCGGTGGAGTCGGGCGGCCTCCGCACGGCGGGTTTCGCGCTCCCCGACGGCCACCTTCACCGGCGGTGCATCCAAGGCGGGCAGGGGTCGGTCACCCACGCTGAGATTGTCCGCGTCCAGACCGGGCCTCACCCCCGGCAGATGCCCGTAACTGTCGATGAACGTATAATCAATGATGCCGTCCCAGTCTCCCGCCAGTTTTCCCGCGAACCCGACGGTCTCGGCCGGGTGGGCGATGGAGCCGGTATAAGTCCTGGCCTTGAGATCCAAGGTGAGCCGGACCTGATACCATTCTCCCAAGTGCATCGGGCGGACGAGTGCATGGGCGTCGGCACCGCCTTGGAAGAATCCGTGGGCGTTGATAAACAGTTCCATGGCCTTCGATGTGCCCGGGCCGTGGCCGAGATAGAACCGCCAGGATCCGTCCCCACCCGCGGCATCGGTCGTGCATCGGAAATCAAAACCCGCCGTCAAGCTTCCGGTCGGGCCGGCCTTCCAAGGCGTCGGCAGCGTCTGGCCGAACCCCTCATAGTTCCCGTTGTTCGGCAGGCGCAGGCCGAGTCGGCCGGGACCGAAGACATTTTGATATGGGCTTTGGGCGTCCGCAGACACGGTCACCGTGCTCTTCGGTCCGGGTCCCCAAGGCCCGGCCGGCGGTTTGCCGTCGGTCTGCAATTCCAGGTCGCCATCCATTCCCACGAGACGATGCAACTGCTCGGTGACCGCTGCGGGGTCGGGCCCGTCCGCCAGCGAGGCGATGGCCGGAGGCGAAGTCGAGACCGGCGGAACCGGGCTTTCCTGCACTCCGAGGTTGTCGACATAGAGGCCGGGTCGACGGGCGTCACCAGGGCCGGAGGAATCCAGGGCGACATAATCGATCACGCCGCTCCAACCGGACGCGAAGGGTTCGTCCGCAAAGGTCACCACATCCTCCGGCACCCCGATGCGGCCCGAAACCGTCCGGGCTTGGAGATCGAGTGTGAATTGGAGGTTGTGCCAGCGATCCGGTCGCAACCGGCGGAGGGACTTGGTGGTGGTGCCCGACCGGATCGATGCGGATTCCGAGGTCAGGAGGATCTCGACCGCGGGCGCGGATCCCTGGGCCCCCAGCCAGAAACGGTGGGAACCCGCTGCCGCCGCGTCATTGGTCCCGACCCGGAAATCGAGGTTGACGTGAAGGACGGGGCATTGGGCGGGGGTGCGTCGGGGATGAAGGGCCTGGGCAATTATATAAGAGTGGGTTCCGGCGGGCACCTGGCCTCCGACCTGGCCGCGTCCGTGAAGGTTCTTGAACGGGCTTTGCGCATCCCGGGTCACGGCGACCGGGCCGTCGCAGATCCATGGGGGGACGAGCACCCCTTTGCTGCCGCCGTTGGCGACGGCCTGCATCTCAAAGTCCCCATCCAGCTCGTCCAGCGAGTCCAGCACGGCGGCGGACACCGGGAGTTGGTGCCGGGTCAGGCGGTCCGCCAGGGCGGCCACCCGGGCGTCGAAGGTGCGCCATTGGGCCCGCGATTCGACCGGTGGCAGCAACGGGGCCAGCGCGCGTGACCGGGTCTTCTGCTCGGAACCCGGGAAGGCATACCGGCTGCTGTCGAAGATCCCATAGAGGGCGTAGTAATCGACTTGGGAGACGGGGTCGTACTTGTGGTCGTGACAACGGGCGCAACCGAGGCTCAGCCCGAGGAGACTCTGTCCGAGGGTGTCGATGGTGTCCTGGATCGTGAGGTGATGATAGTTCTCCGAGTCGAAACCAAAGCGCCGGGAAAGGGCCAGGTAACCGGTCGCGGTCACGGACTCGGCGTAATGTTCGCGCGGACCTTCCGCGGCGAGGATGTCGCCGGCGATCTGTTCCCGGACAAACGTGTCGTACGGCTTGTCGGCGTTGAAGGCGTTGATGACATAATTCCGGTAGCGCCAGGCCAGGGGGACCGGGTAGTCCGCGGTCTCGCCCGCCGTGTCGGCATAGCGGACCAGGTCCAGCCAATGCCGGCCCCAGTGTTCGCCGTAGCGGGGGGAATCGAGCAGACGTTCCACGACCTTTTTGAAGGCATCCGGCGCGGGATCGGCAAGAAAGGCGTCCACCTCCTCGGGGGTGGGCGGCAGGCCCGTGAGATCGAAGGTGGCCCGTCGTAGCAGGGTGCGACGATCGGCGGGCGGGGCGGGTCGGATCCCCTGTCGTTCCAGTTGGGCGAGGATGAAATGGTCGATGGAACCGCGCGGCCATTGGGTCCCGTTGACTTCCGGCACGGGTGGGTTCCGGATGGGCTGGAAGGACCAGTGAGGCGGGGCTTTGACGGGGAGGTTCGTCGTCCCGGACGCAAGGCCCGGAAGGGGGATCCCGGTGAAAGCCAGCGCCGCGGCGAGGTGCGCAATTCCCCAGAACGCGGAGCGCATCCATCCCGGGCTGGTCCGTTCGAGAGATCGGTCACCCATTTCTGCTGGGGAACTCTACGCGGGTGAATCCCCAAAGCAATGGATCCGG
>JANYCC010000238.1 GCA_025360495.1 Verrucomicrobiota bacterium | reverse complement strand
CTTCAGCAGTTTCGACGTCGCCAGCACTTCCGGTGACCGCACGTGGGCCGGATCATAGAAGCGGTATAAGCGCCCCTTGCCGACCGGTTCCCAGCCGTCGACCCAATCGAACGCCCAATAGGCACCATCCGGACCCCACGTTCCGTCGGTGGCCTCAATGGACCACAGGAACTTCTTGTCCTCGACCATTTCGAAGCTCGCGCCCTTGGGTTTCAGTTTGAAGGACCAGATGCCCGAACCGGCACCGCTTCCCCGGAAATCGCAGAGCGTGAAGGTGCCCTGCCATTCCGGCCCCAGACCCGTCCCGGGATAATAGGCGACACCACTCGGGCCGGCGGAGATGTTCCGGATCGGCGGCGTCAGGAAGGCGGGCTGGGTGTCGTTCTGCGGGTACCACATCTTCTCCATGTTCCAGGGGCCCCTCGGCTTGGGTGCATCCGATCCCTCCAGGAACTGCCACCCGATCCGCCAACCGCTGTCACCCCCCTCGATCAGGTACGTCCACCGGGCCTGGTCGCCGCCATCGGAATTGTTGTCCCCGGTGAAGAGGTTTCCCCACTCGTCGAACACCAGGTCCTGCGGGTTGCGCAGGCCGCTGTACACCATCTCCATCTCGCCGCCGTCCGGGTTGCATCGGAACACCGCCCCGCAATCCGGCGTGCCCACCAGCTTGTTCCCCGACTTCAGCATCGAGGCCCGGTCACCAATGCTGAAATAGAGCTTCCCTTCCGGGCCCCACGCCAACCCGTGCAGATCATGCCCCAGGAAACCGACCCGGATCCCGTGCCCATAGCTGATGCTCTTCCGGGAATCCGCCACGCCGTCGAGATCCTCGTCGCGCAGCCGCCAGATGTTGGGGATGTTCGCGAACCAGACATCTTTGCCCCGGGCCAGCACCCCGGCCGCGACGCCGTCCAGGGGGGTCGCAAAGTTTTCCGCGAACACTTTCGACACGTCGGCCTTGCCGGACCCGTTGGAGTCCCACAGGACCTGGATGCGCTCGGTGTTCTTGAAATAGGCCTTCATCCCCTCCTCGCCCAGATGCCGCCGCATCATCGCCAACCGGTCTTCGACCGACCGGCATGCCAGGTCCTCGTCGAGCCAATCCATGATGCCGCGGATGTCAGGGACGCCCCGCCACGCGCGGAAACTCTCGACGACATAAACGCGGCCATCGTCGGCGACATCGAAGGCGACCCCATGGGCGACGAGGGGTTCCGCGGCCCACAACTCGCCTTTCCACCCGGTGGGGATCTGGAAGCGCTTGAGATTGCGCTCACCCTCGGCGGAAGCTGCGGCGATCTTCGGCGCCTCAAAATCCCCCTGGGGACCGAGCTGATGCTGGGCCTGCAGGGAAAGCGTGGTGGCCGCCGTGAAAAGGCACGCAGCGCGCCCCATCGTCCGGTTCTGAAATGGCATATGCGTCCGCGCAGGATAAAAACCCGGCCCGCGGACGCAAGCGACGGCTGCCGGACGCCGGATCAGGGGAACCCACAGGGCGATGAACGAGGAATTTCCGGAATACGCTTTGACACCTGCGGGGACATTCCTAGAGTTCGGCCGCTTTCCGGTCGTTGGGGTCGTAGCTCAGTTGGTAGAGCACCACAATGGCATTGTGGGGGTCTGGGGTTCGAATCCCCACGGCTCCACCATCGGCCGGAAATGATTTCGCGGCCCGCAGGCGTTCCCTGCGGGCCCTTTTTCTGGGGGGTCCCATCGGGGCCGTCACCCTGTCCGCCAACCCCGTCGTCCCCGGCGGGCAATGGGTGATATAATAATATTTCGTCCCCGGTACGCGTGACCTTCCGGGACCGGCGGCCCTTGGGGCGGATGCCCTTCCGCGGGAATCCCCGGGGGGAAACAGGCCTCTTTCGATAGGGCGCGTAAGCTTTTCCCTTGCACCTGTAGGGAAATCTCCTACAAAGGAACCGCCCTCGGGATCAGGTCGGACGGAATCGCAGTTTTTGGTTCCCTCCGGTTCCCGGTTCGATGAGGGTCTCTTTTTGTCGGGAGCAAAAAGGAAGTCCACCGCAATTCCCAGCGAATGAAACCCCCCGAGTCCCGGGCGTCCCTGCCTTTGGCGTGCCAAGAGGCGGTCGCTCCGCAGATCATGAAATCCAAGGTGTCCCTTGGACGCAGGCTCGCCGTCGCCACCGGGTGCACACTGTGCCTGGCGGCGGTCGCCCTGTGGATGGTCCTCGTCGGTTTCGTCGCGGCTCTCTTCAAAGCATGGGTGCTCCTCCGGGGTGTGCCGGCAATCTTCCGGGCCAAACCGCGCCCGGTCGATGACGCCACCCGACGTCCACCGGCCCCGGCCCGGGCCCTGGTGGACGCCGCCGAATCGGAGCGGAGCCTGATCAAACGGTGAGGAACCACCGTTTGCCAGGCCCTTGAAGACGGTGGGTTGACCCCCAGATAGAACGTGATGCCTGCGTCGTGCTGACACGGCGGAGACGGCTTTTTGCGCGGACGAATGTTACGATACTCATTGATTTGTAAACACGATATATGGTATTATGAAGGGTTTTTCACCACAACTGTCCTTTTCCGCCCTTCTCGATTGGGCTACCTCCATCCCCCGGGTCGTGACGCGCCTTTTTGCACGGTTCGATGCAACACCCCTCCGGTTGCCGACCCCGAACCCGGCGAGGTCCGCCCGGGGATGGCCGGGGATCGGCCTGCCGGTCCTGGTCCTCGCATCGGTCGCATTGCTCGCACCTATCCGGATGGCGGCCGACGATCTCACCGTCGCCTGGACCCCCAATTCCGATGCCAACACCGCGGGGTACCGACTTTATCGCGGGCCCACCTCGGGCTCCTATGACGTCGCCGTCGATGCCGGAACGGCCACGCAGATGACTGTCACCGGGCTCACATCCGGAGTCTTATATTATTTTACTGTCGCCGCGTATAATTCCCTGGGCGGTGAAAGTGACCCGTCGAATGAGATCACCTACCAACCGGTGTCGGTGAACCTCCCCCCGGTGGCCCTGGCGCAGAATCAATCGAGCCAGCCGGGCGTCGCGTTGCCTGTCCTCCTCCAGGGTTCCGATCCCGAGGGGGGGCCACTCACTTTTGTGGTGGTCTCCCCGCCCGCCCATGGCTCCATCGTCGGCACCCCACCCACTCTCACTTATACATCCGCCGCCAGTTTCGTCGGGACCGATACCTTCACCTTCGCGGCCAATGACGGCCAACTCGTCTCCTCCCCGGCCACCGTGAACATCAAGGTGGGGTTGCCCAACCACGCTCCCAGTGCCCTGACCCAGAATCTGTCGGACCCTCAGGCAACGGCCCTGCCCATCGCCCTCCAGGGATCGGACCCGGATGGGGACGCCCTTACTTTTCTGGTGGTCCAACATCCCACCTCAGGAATGCTTTTCGGGGTCCCGCCCAATCTCCAATACTTCCCCAACTCCACCTTTGTCGGCATCGATTCCTTCACTTATACGGCCAATGACGGCCAGTTGACCTCCCCCCCATCCACGGTCACGGTCACGGTCACGGCCCCGGTGGGAAATCATCCACCGGTCGCCCTCGCGCAAAACCAGTCCACCTTGGAGGACACCGCCCTCCCATTGACCCTCTCCGGTTCGGATCCGGACGGAAACAGCCTCACCTTCGGGGTTGTCTCGGGCCCCCTCCACGGTTCCCTC
>JANYCC010000165.1 GCA_025360495.1 Verrucomicrobiota bacterium | reverse complement strand
TCCTGTTCGGCGCGGGCGGTGAGTCGATCGGCCTCCGAGGCGCCGTGCGGGGCGAAATCGATGCCGAAATACACCAGTAGGCGGTGCTTCTGATACTCCTCCAACCGCACGAACTTCCAGTCGGGCGGTGCGAAAAGGACGTCGACCAGGAGGATGGTGACGAGCAGGGCGGCACCGGCGAGGAACTTGAGGAGCAAGGGACGGGGGACGCCGGCGACCAGCATCATCACCAGGGCCATCGGCATGAAGACCAGGGCGGAGCCGAGATCGGGCTGCTTCAGAATCAGGGCGAAGGGGAGGAAGGCCATGCCGAGCGCTTGGACGAAGACGATCGGGGAGGCGAGTTCACCCGCCGGGCGGGAGAGAAAATTCGCGAGGGCGAACAGGAAGGCGAGCTTGGCGAATTCACTGGGTTGGAATTGGATGGGGCCGAAATCGATCCAGCGCTTGGCCCCGAGTCGTTCGACTCCGAAAAGGTACACACAGAGGAGCAGCGCGATGCAACCCCAATAGGCGGGAAGCGACCAACGGGCGAGCCGGGCGTAATCGACCAGGCAGAGGGCCACGACCAGGCACAGTCCGAAGACATAGGCCAGCGACTGGCGCACGGCGGTGAAGTCGAACCAGGCCGCATTGCGGGCCAGTTCGCCGGCACCGGTCGCACTGAAGATGAACGCGGCCCCGATCAGCATCAGGCCGAAAACCGCCGCCCAGAGCGGCCATTCGAACAGGCCTTCGCGTCGGCTGACCGGCTGGGTGTAATAGATGCTCATCGCATTCCCAGGCTCCCGGTGCCGCGTTCGCGGTCCCGCAAGTGTTCATAGATGCGCCGTGCCACCGGTGCGCAGGTGCCGCCGCCCGACCCGCCGCTCTCCACCATCACGATCACCACGTAACGCGGCGATTCGAAGGGCGCGAAACTCGCGAACCACGTGATCTTGTCCGTGAGCCGCCGACCCTGCTTGACCTCCGCCGTGCCCGTCTTGCCGCACACCGCGAAATCCGTCACCCGCGCCGCCCGGCCTGATCCCTCGTTGCTGGCGACGTCGTCCCGCATGGCCTCCCGCACGATGTCATAATACTCCGGCTTGAGCCCGAGTTCACTGCGCACCTGCCCGGGCCGGATGCGCTCGGGCGCGGCTTCGGAAAGGGAATCCGACGGCTCGACGCTCTGGACCAGGCGCGGCCAGTAAAGGGTGCCCCCGTTGGCGACGGCACCGACGGCGAGGGCCATCTGGACGGGGGTGACGGTGATTTCCTGGCCGATGCTGACGTTGGCCAGGTTGCCTTGGTTCCAATAGCCCGCGACCTCGGAGTAATCAGGGAACAGGCCTTTCTCCTCCTCGGCCAGGTGCAGGCCGGGCTTTTCACCGAAGTGGAGGCGGCGTCCCATCGCGAGCATCCGTGGCAGGCCGAGCTTGAGGCCGTAATGGATGAAATAGGTGTTGCTGGACTTGATGAACGCGCGTCGGAAATCGAATTCACCGGACCCTGCGGTATCCTTGATGGTGCGGTCCCCGAGTTGGAAATACCCGGGCGAAACCAGTTTGTCGTGGACCGTCTCGGGCGTCAGGACACCGGCCTCGAGACAGGCCAGGGCGTTGAAGATCTTGAAGGTCGAGCCCGGCGCGTAATACCCGTAGGTGGCGCGGTTGAACATCGGCTTCATCTTCGGATCCGACAGCCGTTCGTATTCCTCGTGGCTGACGCCATCGATCCAGAGATTGGGATCGAAGGCCGGGGCGGAGGACAGGGCCAGGATGTCGCCATTGCGCGGGTCCAGGACGACGACCGCGGCGCGTTCATCGCCCGGGACCTGGCTGAGGGAATCCTCGGTGGCGCGTTGGAGTGCGAGGTCGAGCGTGGTGACGAGGGTGTCGCCGGGCTTGGGTTCGGCGAGGATGATTTCGCCCTGTCGATGACGGTAACCGGAGCTGTTGATGAGGATGCTCTTGGCCCCCGAGGTGCCGCGGAGCTGCCGGTCAAAGCGGTTTTCCAGCCCGATGGCGCCGGTGAAATCGCGCAGGCGGTAATCGAAGGCCCGATCCTCCTCGTCAAAATCATCGTTCCGCTTGACGAATCCGACGATATGCGCGGCGAGTTTGCCGTTGGGATAACTCCGGACGGGGACCTGTTCCAACTCGACTCCGGGAATCGACCAACCCTGTTCGGTGAGGAAGGCGATTTGGGCGGTGGTGAGGTGATCGAGGATGGGGAAGGGCAGGGCGCGTTTCTGGCGCCAATGCTGGAACAGATCAGCCTCGGTCCGGGTGACCTGGACGCCGAGTCGCGAATTGACCTGGGCGATGATGTTGGAGACGACCGAGTACCGCGCCTGCCGCTTGATCAGGTCACGTTCCGCGACGGGGATGGACGGTTTGCGGACGCGACCCGAAAAGTGGGCGCCCAACCGCTGCCAGAAGGAGGGCTCGGTCTGGTCCAGGGCGCCGCGGGTCGCCAGCAGCTCGCGGCGGATCCGTTTTTCCTCCACGGCGAATTGCGGCACGAGTTCATCCAGGTAGACATCGAGACGGCAGCGGGGTTCGTTGTCGGCGAGGGGGAGTCGGTTGCGGTCGAGGATGCGACCCCGGAGGGCGGGGACGCGGACGGTGCGGAAGCTCTGGACCTCCTGGCGTTGGCGGTATTTGTCCCCGGACAACACCTGGACCTGCCACAGACCGGCGAGCAGGAGCAGGAGGCCCGCCCCGACGCTCCATGCGACCATGCGGAGCGGGCGTTCCCCCTTGTTCAGTTGGTCCAGGCCGAGCATGGGTCAGTCAATGGCGCCCGCGCTTGAGTTCACGATCCTCCCGGAAGGATCCCGGTCCGGTGGGTTGATATTCAAAGGCGGTGCGGAGTCGGTCGAAAAACCGGAAACAGGCGGGGCACAGGAGGCCGTTGAAGAGCCCGGAGAAGGCGAGCTGCCAGAAAGTGGGCCAGCCGAAATCCGGTTGGCGGGTGCCGAATTGGAGGATTGCCAGGGTGACGAGCGGAACCACGACCCCGGCGGCGGCACCGAGCCAGGCTTGGGCGAAACGTTGGTCTCGCAGCAGGAGATGTTGACGGGAGTGCAGGGTGAATCCGACCAGGAACAACGGCAGGATGCTCACCCCCAAGCGTGAACCCGACAAGGCGTCCAGCCAGAGCCCCAGGGTCACGCAAAGGGTGCATACGACCGGGAGGCGATGGGTGAAGGCGGCGTAAACGACCAGGGCGGGAGCGAGTCCGGGCGGGGCCCCCAACCAGGCGCGAACCGGGCCGAACTGGGTCTGTGCGAAGATCGCGAGCCAGGCGACCACGAACAACAGGGTGGGGGAAAGCCAGGTCATGGGGTGAGAATCCAGACCTCGTCGAGACGGTTGAGATGGGCACCGAGCCGGATCCGCCCGGTGGTGAACAGCCCGCCGGCACCGGGTCGGGTGTCGAGGATGGTGCCGACGGGCAGGCCCTTGGGGAACACCCCGCCCAGTCCGCTGGTGACCACCGATTGCCCGGCCATCACCTGGGGACTGCTTTGGAGCATCGTCAGTTCGGCGACGCCGGCATCGGTGGTGGATTGGGATCCCTTGATGACCCCGTGATCATTGGTTTCGGCGACCTTGACCGCGACCCCGCATTCGGCATCCCCGATGAGCGAGACCTGGCTATGGCTGAAGCGGACGGCGCTGATGCGTCCGACGAGTCCATCCGGCGTGAGGAGGGTCTGGTTGATCTGCGCGCCATCCCGGGTGCCATAATCGACGAGGACTGTGCGCCACCAGGTGGAGGCATCGCGCCCGACGACATGGGCGAGGCGGAATTTCCAAGGGCCGTGAGGCAGGGCGCCGAGTTGGGCCCGCAGGCGGTTGTTTTCGGCGAGGGCATCGGCGCCTTGGGCGGCGGCGAGGCGGAGGGAGGCGTTCTCCTGTTCGAGGCGTTGAAGTTCGGCGATGAGGGCGGAGCGAGGGAGGAGGGAATAAGAGGCGCGATCGACGAAGGATTGGGCGGTGCCGACGAGGCCGAAGAGGGGAAGGAAAAAGCCGCCGACGGCCAGCTTGAGGCGGGCCGCGGCCGGAGCCGGCAGATTCAGCAGCGTGAGCACCAGCACCAGCACGGCACCCACCGCCACGACATAATTCGCGCGTTTCAACACGTTCGTCCCGTCATCGGCACGGGCGAACATCCACGGAAGAAATCAGGAAAGGTGGGGCGTCGGGGTCAGTTGCTCGACGAAGCCACCCGCTTGAGGAACGCGAGTTCCTGGAGCACCCGACCCGTCCCGGTGGCGACCGCGCTGAGCGGATCGTCGGCGATGTGCACCGGCAGGCCGGTCTCCAGGGAGACCAACCGGTCGATGTTGCGCAGGAGGGCACCGCCCCCCGCCATGACGATCCCGCGGTCGACGAGGTCGGCCGAGAGTTCTGGCGGGCAGCGTTCGAGGGTGATGCGGATGGATTCGAGGATGCTGGAAAGCGGTTCTTTCAGGGCTTCCCGGACCTCTTCGGAACGGACCGTGACAGTTCGGGGCAGGCCGGCCGAGAGGTCGCGCCCCTTCACTTCCATGGTCAATTCCTGGTCCAGCACATTGGCTGACCCGATGCGAATCTTGATCTCTTCGGCGGTACGTTCGCCGATCATGAGATTGTGGGCCTTCTTCATGTGCGCAACGATGGTCTCATCGAATTCATCACCGCCCACGCGGACGGACCGGCTGAAGACAATGCCGGCCAATGAAATGATCGCGATCTCACAGGTCCCGCCCCCGATGTCCACAATCATGCTGCCGGCCGGTTCGTGAACCGGCAGGCCGACCCCGATGGCCGAGGCCATCGGTTGCTCGATGAGATAGACTTCGCGGGCGCCTGCGTGCGTGGCTGAATCCTTGACGGCGCGTTTTTCCACCTCCGTGATGCCGCTCGGAACGGCAACGACGACCCGGGGTGAGATCAATTTGCGATGGTGAACCTTCTGGATGAAATGCCGCAACATCGCCTCGGTGATCTCGAAGTCGGCTATGACGCCGTCCTTCATCGGTCGGATCGCGACGATGTTCCCGGGCGTCCGGCCAAGCATGCGCTTGGCTTCTTCGCCCACCGCCAAGACATTCGTGGTCCCCGCCTGGATGGCGACGACCGAAGGCTCACGCAGCACAATCCCCTGGTCCCGCACGTAGACGAGCGAGTTCGCGGTTCCCAGGTCGATCCCGATATCGTTGGAGAAGAGACCCTTTAGTTGTGCAAACATGAATCGTGCCCAACAAGCACGGCTTCAGAGTGGGGGGCAGCCCCCGTCAGGGTCAAGGCTTCCGCTCAACCATCGTCAAGGAAGATGTGTCCGAACCCCCATCCCACCCGGCCCGGGCTGCGGAAGGCGCCGTCCCAAGGTCAGGACCGCGCCCCCCGCCGGGTCCACCCACGGCGGACCCAAGGTCACCTCACTGAGGCCGCAGGAGATAATAACGGGTCCCGCTGATCGTCTCGGTGACGCTGTTGTTGGCGACGCCGGTCACCGGAGTCCACGGGCCCAAAAGGTCCGACGCCGCTTGGAGCGCCCAACCGGTGACGTCGGCCGGCCACGAGACGGTCACCCCGTCGGAGCCCGCACGGACGATGCTCAACACCGGTCCGACCGGTTGACCGATACCGTAACGGGCGGAAAGATAAGTATGAAGCGCGGCCCGGTCGGTGTCGGAAAGCGCAGTGTCGTAGAGGATGATTTCCGCGATATCGCCTTTCATCCGGGTGAATTGGTCCCCTCGGGTGCCGATGAGCAGCGGCGCTCCCGTGTCGCCCAGGGTCGCCGTGATTTCACCCTGTCCGTTCAACGCCCCGTTCAGGTAGTGATGCAAGGTGGTGCCGGATTGGTCGAACCCGACGATCGCGTATTCGCCCGCGACCGGAGCCGAGTCGGCGTCGGCGAAGCCCCCGCCGGAACCGTTGCCCCGGAACACCCGCGGGATGCCGCTGTTCGGTTGGGTGTAAAAGTCCGTCGAGGCCGGTTGATTCCCTTGGGTTTTTGCCCAAACGGCCCGGAACGTGGTGAAATCATCGAATCGCACCACGAAGAACGTGCTGATGTCCCCGACGATGGCGAGGGTCGGCGAACTGGCCGCGACCAAAGAATCGTCGATGCCATCGAAGCGGAGGACCGGTTTGCCGTTGAGGGCGTTGGGCACCAGCACCGGGCGTTTCGTGGCGGTGGCCTGGATCGAGTTGTTGAAATTGCCCGATTGATCATTCCACGCGCTCACCGCACCGGCTTCCTCCGTCACCCCCTTGTCCGCCCGGAGCCAGAGGCGCAGGTCGGCCAGGGCCGGCAACGGGATGGGTTCGGTCGCCGTGACCGTGAGGCTGACCGGGGCTGAGAGCGTGGTCGCGCCCAGATTGTCGGTCGCCCGGGCCTGGATCGAGGCGGACGAAGCGACCGGGAAGTTGACGGTCGCGGTGTAGGGGGCGGTGGTGGTGGTGGCCGCGACACCCCCATTCACGAGGAACTCCACTTTGACGATGGTCCCGTCGGTGTCCCCGGCATTGGCGCTGAGCACGACATCCGCCGGGGCGACCACCGATCCCCCGGGCGCCGGGGCGGTCAGGGTCACGGTCGGGGCATCATTGGTGGCCAGGGCCAGCGGCAGGGCGTATCTCCCGGCGAGATAGAGTTGGACGTTCTGGAGATCGGCGGCGGAGAGAGCGGTGTCGAAGATCAGCAATTCCGCGAGGTCGCCTTTCAATTGCGTCACAAAATCGTTCCGCGTGCCGATGTAGAGCGGATTATCGCCGTCGGCGGTGATGGAGGTGGCGGTTCCGGTTCCGTTGGGGGTGCCGTCGAGGTAATGGGTCACGACCGCCCCGGTGACTGAGAAGCCAGCCAGGTCAAAAGCACCCGCATGGAGCGGACTGGCCCCGGCCACGGACCCGAGGTCGCCGTCGCCATTGCCGCGGTACAACTGGGGAAGGCCGCTTCCCGGAAGCGTATAATAATCGGTGGGGGCGGGCAGATTGCCACCCGGGCCCGCGGTCTTCGCCCACACCGCCCGGTAACTGGCGAAATCGTCCATTTTCACCACGAAGAAGGACGTGACGTCGCCGGCGAACGAGACGCTGTCGGAATCGGCCACGGCGAGATGGTCATCAATGCCATCAAACCGGACGGCGGGCAGGGAATTGATGTCCGCGGTCACGAGGGTGGGCGAGGTGACATCGTCCGCGGCGACAGCGTTGTTGCCCTTGCCGGATTGGTCTTGCCAGGTCGTCACGATCCCGCCGGCGCCCGTGGTGATGCCGGCGTCCGCCTTGAGCCAGACCTGCAGGTTCGCCGTGACCCCCAGCGAAGGTGCGGTTCCGCCCGTGACGGTGCGGGTGACCGCGGTGGAATCGCCGGTGCCGTTCTTATTGTCGGTGGCGCGGGCGGTGAAGGAGTAACTTCCGGCCGTTTCCAGGGTCGCTCGGATGGTATAAGGCGGTGCCGAAGCTGTCCCGAGGAACACGCCATTGGCGAAGAATTTCACATTCGCGACGCTGCCATCCGCGTCATTGGCGGTGGCCGTGAGCGTCACCGTGTCACCGGCGGCGTGGGTGGGGCCCGCCGGCGTCACCACCAGGCCCGCGGTCGGCAGCACATTGGCGATATTATATTTTTGCCCGAGATAGTCCGCCACGGAAGCCCTTTCCGCGACGGTGAGCGCCCGGTCATAAATCAGGATCTCCGCGATATCCCCCTTCATCTTGGTGAAGAGATCGCCCCGCGTCCCGATGAGCAGGGGGGTGTCGCCATCGGCGGTGGTCGCGGCGATGACGCCGGTGCCGGTCGCCTGGCTGGCGACATAATGGGTGCACGTTGTCCCTTCCATGCTGAATCCCACCGTCAGGTAGGAGCCGGCCGTCAGCGGGGTGCTGCTGGCGAAGGAACCCAGGTTGATGCCGCCGTCACCCCGGTAAACCTGAGGCAGGCCGCTCCCCGGCAGGATGTAATAATCCGTGGGCGCCGGCAGGTTGTTGACCGTCTTGGCCCAGACCGCGCGAAAGGTGTCAAAATCATCAAACTTGACGACGAAAAAGGTCGTCAGGTCGCCGGTGATCGAGAGGCTCACGGAATCCGGGATGCTGAGGTAATCGTCGATCCCATCGAAACGCAGGACCGGCTTCCCATTCAGTGCGTTGGCCACCAGGAGCGGTTCGTTGGTCACGTCGGGAGCCACCCCGATCTGGGCGGCGGCATCGGGACTGGGACTCTGGTCGGCCCATGACAGGACATTGGCCCCGTCGAGGATCACGCCGGCATCGGCTTTCAACCAAAGTTGCAGTCCGGTGGTGACGGTCAGGGATTGCGCGTGAGCGGAAACCAGGCTCAGCGCGAGCGAGATGGCAAGACACCCTATCGGGAGGATGCGGGTGGGTGACAGATGGGGATTCATGGGCGGGAGGGGAGTGATGGCGTCAATCCGCGAGGGGCGCATGGGTTCGTTGAACGGTGGGTCGCGACTGTTTATTATCGCCGGGTCCCGCCGCCAAGCATTTTGTTCACGTCGTCAACCCTTCGCCGTCTCTTTCGCCCACGCGTCCTTCAACGGGATCGTCCGGTTCAACACCAAGGCGCCCGGACGGGAATCGGGATCCACGCAAAAATATCCCAAACGCTCAAACTGATAGCGGACTTCGGGCACCGCCTCCGCCAGCGAGCCCTCCAGATGGGCCTCCAACACCTCGAGCGAATGGGGATTCAACACCGTCTTGAAATCCCGGCCGTCCCGCTCGGGCTCCGCCGCCGTGAACAACCGGTCGTAGAGGCGCACCTCGGCCCGCACCGATTGCGGCACACTCACCCAGTGGATCGTTCCCTTCACTTTCTTGCCGGAATTCTCCGCACCCATCCGCGTCGTGAGATCCGCAAAACACCGCAGTTCGATCACCCGTCCCTCCGCATCCTTGATCACCTCGTCGCAGCGGATGATGCACGCATACTTGAGCCGCACCTCGCCGCCGGGTCGCAGCCGGAAATACTTCGGGGGCGGGACCTCCAGGAAATCCTCCGTCTCGATATAAACCTCGCGGGTGAGCAGGATCTTGCGGGTGCCGGCCGCCGGATCCTCGGGATTGTTCGTGGCGGAACACTCCACCACCTCGTCGGGCCCCAGGTTCGTGAGGACCACCTTCAACGGACGCAGGACCGCGAGCCGGCGCTGGGCGATGCGGTTGAGATCGTCGCGGATGGCTTTCTCGAGCACGGCGACATCGGTCAGGGCATTGTGCTTGGTGACGCCGATGTTATAGGCGAAATCGCGGATGGCCTGCGGCGTGACCCCGCGCCGACGCAACCCCGAGAGGGTCGGCAACCGCGGATCGCTCCAGCCGTTCACGATCTTCTCGGTCACCAATTGGAGCAGCTTGCGTTTGCTCATCAGGGTGTAACCCAGGCTGAGGCGCGCGAACTCATACTGGTGGGGCAGCGGGTCCGGCAGATCCAGGTTGCACAGGATCCAATCATACAGCGGCCGGTGCACCTCGAATTCCAAGGTGCAGATCGAATGCGTCACGCCCTCGATATAATCGCTCAGGCAATGCGCGAAGTCATACATCGGGTACACGCACCAGCGATTCCCCGTCTGGTGGTGGTCGATCTTCCGGATCCGGTAAAGGACCGGGTCGCGCAACCAGATGTTCGGCGACGCCATGTCAATCTTCGCCCGCAACGTCCGCGCCCCATCGGCATATTCCCCCGCCGTCATCCGCGCGAACAGGTCCAGGCTCTCGGCCACCGTCCGTTCGCGGAACGGGCTGTCCATCGCCGGCCGATCCGGGGACCCGCGGTACCGCTCCATCTCCTCCGCCGACAGGTCGCACACGTAGGCTTTGCCCAGGCGGATGAGCCGGACGGCAAAGGCGTGGAGTTGCGGAAAATAATCGGATGCGAAGAACGGTTCCAGCGCCCGTCCCGCCGCGTCCGCCGGCAGCACCGCCGCCGGGTGATGGGCCGCCAGTTCGCCATCGGTGGTTCCCGTCGCACTCCCCTCGCCCCGGAGCTTCAACCCGAGAACCCCGTCGGCCCATCCGTCGATCAGCCAGTGCACGTCGGCGATGATCGAGTCCACATACTCCACCTCTTCCTTGGCCGGGTTGGTGTCGTCCATCCGCAGGTTGCAGCGCCCGGTGTTTTCCAAGCCGATGCCGAAATTGAGGCAGATCGATTTCGCATGGCCGATGTGGAGGTAACCGTTGGGTTCCGGGGGGAACCGCGTGACGATTTTCCGGTGACGGCCGGTGGCGAGATCGGCGGCCACGAATTCCCGGATGAAATCGGTGGGCACAGGGGCGGCGGGACTGGTGGAGGTATCCGACATACAGAAAGGCGCGCTTTTCTAGAGGCCCGCCGGGGGCGTCGCAACCGTGGAATCACATCATGACTCCGGCGCGAGGCTCGAGGCGACATCGACCTGGTAGGCTTTCCAGGCGGGCAGGACGCCGGCCAAGGCGCTGAGCCCGATGAGCGCCGCCGGAGCCCAGGCCCAGACCCAATCGGGCTGGAACGGATCCAAGACGACGCCGGTTTGGTTGCGCACGATCCAAGCCGCGCCACCGAGCAGGGCGAATTGGAACACCAAGCCCACCAGCGCACCCAAGGCCGCCACCGCCGCCGCTTCCAGCACGATGGCGGTGAAGACGATCCGGCGTCGCGCCCCCAAGGCCCGGAGGATCGCGAGGTCACGCCGACGCGCACTCATGGAATTGTAGATGCTCGCCAGCACCGACGCCGCCGCCACCAAGGCGACCAACCACGCCACGAGGCTGAGCACGTGGTCGAACCATCCGATCTTATCGAATAATTGCGCCATCACCGCGCCGATCGGCCAGGCAAATGTCAGCTTGTCGCCCTGTTTGTTGTAAAGCTGGTCCAACCGGAAGCCGGCGGCCGGGTCCCGGAGCTTCACCAGCACCGCACTGATGTCGTTCGCCGTCGTCGGGTCGTGTCCGGCCATGTTCTGCAACCCCGCCAAGGGAATCCACACCACCCGATCGGCCGGGGTGTTGGACGGCCTGAGCACGCCGACCACGACGTAAGTGTCATCGTGTTGGACGTTGTCCTTGCCCGCGGAGGAGTAGTTGAGCCCGTGGTACGGCTTGA
>JANYCC010000148.1 GCA_025360495.1 Verrucomicrobiota bacterium | reverse complement strand
ACCTATAAGCCGCGCAAGGCCGACCTCGGAGCCCTGGCTGATCGTGAACTGGTGGGTCTCCTGAAACATTCCAATGCGTGGCACGTCCGCATCGCACGACGCCTCCTGGCCGAGCGCACCCGGACCCGTGCGTTGGATGCCGACGCGGAAGTGGCGCTCGACCAACTTGCCGCCGATGCGGATCCCCGCCTGCGGTTGGAAGCCTTATGGGCGCGTCAGGCCGTGCACGAATTGAAGGAAGCCCGACTCGCGACCGCCCTGGCCGACAAGGATGAATACGTCCGGGCCTGGGCGGTGCAGATCGCCGTCGAAACCCGGACTCTCCCGCCGTCATTGGGGACGACCTTGAAACAACTGGCCGCGTCGGATCCCTCTCCTGTCGTCCGACTTTATCTCGCGTCGGCGGCACAACGGGTCGACCCCACGCTCGCTTGGAATCTGGTCGAAACCCTGGCGCTTCATGCGGAGGACGCGGACGATCGGAATCTTCCGTTCCTCACGTGGCAAAGCCTGGCCCCCCTGATGCAAAAGGATCTGGACCGGGCCTTCCGCATCGCGGGTGAGACGCGTTGGCCGGCCATGGCGGACTGGATCCACTGGTACGCGGCCACGTTGGAGGGCGCAGGTCCGGCGCGGGCGGTGGCCGCGTTGCAGGGCTTGCAGGGCGAACCGTTGCGCCGCCATCTGGCGGGGCTGTGGCTGGCCTTGGAACCCCGTTCCAAGGTGCCGGCCCCGGAGGCTTGGGCACGTCTGGCCCCCGACCTATATGCATCGAAAGATATGTCCGTGCGCCAGTCCGCCGAACGGATTGCGACGGTCTTTGGCGATGAGACGCGATTCCCCGCACTGCGGAAGCAATTGGCCGATCCCAAAATGCCCGCCAATGAACGCCAGCATGCCTTCAACGTCCTGAGCCGGGCCACGGATGCGGCGGCGTTGCCCGTGTTCCTGGCCTTGCTGGATGATCCGAAGATGCGGGAACCGGTGCTGCCTGTGCTCGCCCGTTTCGACCGTCCGGAAGTCGCCACCGCCCTGCTCGCGCACCTCGACGGATTCCCCGCGCCGCTCCGTTTCACCGCCATCAACACGCTGACCCGGCGTGCACCGTTCGCCCTGGCCCTGCTGGACGCCGTCGCCGCCGGACGGGTGAAGCGGGACCAACTGGGCGCGTTTCAAGTCCGACAATTGGGCGAGTTGAAGAATCCCGAGGTGGACCGTCAGGTGGCCGCCACTTGGGGACATCTCCAGCCCACGGCGGGTGAACAGAAGGCCCGCATTGAATCGCTGGAAAAGACCTTCAATGAGGCGCCGCTCTGGGCTTATGAAGGACATGCCGGGCGGGTTCATTTCCAGAAGCTCTGTGCCTCGTGCCACGTCCTCGGTCCGGACGGCACCCGCCTCGGACCCGAACTCACCGGCGCCGGCAAGAACGGCATCCGCTATTTCCTGGAAAACATCATCGATCCGAACGCCGTGGTGGGCGCCGATTTCGAGGCGGTGACCTTTGAACTCAAGGGCGGCGATGTGGTGTCGGGACTGGTCACCGCCGAGACCGCGAGTGCGGTGACGGTGCGCACGACCGTGGAACAGCGGGTCCTGGGCAAGGCCGAGATCAAGGGCCGGACGGCGACCGGGAAATCATTGATGCCGGAGGGATTGCTGGAGGGGCTGAACCCGCGCGAACAAATCGAGTTGCTGAAATATCTGACATCGAACTAGGACTGCAAAAAGCAACGCCATTGCCCCGATCATGCCCCTGACTCCGAGCCAGCAGTTGGCCGCTTTGAGTGATCTCCTCGCCACCCGCCGGGAAGCCATTCTCGCAGCCTGGCGAAAAGTGGATCGCGCCGATCCCGAACAAAAGACCGGGCGGGCCCTCACGCTCGGGCAATTCCTCGATCACGTCCCCCCCATCCTCGATGCTTATGAACTCAGGCTGCGCTCCCGCCCAGGCGGGGCGGACGCCCGTGCAGCTGAAATCGAGAAGAAGGAGGAAGGGGTGAAGCACGGCCTGCATCGCTGGCAGCAGGGTTACCGGTTGAAGGAGCTCATCACTGAGTGCGGTCATCTCCATCGTTGTGTATTCGAGGAACTGGGCAGCATGGTAGCCACCCATCCGGAACTCGAGCCGGCGACGCTGCTGGAGGCGCATGGCCAGTTGCTCCACCTGATCAATGACACCATCAGCGAAAGCGCCGCCCAATACGAGCGCATGCAGCAGGCGGAAGCCGCCAGCCGGGTGGTTGACCTGATGAACGCGCTGGCCACGATGGACGAAGTCGAACAGCGCCGCGCCGCGCTCATCCATCAGGCGGTACACGACCTGAACAGCGACGTCCTCGGCGTCAGCATGGCGGCAACGATGGTGGGCCAGCCTCATCTGGCTGAGGCCGACCGTGTGGAATCGGTGGCTTTCCTGCAGCGGGCCATGCAGGGGCTGACCACGATGCTGGGTGAACTGATGGAACTGGCGAGGCTGGAGGCCGGTCAGGACAAACGGAACCTCGCCGATTTCGACGCTGCAGTGCTGATTTCAGAATTGTGCGAGGCTAACCAGCCCTTTGCCCGCGAAAGGAATCTATGTTTGAGAACGGAGGGACCGTTGCGCCTGGCCGTTGAGGGCGACGCGAAGAAAGTAAGACGGCTCGCAAAAAACCTGTTGGTGAACGCGCTCAAGTACACGGAGGACGGCGGCGTCGCCGTGAGCTGGGGTGAGGGGAGGGACAATTGGTGGCTGATGGTGAAGGACACCGGGCCGGGAATGTTGCCTGGCTCAAGCCAATCCCTGAAGGCTGGCTTGCAGGAGGCCACCGCGAGCGCGAAGGAATCGGATGAGAAATCCGCCGCCATCAAAGGCGAAACCTCGCAGGTCCTGGCCGCCCCTGGGGACATGGCTCCCAGAACCAGCCCCACCCATGACCAACCCGGCGAAGGCATCGGCCTTTCGATCGTGAAGCGCTTATGTGAATTGCTCGATGCGAGCCTGGAAATCGCCAGTTCGGCGCAAACAGGGACGACCTTCCGGGTAGTGTTTCCGCGCCGCTACGGTGGCCGTGCCTGAGGTGGAACCGGCGGACAGCGTGTGCATCGCGCCGCCGATCCCCTGCAGACACCGTTGGCCAGTTTCGTGGTGAAACTGACTCCTGTCGCGCTTCAGGGTTTGTCGGGGGTCGTCTTCTTGGTCTCTTCTTTCTTTGTCACCGTGCCATCGGGTGAACGGGTGACAGTCTTCTCCTCGCTCTTGACCGTGCCGTCGCTGCCCACGGAGGTTTTCTCCGACTTGGAAATGGTTTGATCGCAGCCGACCAATGACATCGACAAGCCCACAGCCACCAATGACGCCAGAATCTTAGTTAGTTTGTTCATGTGTTGGGAGTTTTTGTGGTTTGCTGCCAAACGATCACATATTGAGTGAACCGGGTTCCGCCCCGGAGAACGCCTTGCAAGTTGCTCATTCCATGCCAACTCCCGAACCGATGTATGCGGGCGTTTCTGTCCCTCCGGGGGGTCCGTTCGATGCCTCGTGCCCCCGGGACACGCTCTCACCGGGAGCACATTGCAATCATGTCTCCCTTTACATTGCATAATGCCACGGGATCGCTGTCGCTGAAGTCCGGGACTCGGAATGGCCGATCTTTCGGGTGGTTTTTGAAGACGGTGGTGATGCCACCCACGATCGCCTGCCAGAATTCCTGCAGGACACTCTTTTTCCGCTCCTTCTCCCAGGCGAAGACATCCAGGTTTTCAAAGAACACCTTGAGATACCCGTCATAGTTTCCCTCGCCGGCGGCCACGGAGGTGTAGAGCGCGAATTTCCCCCGTGCGACATCGAACCTGCCATAGGCGCGGAGGAAATCGTTCAGGGCGACCAGGTCCACATTTGTCAGGCCGCAGTCCATTTCAAAGGCGGGTTTCGGTTCCAACAGATTCAACCGGAGGTGCAGATCGACATCGCCGCCGCCAATGGTCCGGGCGCGGGCGGTCACACCCGAGGGCAGGCGTTGCGTGATGTCGCGTGTGTTGGTGAGGTTCGTGGCGGTCGCAAAGATGCCGCCCGTATAGATGTCCACCGGTGGACGGGAGCCCGGGCTTTGGAAATGAACTTCGCCGGCGGCGATTTCAACCCGGTTGAATTTGAACGGAAAAAGGCTTTCGATCACCTGATCCCAGCGTTCCCCTTTTCCCGTTTGAGTCTGCGCATCGGTCGGGCCGGAGACGATGTTGATGCGCGGTTCCCTGACGATGGCCTGACCGACCACCGCGCCATGAAAAAGCTCCCGCCATTGAAGGGACAGCTCCAGCTCGCGGGCGGAAAACAGCGGCGTGGCAACCCCGCCGCCCTTTTTTTGGATCTCAATTCCCCGGATCCGGTAGCCCCCGCGCCACAGATGGAGGTTCACGTCACCAATGCGTCCGCTGTAATCGCGTGTCCTGTTCAGCTTGCGAGTCACATAGGATTTCACGACGAAAGGCATCGCCAGCCGGAGCAAGATAAGAAGGGCGACACCCAAGAGTACCCACTGCGTCAGACGGGAAGCACGTTTCCAATGGGTGTGGAGGGTGGAGATGCGCCCTGTGCCAGAAGATTGGGAAACGGCCCTCACTTCGGCTTGGGCCGGGTCGTGCAACCTGTCGCCGTCGGCCACGGATCGCCGGTTTGAGGATGGGCCTGCGGTGAACATGGGGTTTCAAGGGCGCTCAAGCCGCACGATTCTCGGGAGGCGGAAGCTCACCGGCCTTGTCCGCCAGCGGCGAATGTCATGCCCGATTCATCGGATAAGCCTGTGCAAATCCCGTTCCGGACCCACCTCATGACCCCCAACAAACGGACCGGAAAGACGATTGCCTGATTTCCGACGATTTAGCGCGCCGCCGGGTCCCACCCTCGCCTCCGTTCCGGCGGCACCGAAATGCAATATGAGACATCCGGTATGCACTTTGCGCGGGCCTCCAGGGCGGATTCCGGCCGCCGTTTGGCTCCAGATATTCCTTTGCATTCCCTTGCGGCCATCCATTCCGGAAGGCTTTCAGGGCACTCCGACCGCGCCGACGCGGGATTCCCACGGCAACGGCGACGGCAACGGGCACGACTTGCCATCCGAATGCCGGCGCCATTGCGGCAGTTCGCAGCGCACCTCAACCTTATGGCCCAGCAATTGGGAAGGGATGGTCCAACGTTTCATCGGCGCATGCCCCGCAAGTTCCACCTTCTCACCCTGCTTCGCGCAATCGGTCGCCTTCGCCAAGGCCTCGCCTTCGATGATGGTGACCACGACGACATCATTGGTCTGGAGCCATTCGACGCGTTGGACCTGCCAGAGTTCCGGGGCGTTCTCCGTGTCTTTCAATCCCAGGAACCGGGCGAAGGAATCGGAACTCTTCTCGTGTTCCATGATGACAATGCCGGGCTTCGAAGGGGCCAGGATCGTCGAATGAAGCACCTGGGACGCGATGGTGAAATAGATGACCAGGCCGGTGACGTCGACCAAGGTTGCGACCAGCGGGGCGGAGGCCACCGCGGGATCGAACCGGACGGCGCGCAGGATGAACGGGAGCATCGCCCCGGCAAGGCTCCCGAAGAGGATCACGCCGACCAGGCTGCAACCGACCGTGACAGCGATGAGGGCATGGTGCTCGCCATAATCCTTCAGGCCGGCCAGTTGCCAGATCCAGATGCGGCTGAAACCGAGCACCGCCAAGGCGCAACCCAGCAACGCCCCGGCCGCCAGTTCGCGTCGCAACACCCGCCACCAATCGGTGAGGGAGACATCGCCGACGGCCAGCGAGCGGATGATCAGCGAGGTGGCCTGCGAACCGGAATTGCCGCCGCTGGAAATGATCAGGGGCAGGAAGATGGACAGCACCACGGCCTTCTCGATCTCACCCTCGAAATAACCCATGGCGGTCGCGGTGAGCATCTCGCCCATGAACAGCAGCGCCAGCCAACCAGCCCGCTTTTTCACCATCGAAAGCAGCTCGATCTGGAGATAGGGCGCGTCCAACGCCTCCATGCCGCCGAGTTTCTGGATGTCCTCGGTGGTCTCGCGCTCGGCGACATCGAGCACGTCGTCCACCGTCACCACGCCGAGCAGCAACCCCTGGCTGTTGGTCACGGGCAGGATCGTGACATCATACTTCTGGAACGCGGCGACCGCCGATTCCTGGTCGTCGTTGGCGGTCAGCGCCAGGTTGGTCCCCTCGAACAATTCCGCGACCGGTAGCGCGGGTTCGGAAATGACCAGATGATGAAGCCGGACCCAGTCGACGAGGCGCCCGCCGGCATCGACGACATACAATTGGTGGAGCGGGATGCGTTCGGCGGTTTTGCCCAGGCGCCGCAAATGATTGAGCACGTCACCGACGGTCCAGTGGGCTTCGATGACCACGTAAACGGGGGTCATCCGCCGGCCGACCGAGCCCTTGGGATAGCCGAGCAGTTCGGAGGCGACCTTGCGTTTCTCGGGTGAAAGCAGGCCGAGCATCCGGAGCGTGGCCTTGGCGGGCAGTTCCTCGAGGAGGGCCGTGCGGTCGTCGGCGGCCAGTTCGTTGAGGATCTTGGCGACGTCCGCATCGGCGAGCGCCAGCAGCAGTTCCTCCTGGCCGGAGAGCGGGATGTTTTCGAACACCTCGGCGGCGATTTCCTTGGGCAGGATCCGGAGCAGCACCGCGGTATCGGCCGGTTCCAGGTCGTCCAGCAATTCCGCGAGGTCTTGCGCGGGGAATTCCAGGAGAATTTCCCGCAACTGGGCGAAATCCTTGTCCCGGATCAATTGCTTCAACTCCGGAAGCAGCAGCGAACCGATCATGTGACCTCATCGTATGCCGGTCCGGGCCTGCAAGTCCAACGCCGGATTGGAACGTTGACCAAGCAGTCCCCGGCACTCTAAAGTTTTTCGCAGGAGATCGAATCAGCAGGCTGGGAGAGCGGATGGCGGCGGCGGGTGCCGGACGCCATCGCCCACAGGGCGATATGAATCTGACCGAATTGTTGGACCGGACCGCCAGCAATTGGCCCGACAAAGTGGCGCTGATTGAGGGAGATGACACCGTCACCTACGCCGGGTTGGCCGCACACACCGAGTCCTTGGCGGTGGCATTGCGATCCCTCCGGTTGCCGCCCCAGGCCCGGGTCGGACTCTGCCTGCCCAACAGCGTCCGACATGTGGCGCTCACGTTCGCCCTATGGCGCCTGGGTGCCGTCGTCGTCCCGATCCCGCGCGAATGCACCGATGAGGAGTTGTCCCACCTCGCCACCACCCTGCAATTGGAGGGTCTCGTGGGCCCGAAACCGACCGGGGAAAGCGTGCGCCTGGGGCCGGACATGCATTTCCGCCGGCTGATCCCAAAAGTTCCGGCGGACAACCACGGGCTCAACCTCGCCTTCATCCGGTTCACCTCCGGCACCACCAGCGCGCGCAAAGGGGTGGCGCTGTGCCATGAGACGATCCATCGCCGCATCCAGGCCGCCAACCAGGCCCTGAGGATCAGTCCCGCCGACACCGTGATGTGGTGCCTGCCCATGTCGCACCATTTCCTGGTCACCATCGTTTTGTACGTGGCCCAGGGCGCCACCATCGTGCTGGCCCGTCATGTCCTCCCGCGCCCGTTTCTCGAGGCGACCCATCGCTGGAAAGGCACCGTGCTTTATGCCGCCCCATTCCAGTATTCAATGCTGGCCCGCGACACCTCCGGGGCCACGCTCGACTCGGTCCGGTTGGCGGTGTCCACGACCTGCGGCCTGCCCCGTGAAGTGGCGTCCGCTTTCCAACAACGCTTCGGCCGGCCGCTCACCCAGGCCTTGGGCGTCATCGAACTGGGCCTGGTTTGCGTGAACACCGACGATCCGGTGGGCCGCTGGGATTCGGTGGGGCGTCCCCTGCCCCAGTTTGCGGTCGCCATCCGTGCGCCCGATTCCGATGGCCAGGGCGAGGTGCTGGTTTCCGGGCCGGGAATCTTCGATGCCTATACCAACCCCTGGACCCCGCGCGACCATCTGATGCCCGACGGTTGGTTTGCCACGGGCGACATCGGGCGGGTGGATCCGCAGGGTTATCTCCATCTGTCCGGACGCAAGACGGCGGTGATCAACCTGGCCGGGCGCAAGGTGTTCCCGGAGGAGATCGAAGCGGTCCTCAACCGGCATCCCGACGTCCACGAATCCCGCGTGTTCGGCACTTCCCATCCGCACCTGGGCGAGGTGGTCGAGGCGGAAGTGGTGCTGCGGGCCGGCGCCGGGCCTGATGCGCTCCGCGATTTCTGCCGGGTCCATCTCAGCACCGACCAGGTCCCCAGCCGTTTCCATGTGACCCAACGGATCGCGAAAACCGCGGGCACCGGGAAGATCCGCCGTCACGCCGCGCCGCCTGTCACATGAGTGAGCCGATCGACGTCCAAGCCCGGTTGTTGGAATTCCTGCGCGGCGGCATGTTCACCGAGGAGATCCAGGTGACCGCCGAGACCGACCTGATCGCCAGCGGTTTTGATTCCCTTTCCCTGGTGTCGGTCCTCGTGTTCATCGAGAAGACCTACGGGCTGTGGATTCCCCAGGGCGAGATCACCGAAACCAACCTCCGGAACCCCCAGAACCTTTCCGCCGTGGTCGTCCGCCTGCTGAATGAACGAGAACCTCCGCCATAACGGGTGCGACACCCTCATGCTCGGGTTCGATCATGAACTCCGCCGCCGGGGATTCGCCGGCAATTCCTGCCAGATCGTCCTGGAACTCTCCTCGGACATCGATCGCGTCCGGTTGGACCAACGCCTCGCCGAACTGGCCCGGCAGCACCCGATCCTGTGCTCCCGTCCGGCGCGGGGACTGAACCTGGCTCCGCGCTGGAAGCCGACGCCGTCGGTTCCCCGGGTGCGCGTGCACGCCGCCGATGACGCCGGCGCGGTCGGGTTCAAGGAGCGGTTGTTCAATGAACCGCTCGACCTCCGGCACGGTGAATTGGTGCGGTTCGATCTCGCCGGGCGGACTTTGGTCTTCACCTGGTCGCACGCGCTCATGGATGCCAAGAGCGCCGAATACTTTCTGGCGGTCGTCGGTGGGGACGGGGTGACCGTTCCCGAAGGCGGGACCGATTGGTATGTCGAACGTGCATCCCGTGCGGGCGGCTGGCGCGCCCGGGCCCGCCAGGCCTGGCGCGAATTGGAACGGCTCGACGGTTTCCA
>JANYCC010000073.1 GCA_025360495.1 Verrucomicrobiota bacterium | reverse complement strand
CGAAGGGATTGGGCGACGGGTTCCAGAAGGCGGGGTTCGAGGGTGGAATCCAGGAACGGCTTGAATTCCACGGTGCGGGCGCCCGCTGATTCACCATTGGACGGCCCGAGATGATAACCGGTGCAACCGCACACGAATCCCAACGCGACCAGAAGCCCGCCCAAGGCGCGGAATCGGCGGGAGAGTCGGGTGGGGGACGGGTTCATTTGGGATTGCCGGCCGGGGGAGGCGTTGCCGTCGGGGCGTTGGTTTTGGACTGGGTCAATCCGCCCGGCTTGGTCCCGGCGGCGGCGCGGGTGGTCTCCATCCGTTTCTTTTCGGCGTCCGCGAACTTCTTCATCTGTTGGTCCGCGAGCGGTTTCAGGGCTTCGACCCGTTCCTTGGCCCGGGCTGCGAACGGCGAATTGGGATCCTTCGCCACGACCTCGCTGTAATAGACGATGGCCCCCTGGTACCGCCGATAATGCTCGTAGAATTGCGCGGTTTCAAACGCCCCACGGGCCTGTTCGGTCTTCAGGTCGAGGATGATTGCGGTCGCATCCGGAACCCGTTTGTCATTCGGGTAAAGCGCCTTGAAATCGTTCATCGTGTCGATGGATTTGGCGGAGGCGGACTGGTCGTACTCAGCCCGTTTGGCCTGTCGATTCCAAGCCAGACCCGCACGGTAAAGCGCTTCGCTGGCGACTTCCGGCCGGTCATAATAACGGTCGGCGGCCTTCTCGTAGGCCTTCACCGCGAGCGGGTAATCCCGTTGTTTTTCGCGGGCGGTGCCGATCGACATCTGGGCGATCGGGCCGGTGGGATGGTAGGGTCCGTTCTGGGCGACCGTCCCGAAGAGGGCGGCGGTCTTGTCCATCGAGGGGAAGAAGGGGACGTAACCCCAGAGCTTGAACCATTGCCCGCCGAGAAAGCGGTTGGCGATGATCAGTTGGCGTTGGACCACCTCGCCATAGTTGGGGAGACGGGGGTATTTGAGGAGGGCGTGCTGGTATTCCTTGAAGGCCTTCTCATCCATGCCACGGGCTTCGTAGACGCGGCCGAGGAGGAATTGGGCCGGGCCGGCGTAGTCATCGGCCAGGGGCCACACCTTCACCACGCGCCGGGCCGCCTTGAGGGTGGTGCCGTAGTCCTGTTTCTTGAAGGCATCCTGCGCGACCTGCAATTGGTCTTTGGCACGGTTTCGCTCCCAACGACCGGTTTGTCCGACCGGTTCATAGGTCCAGCCCTCGCCAGGCCGGAAAATGATCGGAGCGGGGCAGCGGCGGGCAAACGAGCCGATGCCCGCGGCGCAGAGCAGGCAGAGGATCCAGCGATTCACGGGCGCGCAGCCTAGGGACGAGGTGGGGCAAGTCAAGGAACCGGGCAGAATGAGGGAACGGCAGAGCTGCGGAACTTCGGAGCTTCAGAACCACGGGAGTTCCGGACCACCGGAGCCGGGAAGGTCGGGCGGGGAGGAGGGGAGGCGGATGGATTGGAGACGCTGACCCCACTTTCCGGCTCTCTCCCCACTCGTTCCTCGCGGGGCGAGAGGGACCAAATTGCTTCGATTGCCACGACCTCCGATCTCCGGCTCCCGAACTCCGATCTCCCCCCTCCCGTCGTCTTTTGGTAAGATGCGCACATGCAACATTCTCCCGGATTCCTGAGACTTGTCGCGGATGCCCAAAGCCGGATTCACGAAATCACCGTGCAACAACTCCGTGAACACCTCTTCGCCAACCCGAAGCTCGTCCTGCTCGATGTCCGCGAGGAAAGCGAATGGGCCGCCGGTCACGCCGCCCAAGCCCAGCATCTCGGCAAGGGCATCCTCGAACGGGATCTCGAGACCCGTTATCCGGATCCCGATTCCGAGATCGTCATGTATTGCGGGGGCGGCTTCCGCAGTGCGCTCACGTGCGATGCCGCCCAGAAAATGGGGCATCGTCAGGTCCATTCCCTCATCGGCGGTTATAAGGCCCTGGTCGCCGCCGGATGGGAAATCACCCGCTGACCCCTCCCATGCTCCCTGATCGATCGCAAGGGGCCGTCCCGGGCTGGGACCGGCGCGGCTTCATCGGTTCCCTGGCGGCCGGTGCCCTCGCCGCTGCCTGGGCACCCCTTGAGGCCGCGGACGAACCTTCGGCTCCCGCGGCGGTCTTGCCCCACGGAATCGGACCGGGGCCGGTCAGCGCCCCGCATTTTCCGTCGCGGCTGCACGCCTGCGTATGGCGCAATTGGCCATTGATCCCCGCGGGGCAACTGGCCCGGGTGCTCGGGGCGCCGCCACGGGAATTGCGTCGGCTGGCCCGCCTGATGGGGCTCCGGGATCAACCCCGACTCGCACCCGTTTTGCTCCGGCGCGGATATATCACGGTCATCCGACGCAACTGGCATCTGCTCCCGTACAGCCAGTTGCTCGAACTCCTTGGGTGGAATGCCGACCGCCTGGCCTATACCCTCCAAGAGGACGATTTCCTGTGGATCAAACTCGGGGGTCACAAGCCGGACTGCCCTCCGCTGCGATGGCACCCGCCCACCGGGGCCGAGGAAATGGGTGCGGCCGCACTCGGGCGGATCGTGCGGTCCGAAATCCCCGACCCGGCAAACGCCATGGGTGATCAGCCCTTCACCTTCGTGCGGACCTTGTCGGAAACACCCCTGCACCGGGGAAAATCCCGGCCGTCCCCCGTCCCTTCTTCACCCTTGCGGTTCTGTTACTCCTATTTCGCGTCTTATGGTGATCCGTTGCTGGAGCCCGGGCTGGATCCTTATCCCGATGGCTATCTGGCCCGGTTGGCGGCTTGCGGGGTGACGGGCGTGTGGTTGCAGGGGGTGTTGTCGCGTTTGTCGCCGTTCCCGTGGCAGCCGTCCCAGAGCGTGCACCACGGGGAGCGGCGGCGAAACCTCGCCGAATTGGTCCGGCGTGCCGATCACCACGGTATCCGCGTGTTCCTCTACCTCAATGAACCGCGTTCCCTGCCGAACGCGTTCTTCACCGCCCATCCGGAATTGCGCGGAGTCACCGAAGGCGACCGTTCCACGCTCTGCACCTCGCATCCGGACGTCGCCGCGTATCTCACCGGGGCGATCCACGGACTGTGTCGCGCGGTGCCGGATTTGGGCGGATTCTTCACCATCACCGCCTCGGAGAACCTCACGAACTGTTGGTCGCATGGCGCGGGTGCGGCGTGTCCGCGTTGCGCCCGGCCCGGTCCGGCAGCGGTGATCGCCGGGGTCAATTCCGCAGTGGCACGGGGGATCGCGTCCGCAGGTGGAAAGCAGCGGTTGATCGCATGGGATTGGGGTTGGGGCGACGGGTGGGCGGGCGACGCGATCCGGGCCTTGCCGCGCGGAATCTCCCTGATGAGCGTCAGTGAGTGGAGCCTGCCAATCGAACGCGGCGGGGTGAAGGCCGTGATCGGCGAGTACAGTCTTTCAACCATCGGCCCCGGCCCGCGGGCGCGACGGCATTGGGCGATTGCTCGCGAACAGGGTTTGCGGACGGTCGCCAAGATCCAGGCGGCGAATTCGTGGGAACTGTCGCCGCTTCCCTATTTGCCGGTGTTGGAAAACGTCGCCCTCCACGCGGGCCGGTTGCGGCACGAAGGCCTGGAGGACGTGATGCTCGGGTGGACTTTGGGAGGGTATCCGTCGCCCAATCTGGAGGTCGTGGCCGAGGTGATGGCCGGCGGTCGGTTGGAGGACGTGGCGGCGCGCCGATTCGGACCCGCCGCGAACGCGGTGCTGACCGCGTGGCGGGCCTGCAGCGAGGCGTTCCGGGAATTCCCGTTCGACGGTGGGGTGGTCTATTCGGCGCCGCTCCAACTGGGGCCGGCCAATCCGCTTTGGGAAGCGCCCACCGGGCACGCCGCGAGCATGGTCGGGTTCCCCCATGACGCGCTCGATGCCTGGCGCGGACCGTATCCGCCGGAAATCTTTTCGGGCCAGATGCGGAAAATGGAGGCCGGATTTTCCGCGGCCGCCCGGCATTTGGCGGGGGAACTCGGCGCCCTGCCGGATGTCCCTCATCCGATGCGTCGGGACGCCGAAGAGCAGGGGGAGTTGGCCCGGGTCGCCGCGCTGCATTTCCGAAGCGTGGCCAACCAGTCGGATTTCGTCCGGTTGCGCAGATTGTTGTCGCAGCCCGGCGCCGCCCATCAGCGGTCGGGGCGGTTGGATGAAATGGAACGGCTCTTGGAGGACGAGATCGCGGCGGCGAAGGAATTGCACGGGCTGCAATGCCGCGATTCACGGATCGGGTTTGAGGCCTCGAACCATTATTTCTATCTGCCGGTGGATCTTGCGGAAAAAGTCCTCAATTGTCGCGACCTGCTCACGCGTTGGCTGCCCGTGGAACGTCGTCTGCCGGGGTAAGGCCCGATCGTGCCGGGGGAAGGCTGTTGGCGTACCGGGCGTTCTTATCGGTATAAGACGATGACCGGCCAATCTTGAGGCCGACACCTGTTGTCAAAAATGTTTACACCGTCGGGAATCCATAGGCGGGTGGCTGGTCCGCGGGAACGAGCGGGGCAAATCAAGAGTGGCTTTGGGGGATAAACGTTCCCAATCAACGGGTTGGAAATTGATTGTGCGACCTGACCCGGAGCATGGGGATGTTCCGGCTGGGCAGCAACTTTCTCCCAATCATCCGGAGGACGTCGGTGGGTCTTACAAAGCCGTCACGGATCCTGCCAATCAGAACGCCATCGGGTTGGCGTGCATTGGATTCGAAGGCAAACAGTTGCAGACAGGGAATACCCGGATCGCCCGCTCTGGCATGCTAGATGCTTTTGGGTTTCGAACATTAGCATCTCGGTATGATAAATCCAGACTCACCTATGAAACCACGGACCCAATCAAGGACGAAGCCACGGACCCTCAGTGCGGCGGTCGCGGCATGTGCCATCGGGTTGGTCGCGCAGGGAAGCTTGCAGGCCGCCCTCGGTGTCATCCCCTCGACCAGTGCCTCCGCCCTTGCCAATGCCATCGTGGGCCCCGGCATCAACATCGTCGGCACACCCACATTGGTGTCCGGTGTTGATTCCGCCGGGGCCTTCACCGGCGGCGCTTCGGCCGGAATCACCATCGACAAAGGCATTCTGCTCACTACCGGGAGTGTGAACAACGCCCCGGGCCCGAACAACAGCGACAGCGCCTCGGGCGCCGCCTCCGGGATCGGCGATGCGAATCTCGACGCCCTCGTCGGCGGTCCGGTCACCCGGGACACCACGTATCTGCAGTTTGATTTCACCACCACGGGTGGGGATCTCTTCTTCAACTATGTGTTCGGTTCGGAGGAATACAACGAGTTCACGCACACCCAGTTCAATGATGTGTTCGGATTCTTTCTCGACGGAAACAACATTGCGTTGATCCCGGGAACGACCACCCCGGTGTCGATCAACACCGTCAATGGCGGCAATCCATTCGGGACGGGTGCGGATCATCCGGAGTTTTTCCACAATAACGACCTGAATGATGGCGGGCCGTTCTTCAACCTCCAATATGACGGGTTCACCGATGTGTTCACGGCCTCGGCGCTGGGCGTGGGTGCTGGGACGCATACCATCAAATTGGCCATCTCGGATTCCGCCGACACCATCTATGATTCGGGCGTGTTCATCCAAGGTGGGTCGTTCAGCGACACCCCCCAACCCACCGTGCCCGATGGTGGATCCACCCTGGCCATGCTGGGTCTGGCCGGGGCGGGGTTGCTGGGCATGGCGCGGAAGTTGAAGGCGTAAGCCGCCGCCCAAGACCGGACTGAAGGAAACCAGGGCCGCGATGGCCCTGGTTTTCGTCTGGTCACACCCCAACATTCGGAGGGACGAGTTATACGAGTCCCCATCAGACTTGGAGGAAATGGGACTCTCGGAGCTCGTCCCTCCGAGGGGTGGCGGATCGGCGGCAGCCAAGCTCACTTGGTTGCGGAGACCTCAAAGGCAAATGCCGCGAAGGCCCGACGTCCATCCGGCCATTGGGCCTCGGCTTCGATCCACCGGGCCCCGGCCGCGGGGGAATACTTGTGGCTTCGGCCGAATTCAGGTTGTCCCTCGCCGGTCTCCCACACGATTTGTGCGATTCCCGGATCCAGGCCCTCGACGTCGAAGCGCGCCGTGACCGAGGTTCCTGGGGTGACGTGGTCGGGGATCCCCAGGATCCGGGCCGGGGCCGCACGCCACGCCTGATCCTTAAGGGAAGTGCGGGCCATCAGGGCGGCCAACCCGGCCAGGGCCCGGGCTTGGTTCACCGCCACAAACTCCGTCGTCACATTGAAACTGTCGGCCCAACGATCATAGAACGGGTACGGGTTTTCCTTGTCGCCGTCGGAAGGAAAGGTGAGCAGGCCCAGCTCCTTCTTGTAAAGATCGAGATACATGAAGCCTGACTGGACATTGCCGATCGGGATCCCCGTTGGTGGGAGAACCCGGCGATCGTTCCGCGCATATTGATGCACAATTTCGCGCTGACGCTTCCAGCCGAGTCCGGTCAGCAGGGTGACATTGTTCGGATTCGCCCCCCCCTCATAATTCATGTTGGAGAGAATGGCTGGCAGTGAGTCCGGCCGTGGCTTCAGCAGGTCGCCCACCAAAATGTCGAAGGCCGCATCCTCGGAAAAGTACCAACTGGCCGTCTGGAACCGTTTGGTGGTATCAGGGAAACTGGTCCCGTACGCACTCGACTGCGCATAGCGGATCTGGTCCGCGGCATCGGCCACGGTTTCAGCCACGCATTTCTGCAGATGACCCGCGTCCAACCGGTCCGCTTTGACCCGACCAGTCCGTGCTGCGAACGCATAGCTTCGGATCGCACAACCATAGGATTCAAACATCCGCACCCAGGTCCACTTGCGATTGTCCCGCTTGGACGGGTCAAAGGTGGCCAGCAATTGTGCATGGATGGCCGGGTCGCCCGTGGCCAGGTACATCTCGGTGGCCGCCCACGCCAACTCGTCATCATGGATGAACGTGTCCCCGTAGTGTGTGATCTTCTGGTAGGAACCATCGCGACCGTGTCGGGCGATCGCGCGAGTCAGGAAGTCCCAGCCCTGCTTCGCCTTTTGACGGTATAGGGCGGCGGCGACGGGGAATTCCCGCTGGAAACGGGGCGAAGACGCCGTTTGCGCGAGCGCGGCCACGGCGGCGGCGGTCGCGGCCGTGTTCTTGGGAAAGACCACCTGCGGATCGCCCCGATCGGGCAGGACGTTGTTCTCGTAGGCCCTTTCGCGCGGATAAACCAGGAAGTAAAACCCTCCGTCCGTGTCCTGCAGTTTTGCCAGGAAATCCGCCTCCCACTTGGCCAATTGCAACAGGTCGCTCTTGCCGTCGCCGCTCTCGGGCAAGCCCAGGTTATCGAGGTCACCGGCCCCGTCGAAGGCATCCACCGCGAAGACCAGTTGATGGATGAACTGCGCGCTGTTGATCGTGTACTTGCTATAATCACCGGCATCGTGATGACCTCCGGCAACGTCGACCGTGCCGGTGGCGACGAAGGGATAAAGACTGGAGCCCACATCCTTCAGTGGGGGCGCGACATGACGGGGATCCTTGTTCCAATCGGCCGACATCTTGGTCAGTTGCAAGGCGGTCTTCTTGAACTCCGCCGTGGGGATTTCGGCGGGTGGCAGGTGACAGGCCTCGTGGGTGAACCGGGTGTAAGGCAAGGCATTCTCGCCGCCGCAACGCTGGTGATACAGGCCCAGGGCATAGGTCCGGGCAAAGGCCGCCACCGCTCCCTCATCAATGTGAAAGGGTAGCGAGGCCCCCAATCCCGGGACGACCAGACGGTATTCACCCGGGGTTTTGAAGGCGCTGAAATCGGCCTCCCAAACCTTCTGATAGGGGGGCACCGAATAGGGAAAACCCCGGTCACTTCGCGGGATGAGCCGGCCCGTGTAAACCTCGGCACCGGTCGCGGTGGTGACGATTTGGAATTGGGGGGACGGAACCTCCAATTCACCGAGACTGCCGAGATAATATCCCACCCAGGCCTGCTTGGGCCACGCCGGCACATAGCCCACCTGGTTCACATGGATTGCCGGGCTCCAGCGCAGTCGCCCGGATTGCGCTGTGAAAGGTGCCAGCGATCCGCCGGGGACACCGGCGGCCAGGGTCACGGAGACCTTCGCGCCGTCCGGCACCGACCCGCCCAACTCGAGATAAAGTTCGTTGGCAATCCGCAGGTCCCGGGGTTTCAGCGGGGCGAACAACACCCGGCGTTTGAAGCCGACGGATTTCACCGGGGTTTCCACGGTGTTGACCGTGACGGCGAACTGGGTGGGCTCGGGCAGATGCGCGTGGCGATTGGTGCCCACAAAATCCCAGGATTCCGGCCGGCCGTCGGGCGGTTGGGTGTTGATCAGCGAGAGTTCCAGCAGGGTGGGCGAAAGGATCCGGAGGCGTTGGGAGCCCAGGGCGGGCAGTTCCAGCGGATTCGGGCCCGTGAACCCGTAGTCCGGCGTTCCGGGGGTGGCCGGTCCCTGTGCCGACCCGACGGAAAGAGCCACCCAAGCGAGAATCACCAGGCCGGAGCGAAGGAATCCCTCCGGATGCGAACCGGCGACGAAGGCGAACCGGCGACTCTGTTTCATGGGAAAGCGGGCGAGATTGATGGGTCGAGCATGGCGGAGAGCATGGAATGGGCAAGTTTGGCGAGGTGGACAGTCGCGACCGGCGGAGCCCCTGAAGTTCTTCGGTTCCCGCGCTCCGGGCAAAATTCCCCTTTGACACCGGGGGGACGGTTGGCTCATTTACACAGCGCCCTGTCGGTCAGGGCACTCATCCAGAGTGGCTGAGGGACTGGCCCGATGACGCCACGGCAACCGGTGCGGCAGACCGCCGCACGACCAGGTGCCAAATCCAGGTCCCCCGTTGGTCGGGGGGCGAAGATGAGGAGAGCCGGTCCGGATTTTCCGACCCCTTCTCGATTCGCGGACCGGGGTCGGGTCATCACCCAGCCTTTGGTGCACCGGGTGGATTCATGGACGTGTGCCATGCCCATGGGCTCAGGATTTCCGATGAGCCAGAACCAAGGATACATGAAGGCGCTCAAGTGCCGCGAGTGCGGCCGCGAGTGCGGATTGGGCGCCACCCACGTGTGCGAGTTCGACTTCGGTCCACTCGAGGTCGCCTACGACTACGAACGCATCAAAAAGGTCCTCACGCGCGCCCGGATCGAGGCCCGCCCGCAGACGATGTGGCGGTACCGGGAGTTGTTGCCGGTGGCGGAGGAGCCCACGGTCGGGCGTCAGGTGGGATACACGCCGTTGGTGAAGGCCGACCGGTTGGCGGCGCGGTTGGGCATCCGGGAACTTTGGGTCAAAAACGACGCCGTCAATTATCCGACCCTTTCCTTCAAGGACCGCGTGGTCAGCGTCGCGCTGAGTCGGTCGGTTGAGCTGGGGTTCAAGACCGTCGCCTGCGCCTCCACGGGCAACCTGGCGAACTCGGTGGCGGCCAATGCGGCGGCGGCCGGCCTCAACGCCTACGTGTTCATCCCGTCCGACCTCGAACTGGGCAAGGTCATCAACAGCCTGGTTTATGGCGCCCACGTGATCGGGATCAAGGGGCACTACGACGAGGTGAACCGGTTGTGCGCGGAGATTGCCGGCAAGTACGAGTGGGCGTTTGTG
>JANYCC010000061.1 GCA_025360495.1 Verrucomicrobiota bacterium | reverse complement strand
GCATTCCGGGCGTGCCGCGGACGAATGTCTATACCGGTTCGCCCGGGCGCGGGATGTGGCAGGGCCCGGTGGAACAGTGGTTCGGGACCCATCCCGCCGACCGGGCGGTGATGATCGCGGACAGTTCACTGATCCAATATGCGTCGGGGCCGACGGTCTCGCTCGATGAGGAGCCGATCCTCAAGGCGTGGCTGCTGCAGTGGGCGGTGGAACTGACGGGTGAGAAGGTCCGGGCGCCGATGGTGCGGCCGGCCCCGAAGCCGATGCCGGACACGCAACGTTGGAGCGTGGCGGCGGGGCTGACGGCGGCCGCGCTGGGAGTCTGTGTCAGCCACCATTTCTTTGTGCAGCATCGCGAGGTGGTGATGCAGCGGGACCTGGAGGCGGCGGAGCGACCCGCGAAGGTCCTGGCCCAGGAACACGGGAAGGCCGACGTGCTGGAGAAGGAGTTGGAACGGGTCAACCATGAGATGTTTGAAATCCATGATCTCCGCCAGTTTTGGAAGGACACGCTCGACAAGGAGCATCGGCGGCACGCGGCGCTGCTGAGCACGCTGGCGCAGGCCACCCCGCCGGATGTCGCGATCACCTCGATCGAGGAGGGGGGCGGCGAGTTGCGATTGACCGGGATCTCGCTGACGCCCGAGGTGCTGGGGTTCGCGACGAACCTGGCGGCGGCCTTGGAACCGTTCGGTTGGCGGATTGAACCGCCGCGGCGCCGGGCCCTGAACCTGGCGGCGGACGGCGGACCCTGGCTGCTGGATTGGTCGCTGCGTTCCGCGCTGCCGCCGAGTACCCCGCGGACCAATTCGATGACCATTTCGGAATCGCCGGCGGGATCCCTGCGGTCGGTCGTCGGCGGTGCCGCGGCAGTGGTGGCCGAAATCGCCACCGACAATCATCCCTGACCCGAAGAACCCATGGGAAGCACCGGCGGAATCACCATGACGCAGCGGGACAAGGTACTCTTGATCGTGCTGCCCGCGCTCGTGATCCTCATCGTGTACGGTTGGGCCTTCACCAAGGCGCCGATGGCACGGCTGAAGGCCTTGGCGATCCAGGTGGAGACGGCCCGCGAGAAGGCGCCCAAGCAATTGGACATCGAGGCGGAAAGGGCGCGGGCGAAGCGTTTGCAACGGGATCTGGACAAGGGCCGGGCGGAACTTCAGCCCTTGCGGGAGGAGTTGGGGCGTCTGACGGCTTCCTGGACCAATTCGACCGAGCGGCTGGTGGGCAATGACATGCTGTCCGCCCTGTGGTCCAAACACGGTCTGCTGCTGCAGGAACAATTGGTCCTGACGAATGAGACCGCGGTGACCCCGGCGCTCCAGATGCTGGCGGACCGGGCCCGCGCCACCCTCGGGCACGGGCGTTATCCGGTGTTGTGGGAGGTGCGTCTCCAAGGGGCCTTCCTCGGCATGCTCGATGCGCTGGAGGAGTTGTCCCGATCCGACATCGCCGCGGTGCCCGTGGCATTGGAGATGTCGGAAAACCCCAGATCACCAGGAAAAGCGTGGAAAATCCGACTCTGGCAGTAGGGGGCCGGCCGGGCTTGGGTGCCCGTCTGCGCGCACTGCTGCGGGGATGCATCCAGACCCAGGCGTCGGACCTGCACATCTGTTCCGATCAATATCCGCTCCTGCGGCTCTCGGGCCAGCTGGTGCCGATGCCGGGGGAGGACCGGCTGAATGCGGACGACCTGCGGACGATCACGGCCGAGTTGCTGCAAGGCGGCGACCACAAGCCGTTGGTCCAGGCGGGTTCCTATGACGGGGCCGTCACCGCGGAGGGGGCGCGCTTCCGATATAATGTCTTCCGGCGCGGGGGTGAATTATGCATCGCGCTGCGGCGGTTGGAGGAGCGGTTCCGGAGCCTGGCCGAACTGGGGATGCCCGAATCACTCTATGGCCTGTGTGATCTGCCGGACGGGTTGGTGGTGGTGGCGGGACCGACGGGTGCGGGCAAGAGCACGACGCTGGCCGCGTTGATCGACCGGGTGAACCGGACCTATCCCTATCATATCATCACGATTGAGGATCCGGTGGAGTACATCCATTCCCCGGCGAAATGTCTGGTGAATCAGCGGCAGGTGGGGGCGGACTGCGATTCGTTCAACGAGGCGTTGATCGCGTCGCTGCGGCAGGACCCCGACGTGATCCTCGTCGGTGAAATCCGGGAATTGAACACCATCCGCACGGCGATCACGGCGGCGGAGACGGGGCACTTGGTGTTCACCACGGTCCACGCCGGCGATTGCGTGGGCGTGATCGAGCGCATGGTGTCGGTGTTTCCCGCCGGGGAACAGGACGGCGTGCGGCGGCAGATGGCGCTGGTGTTGCGGGCGGTGGTGGCCCAGCAGTTGTTGCAGGCCGACGGTCCGCAGGCGCTTTCGGGACCCCATGGCCGGAAACGGCGCGTGGTGCTCAGCGAGGTCATGATGGTCAACCACGCCGTGGCCAACCTCATCTCATCGGCGAAGAGTTCCCAGATCTATTCGGCCATGGAGGTCGGCGGCGCCCAGGGGATGCAGACCTTCGAGCAGGATCTCGCACGATTGCTGGTGGACGGGATGATTTCGGAAACGACCGCGTTCACTTATGCGCGGAATCCGACGGTGCTGCGGGACCGGATCCAGCGGTTCAAGAGCAACCCGGCCCTGTTGCGCCGGCCCCAGACCCCGGGAGGAGCCCGCACATGAGCATCGGGGCGGGAAATCCGGGGATGGGTGGCGTGCTGCAGATGGATGAGGTGCGCGTCGACCCGATGATCGCGCTGCGGGTGCCCGCGAACCTGGCGATGCGACGGGAAATGCTGCCTTTCTCCGAATGGCAGGGGCGGGTGCATGTCGCCTGCAGCGACCCGCGCGATGGCACGACGCTGGGCATCTTCCAGCGCGCTTTCGACGCCCCGGTGCAGCCGTGCGCGGCCGAGCCGGAGTCGCTGCGCCGGGCGTTGCAGAAGATCTATGGCGCGTTGAAACCCGGGGCCGGTGCCACGGCCGCATTGGGAAAACTCGGGGGCGGCCGGCCGATCGGCGAGGGCGATATCATTGATGTCGCCGCGCTCAGCGACGAAATCCTTTATTCCGCGGTGATGCGGCAGGCGTCGGATATCCACCTGGACCCGGGTTCCGAGAACCTGCGCCTGCGATTCCGGGTGGATGGCGGCCTGGAAGAGGTGCAGCGGTTCCCGATGTCCATCGCGGGCAACCTGACCAACCGGTTCAAGGTGTTGTCGCAAATGGACATTTCGGAAAAACGTTCCCCGCAGGATGGGGCGTTCCGGCATCTCTATGGCGACAACCGCACGCTCGACATCCGGGCGGCCACGCTGCCGACGAAGTGGGGCGAACGCGTCACGCTGCGATTGCTCGGGCTGCAGACCGGGACCCTGACTTTGGAGCGTCTGGGCATGGCGGGAAACCACCTGGTGCAGTTTGAGTCGGCACTCGCCCAACCGCACGGGATGATCCTGCTGACGGGTCCGACCGGCAGCGGCAAGAGCACCACCCTTTATGCCGGGATCCGGCGGTTGCTCGACCTCGAGGCGCTCAACATCATCACCGTGGAAGACCCGGTCGAGTACGACATCGCGGGGGTCGCGCAGGTCTCGGTCGATTCGGCGGACAAGACGTCGTTCGGCAAGGCGTTGCGGAGCATCCTGCGGCATGATCCCGACGTGGTGATGATCGGCGAGATCCGGGATGGCGAGACGGCCGACATCGCAGTCAAGGCGTCGCTGACGGGGCATCTGGTCTTCAGTTCGCTGCACACCAACACGGCGGCCGGTTCGGTGACCCGCCTGGCCGACATGGGGGTGGAACGTTACCTCATCGCCTCGACGCTGCGCCTGGCGATCGCCCAGCGGTTGGTGCGCAAGTTGTGCGGCCATTGTCGCCGGCCGGGGATCATGTCGGAGGCACAGGCCGCGGCGTTGAACCATCCGACGGCGGCGGGCCAGGCCGTTTTCGATAAGGTCGGCTGCCTTTATTGCGGGGGTCGCGGCACGTCCGGTCGGATGGCCCTGTTTGAGTTCCTGCCCTTGGATGAGACGTGGACCACGATCGTCAACCGGGGTGCACAGGAGGTCGAATTGGTCACCGAGATGAAGCGGCGGGGGATGCCGCTCCTGCTGGAAGACGCCCTTTCAAAACTCGCCACCGGAATCACCACCTTCGACGAGGTGCGGCAGGCCGTCGCGGCTTGGTGAGCCCAACAAAACCGACCCATGCCCGCCTTCAGCTTCACCGCCCGTGACAATGCCGGCCGCACCCAGCGCGGGATCCAGACCGCGCAATCCGCCGTGGTGCTCGCCTCCGAACTGCGGACCCGCGGCTGGCTGGTCCTCGACATCCAGGCCACCACCCAGGGCCAGATCGGTTTGACCGAGTCGCTGAACCCGCGCGGGATGCTGCCGATCCGGTCGATCGACGTGGAGATGTGCCTGCAACAGATGGCGGTGATGCTGCGGTCCGGTCTCACTTTGCTGAACGCCCTCCACATGTCGGCGGAGTATGCGGACCGGTTGAAGCTGCAGCGGGTCCTGCGCCGGGTGATGGCGCGGATCGAGGAGGGGAGTTCGTTTGCGGCGGCGTTGGCGGAACACAGCTGTTTCAACAACCTC
>JANYCC010000038.1 GCA_025360495.1 Verrucomicrobiota bacterium | reverse complement strand
CGGCTCAAGGGGGATTACCTGGCGATCGTCACCCTCGGGTTTGGCGAGATCATCAAGGTGGTGTTGCAGAACGTGGACGCCGTCGGGGGGGCCCGCGGTCTCTACGGCGTGCCGGCTTACACCAATGTGTTCTGGGCCTTTGGTTTCGCCGTGGTGACCGTGTACACGGTGTGGGCGTTGGTGAACTCGACTTATGGCCGGGGTTTCCTGGCGGTGGCCGACGACGAGATCGCGGCGGAAGCCATGGGGCTCAACACGACGCGGTACAAGGTGACGGCCTTCGTGGTGGGTTCCTTCTTCGCCGGGATCGCGGGAGGGTTATATGCGCACCTCAAGGGATATCTGAATCCGACCGGCTTCGATTTCAATCGCAGCATCGAGATCGTCGTGATGGTGATCCTCGGCGGGATGGGGCGGCATGTCGGGGTCATCGTCGCGGCCGTTTTGCTGACGGTGGTCCGGGAACCGCTGCGGAAATTCGGCGACTACCAGATGATCCTTTATGCCCTGCTGTTGATCGGGCTGATGCTCACGCGGCCCCAGGGATTTTTTGTGTGGCCGACGCGTCGGAAAACGACCCGAACCCTTCCCGCGGCGGCTCCAAGCCGTTGAAGCGCCGCGACCATGTCCGCCCTTCTCGAACTTGAAAACGTGACGATCTGCTTCGGCGGGTTGACCGCGGTCGGTGGGGTGAGCCTGTCGATCGGCGAAGGGGAGTTGGTCGGCCTGATCGGTCCGAACGGGGCGGGCAAGACCACGGTTTTCAACCTGGTCACCGGCGTCTATCAACCGACCTCGGGCGTGATCCGCGTGGGCGGTCGGGCGACGGCGGGATTGAAGCCGTTCCAGATCACCCAATTGGGCGTGGCGCGGACGTTCCAGAACATCCGTCTGTTCCCGAGCCTGAGTGTTTTTGACAACGTGCGGGTGGCGTTCCATCTGCATCTGGCCCATGACGCCGCCCATTCGCTGACGCGCTTCCGGGCCTTCCACCGTGAGGAGGCCGAGATTGCCGAACGGGTCTCGGAGTTGCTGGACATCTTTCAACTGGGTCCGCATCGCGATGCGCCCGCCAAGAGCCTGCCTTATGGGGACCAGCGGCGGTTGGAGATCCTCCGGGCGCTGGCCACGCGGCCTCGCTTGTTGCTGCTGGATGAACCGGCCGCGGGGATGAATCCGACGGAGAAAACCGACCTGATGCGGCTCATCGGGTTCATCCGGGAACGGTTCCACCTCGCCGTCTTGGTGGTGGAGCACGACATGCGATTTGTCATGGGGATTTGCGAACGGGTCAACGTGCTGGAATACGGTGTGAAGATCGCGGAAGGAACCCCGGACGAGGTCCGTCGCGATCCCAAGGTCATCGAGGCCTATCTCGGTGAGGAAACCCCCGGCTGAGACCCGCCTCATCATGCTTGAAGTCAGCGATCTCAGCGTCAGTTACGGGGCCATCGGGGCGCTGCACGGGGTGACCCTCCGCGTGGGTCCGGGCGAGATCGTGACCCTGATCGGCGCGAACGGTGCCGGCAAGACCACCACGCTCCGCGCGATCTCAGGGTTGGTGAAACCGCAGGGCGGACGCATCACGTTTGACGGCCGTGACATCACCGGCGTCCCCGCGCATCGGTTGGTGGCGGCGGGTTTGGCCCACGTTCCGGAGGGGCGCATGGTGTTCGCCAACCTCACCGTGCTGGAGAACCTCCGCATGGGCGCCTACCTCTGTCGGGATCGCAACCTCATCCGGACCGGGTTGGAGTTGGTGTACACCGTTTTCCCCCGGCTTCAGGAACGGCATGCCCAGCAGGCGGGCACCCTCTCGGGTGGTGAACAGCAGATGCTGGCAATCGGGCGCGCCCTGATGAGCCGGCCGCGATTCCTGATGCTGGACGAACCTTCCTTGGGGATCGCGCCCCTGTTGGTGAAATCGATCTTCGAGCAGATCCAGAAGATCAACCGGGAACAGAAGATCACCATCCTGCTGGTGGAACAAAACGCCAACCTGGCCCTCCGGGTGAGCGGTCGCGGATACGTGATGGAGACCGGCCGCATCACGCTGGCGGATTCCGCCCCGGCACTCCTCAGCAATCCGCAGGTCCGCAGCGCCTATCTGGGTGGCTGAAACCGGCCCGGGTCAGGATTGGGCCATTCGAGCGACGCCCACGTCCCGCCCGGGGGCTGCCGCGTCCCGTCCTGTCCCAAGTTCGCCGACGACCGTCGCGAGTGTGTTGTTGGAAACCAAATAGTTGCGTTGATTTGGTACAGGTTCTTGGGATCGGCATCCGAGGCGCTGGGGAGGCGTCCCAGCACGGCGTGGACTACGCCGGGTTGGAAACGAAACACAAAAATCGACACCAGACACATTCCCATGAAACTCGTGACCCCTTATGTCCGTACGCCGTTCGCCGCCTTCACCCCGTGGGCGGATTTTGAACGGGAACTGAACCAGTTCTTCACGCCTGCGACTGCGGGTTGTCAATCAGCCGTCGGGGTGCCGGTCACCGATGTCCGCGAGGACGCGAATTCCTTCGTGATCAGCGCGGAGTTGCCCGGTGTCCGCAAGGAAGACCTCCAGGTGTCGCTCCATGAAGGGGTCCTGACCCTGGCTGCCGAGCGACGGGAGGAAGTTCCTGCCACCGAGGGCAAATATCACCGCAAAGAGCGGCGACCGGGAAGATGGGAACGTCGCTTTGACCTGGGCCCGCAAGTCACGGGCGACGCCATCACGGCCGCTTACAAGGACGGCGTGTTGACGGTGACCGTCCCGAAGACCGAGGCGGCCAAGCCGCGTCAGATTGACGTGACGGTCAACTGATCGGTCCGCCCGATTCCCGGTCCCGATGTGTGGGCCGGACTCGCGCCACGCCCCCTGCCCGGTGGATCTCCGCCCGGCAGGGGGTTCCTGTTTGGGTGGGTGGCTTTCCCGGACGCCTCATCGGGCCAACGAACCCTTTGACCGCACGACGCCTTTGCGCCGAGTCTGGTCGGTATGACCGACCGTGAATGGGTGGTTTTCGACTTGGAGACGACCGGGTTGTCGTCCGAATGGGATCACATCATCCAGATCGCCGCGGTGCGGATGCGGGCGGGTCGGGTTTGCGGTTCCGAGAGTTTCTTTTCCTATGTCGACCCGGGTCGGTCGATCCCGTCGTGGATCACGCAGTACACTGGGGTGGGCGACCGGGACGTGCGTGGGGCGCCACGGGTGGACCGGATGCTCGCCGACTTCAGCGCCTGGGTGGGAACCTCCACGTTGGTGGCCCACAACGGACACCGCTTCGACATGCGCTTCTTGCAGGCGGGTTGCGTCCGTCACGGGTTGGCGACGCGTCCGGTGACCTACCATGACTCGATGTGGCTTTCGCGTTTGCTCTGGCCGCAACCGCGCCTCCGGCACGGATTGGACGCCGTGTTGGAACGGTTGCGCCTGACCTCGGCAACGGCGCGGCGCCACGATGCGCGGGGAGACGTGGAATTGCTGGGGCGCGCCGTCGAAAGCATGGCGGAACAATTATCGCGGCGGAGTGAGCCATGGGAGTTGCGATCGGCCGAAGGGGTGCTTCCGGGTTCTTGAACAACCAAGGGCGCAAAGGGACCCGGCACCGGAGGTTCCGGTTCGTGGCCTCAACCCACCACGGCCCGGCGGATCACCCCGTAAACATCGGTCGAACCCAGGCGATCCCCCGGCAGCGGCGTTGGGGAGATCAGGACCGGCCAATCTGCGGGGGAGACGGGGCGGCAACCGTGCGATCCCTTCACCAAGGTGGCGTCGAGCGGGATCACATCCATCAGCATGCGGAAGCCCATTTTTTTCTGCAAAAGGCGGGTGAGGATGCGGAGTTTGACGGCGGGGATTGCCGGATCGAGGAACAGTTCGACGGGGTCGTAGCCCGGCTTGCGATGGATGTCGACACACCGGGCGAAATCCGGGGCACGACGGTCCTCGAGCCAATAATAATAGGTGAACCAGGCGTTCTCCCGGGCGAAGGCGATTAGGTCGCCGGCGCGGGCGTGGTCGAGTCCCAGACGGCGTTTTCCGGCGGTGTCGAGCACTTGGGCAACCCCGGGGTTTTGTTCCACCAGGGCGCGAACCTCCCCGCTGAGAGAGGGGTCATTGACGTGGATGTGGGCGCACTGATGGTCGGCGATGGCGAAGGCCCGGGAATTGCCGGTGTCGAGAATGTCGAGGCCGAGTTCCTCCTTGATCGTGATCCAGCCGCGACGGCGGAACTCGCGGTTGAGGTGGATCGGGGTATCCACCGGGGTGATGCCATATTCGCTGAGCAGCAGGACGTGCACGCCGCGCTGCTGGAAGAAACGAATCAGGTCCGTGACGATCTCATCGATGCGGCGCAGGTCATCGGCCAGCGCGGGATGGGCGGGACCGAGACGTTGGAGATTATAATCGAGGTGGGGGAGATAGACGAGGTTGAGGGTCGGTTGGTGATGTTCCTCGATCCACTTGGCGGAGGCGGCGATCCAGCGGGAGGCGGCGTCGGGCTCCCCTTGGGGCGAACGAACGCCGGCGGCCGGGCCCCAAAAGGTGGGGAAAGGAAAGTCACCCAAGGCCTGTTTCAACGCCGGCCGCAACGGATACGGCCAGGCATAAATGTCGAAAAACTTCCGGCCATCCGCCGGGTACATCGGGCGCGGTGTCACCGAATGATCCGCGGTGGAATACATGTTATACCACCAGAACATCGTGGCGCAGGTGAAGCCCGGCACGATGGCACGGAGGTCGTCCCAGATCTTGGGCCCCGCGACCAGGTGGTTGGACTGCTTCCAAAAATGCACCTCGGCAAGCGCACGGTCATACCAACCATTGGCGACAATGCCGTGGTCGGTGGGACGGCGTCCGGTGAGGTAATCGGACTGGGCGGTGCAGGTGACGGCGGGGAGTGCGGGGTCGATGGCGGCGGTGTGGCCGGCGGCGGCGAACGCGGCGATCCCAGGGGTTCTGGGGCCGATGATCCCGGGGGTGAGCCCGACGACATTGAGGACGGCGACGCGCGGCATGGGGTGCGGGGCCGCGACTCAGCGGATGGAATGGGAGGCCGGAAGCGGGACCGTGCGTTGGCGTCCGGCATGGCGGGAGTGCAGTTCGCCGATGGCCCGGAGCACGATGGGGAGATCCATTTCGTGGACCTCGAAGCCCTGGCCGATGGCATGGAGCAGGGTGATGGTGAGTTCGCCGCCCAAGTGTTCCCGGAATTCCTCCAACCCGGCCACGACCAGCAATTGGCCATCCTCGTCGGCGTGCAGCACCTCCTGGCTGAACAGATCAAACCCAAGCCGTTCCATCAGCGTCAGGATGCGCTCGGCCTCGTTGGGCGGCAGGAATCCCTTGAGCCGGGAATAGATCACATCCAGGGCGATGCCGACCGCGACGGCCTCCCCATGGCGGAGGCGGTATTCGGAGAGTTGCTCCAGCTTGTGGGCGGCCCAGTGGCCGAAATCGAGCGGGCGTGCGCTGCCCATCTCGAACGGGTCGCCATTGGTGGCGATATGGTCGAGGTGGAGTTCCGCGCTGCGCCGGATGAGATGCTGCATCGCGCCCGGTTCGAAGGCTGCGAGTCGCTCGGCGTCCTGTTCCAGGCGCTGGAAGAACGTGGCGTCCCGGATGCAGGCCACTTTGAGGGCCTCGACATAGCCGGCGCGTTTGTCGCGGGGGCTGAGGGTGGCGAGCAGGTTGAAATCGTTGATGACGGCGAACGGTGGGGCGAAGGTTCCGATGAAGTTCTTCTTTCCGAACGCGTTGATGCCGTTCTTCACGCCGACCCCCGAATCATCCTGGGCGAGCGTGGTGGTGGGGATCCGCACGTGGCGGACGCCCCGATGGGCGGTGGCAGCCGCCAGGCCGACCATGTCCAGGATCGCGCCGCCCCCGACCGCGAGGACGTAATTGTGGCGGTCGATGTGGTAGCGATCGATGAGGGCGTGGATTTCCGAGACCCGGAAATAGGCGTTCTTGACCGCCTCGCCCCCCACCATGGGGATGGGTGGGCAGACCAATTGCAGGACATCGTGGTGGGCGAGAAAGTAGGCCGCGAGCTCCCCCGGCAATCCGGGAAGGGCGTGGACGAGGGATTCGTCGACGACGATCAGCGCCTTGGCGGGTCGGCCGAAGGGTGCGGGCCGGGCATCCGCGAGGATGTCGCGGAGCACGGGATTGGCCGGGTTGAAAACCCCTTCCGTGAAGTGGACCTGATGGCGCCACCTCACCTCCACGGTGCGTTCAATCACGGGCATCGGCATAACGTGGGAAGATGGACGCGCCGCCGCGAGAAATATTTGGTCCGACCCGCCGGGTTGGGCGGCAACGCTGGGGATTTTGTTCGGATTCGAATGGGTAGAACGGTTTCTTGACCTTTCCGATCCGGTGGCCATGATACCGGGCTCCGATTCGGGGAATCGAGTACTATGCTGCACATCCGTAACATTGCGATCATCGCCCACGTCGATCACGGCAAGACCACGTTGGTCGACTGCCTGCTCAAGCAGTCCGGCACCTTCCGCGCCAACGAGGCCAAGGCGAGCGAGGAACGCATCATGGACTCGATGGACCTGGAGCGGGAAAAGGGGATCACGATCCGCGCCAAGAACGCCGCGTTCAAGTACAAGGACTACCACATCAACATCGTGGACACCCCGGGCCACGCGGATTTCGGCGGCGAGGTCGAGCGGATCATGAACATGATCGACGGCGTGCTGCTGGTGGTGGATGCCGCCGAGGGGCCGCAGGCGCAGACCCGGTTTGTGCTCCGCAAGGCCCTGGAGGCCGGCGCCAAGCCCATCGTGGTGATCAACAAGATCGACCGCGAGAACGCCAACGCCAAGAAGGTGCTCGACGAGGTGTTCGAACTCTTCATCTCGCTCAAGGCGACCGATGAACAGTTGGATTTCCCGTTCATTTACTGCTCCGCCAAGGCGGGCTACGCCAAGCTCCAGATGGATGAGGCGAACGTGAACATGGAACCTTTGTTCGACGCCATCGTGAAGCACATCCCGCCGCCGCGCGCCAAGGCCGGCGAAGGCTTCCAGATCCTGGTCTCGAACCTCGATTACAGCGAGTATTTGGGCCGTATCGCCTTCGGCAAGATCGTCGAGGGTCGGGTCCGCGTCGGGGATGCCGCCTGCCATCTCCACGGTGACGGCCGGGTCAGCCCCGGCAAGATCACCATGATCTACCATTTCGAGGGGCTCAAACGGATCGAGATGCAGGAAGCCCACGCCGGCGATATCATCGGTGTGACGGGCTTTGAAGAGGTGTTCATCGGCGAAACCCTCGCCGACCGACCCGAGCGCGGCGCGCTGCCCTACATCCCCATCGACCCGCCGACCATCCAGATGGAGTTCGTGGTCAACGACGGTCCGCTCGGTGGCACCGACGGCAAGTTGGTCACCGCGCGTCACTTGTGGGAACGGTTGACCCGCGAGATCCGCACCAATGTCGCCCTGCGCATTTCGCAGACGGCGGATCCGAAGGTCTTCGCCGTGTCCGGCCGGGGTGAAATGCAGATCGCCATCCTCGTCGAGCAGAT